>NZ_JBFULY010000012.1:0-110290 GCF_054049655.1 Cellulomonas sp. P5_C5 | reverse complement strand
CTGTCGTGGTGACCGTCCTCGTCGCCGCGGCGGGCGTCGGACTCGGTCCGCTCGTCGCTGCCGCCGCCGGGGGAGCGGGACTCGTCGGCGCCGCGCTGCTGCCCACCGCCGCGCACCTGGGTGACCTGTGGTCCGCCGCGACGTCGGGCTGGGTCGCCGGCGGGCTGGGGGGCCCGGGGCCCGCCGATGCGCTGCTCACCGCGCTGACCGTGCCGACCATCCTGTCCGGCGGCTCGTCGTCGACCGCCGTGGCGCTGCTGCTGCTCGGCTCGGTCCTGCTCGCGGGCCTGGGCGCCTGGGCGGCCGCCGGTGCCGCGACGCGGTCCGTCGGCGTGCGGGCGTGGGCGGCGATCGTCTGGGCAGGCGCTCCCGCGCTGCTGCTGGGGCTCGGCGACGGTCGGCTCGGTGCCGTCGTCGCGCACGTCATGCTGCCGTGGGTGGCCCTGGGCCTCGCCCGCGCGGTCGGCGTGCAGCGCGTGGACCAAGTCCTGTCGGGTGTGGCGACCGCGCAGCGTGCCGACGACGACGACGTCGACCAGGCTGCGGTCGAGACGCCGGTCCGTGGCACCCCGACCGTGCCGACGCCGCGGGTGTCCGAGGAAGCGCCGGCGGAGGTCGATCCCGAGCCCGAGCCTGCCCTGCCCGAGCTCGTCGGCTCGCCCGATCCGACCGGGTCCGTCGCCGCGGCGGCCGGGGCAGCGATCGCGTTCGCGTTCGCCGTCGCCGGCGCACCCGGCCTGCTCGTCCCCGGCCTGCTCGCGCTGTGCGTCGTGGCGCTGTGCGCCCCGCGGCGGCGCGGCCGGGTGCTGCTCGTCGCCGTCCCGGCGCTCGTCCTGCTCGGTCCCACCCTCGTCGAGGCCGCCGGGCGCGGCCTGGCGGGGTGGCGGCTGCTCGTCGCCGACCCGGGTCTGCCGGCTGCGTCGTCCGACGCCGGTCCCGTGAGCCGGTTGCTCGGCCTCCCGACCGACGCGTCGTCGCTCGTCCCCGACGCGCTGCCGACCGCCATGGCCACGGCCTGGCCGCTCGCCCTCGGTGCGGTGGTGCTGGTGCTCGCCGGGCTGGCGCTCCTGCGGGGCGCGCCCGTCGCGCGGGCGGTGCGCGGAGCCTGGCTCGTCGCGGTCCTCGGCGTGGCGACCGCGACCGTCGTCGTCGCGATCCCGGTCGCGGTCTCGGACGACGTGCTCGCGTACGGGTGGGCCGGTCCGGCCCTGTCGCTGGCCGGTGTCGGGCTGCTCGCCGCCGCGGTCCTCGGCGCGGACCGGCTGCGCGAGCGGCTCGCCGGCTACACGTTCGGGTGGCGGCAGCCGGTCATCGCGCTCCTGACCGCGGTGGCCGTCGTGGTGCCCGCGGTCTGGCTCGGCTCGTGGACGTGGCAGGCGCGCAGCGGCGACGCCGTGCCCCTGCGCGCGGTCGAGCGGGCGATCGTTCCTGCGGTCGGCCAGCAGGCGCAGGCGTCGGCCCTGTCGTCGCGGGTGCTCGCGGTGAGCGTCGCCCCCTCCGCCGAGGACTCTGACGCCGGTGCGTCGACGGTGACGTGGCAGCTCATGCGCGCCGACGGTGCGCAGCTGGTGGACCAGGCCGCCGCAGAGTCGACGCGGACCCTGCGCGGCGACCTGACGTCGCCCGAGGTGGCCGCCGACGACGCCGCGACGAGCGAGGTCGACGCGCTCGTGGCACGCCTGGCGTCGGCGGCGACCGGCGACGTCGCCGGCGAGCTGGCCGCGCTCGCCGTGGCCGACGTCGTCGTGCCGCCGCTGCCGCACGACCTCGGCGGGGTCGCGCCGCAGGTCGCGGCTGCGCAGCGCGAGGAGCTCGTGAGCCGGCTCGACTCGACGGCCGGTCTCGAGCGAGTGACCCAGAACGCCACGGGGACGCTCTGGCGGGTCCAGGCGACTTCCACCGCGGCCGGGGTCGCCGCCCCGACGGTCGTCCCCGCGTGGGCGCGGATCCTGCCGGCGAGCGTCGACGTTGCCGACCCGACCGCCGCGGCGCTGGCGGTCGCGTCCTCCGGCCGTGCCGTCGACACCGTGGTCCCCGCGGGTGAGGCGGAGCGGCTGCTCGTGCTGGCGGAGCGCGCCGACCCGCACTGGCACGCGACGCTCGACGGCCGGTCCCTGCGGTCGGTCGACGACGGGTGGCGCCAGACGTTCGCCCTCGGCGCCGAGTCCGGAGAGCTCGTCGTCCGGTACGACGACCCGGACCGGGGGATCTGGCTCGCGCTCCAGGCGTTCGTCGCGCTCGTCACGGTCCTGCTGGCGGTCCCGGTGCGCCGGCGTCGGGGGATACGCGCATGAGCGCCGTCCGACCCGTGCCGACGCCTGCGCAGGTGTGGCTCGCGCGCGGTGCCCGGGCGCTGTCCGGGCTCGCTGTCCTGGGGCTGACCGTCGTCGTGGTCGTCGCCGGTGCCCGGGTCCCGGGCTCGGGCACGGACGACGCGGTGGCGACGACCGTGGTGCCGGTCCCGCCGACAGCGTCGACGCTCGTGTGCCCCGGCGCGCTGATCCTGCCGGACGACACCGGCCGGGGTGACTCGGCCTTCGACCCGACCCCGGTGGACCCGGTCTCGACGGTCACCGTCGTGACGTCGGTCCCGGACCGGGACGGCAGCTCCGCCGGGACGGTGACCCCGCTCGACCGGTCGGCCGTGACCGCGACGCTGGCTCCCGGCGGCACCGCGGCGGTCGTGGAGGGCGTGACCGGCCCGCTCGTGGTCCGCGCCGAGCCGGGGTCCTCTCCGGCCCGGGTCGCCGCGGCGAGCGCGGGACTGGTCACGGCCGGGGACCTGCGCGGCCTGGCGGCGGCCTCGTGCCAGCAGCCGACGGCCGACGCGTGGCTGCTCGGTGGCGCCACCGACCTGTCGAGCACGGCCCAGCTGGTGCTCAGCAACGCGGGCTCGACCCCCGCCGAGGTCGGCCTGACCATCTGGGGGCCGTCCGGTCCTGCTGATCTCACCGGTGAACGGTTCCTGGTGGCGCCCGGCGCGCAGCGCGTGATCGTCCTCGGCGGGATCGCCGCCGACCAGCGACGGCTGGCGGTGCACGTCTCCGCCACGGGCGGGCGGGTCGGCGTGCACGTGCAGGACTCGGCCCTCGACGGCTTCACCCCGGCGGGCACGGAGCTCGTCGTCCCCGGGGACGCGCCCTCCCGACGTCAGGTCGTCCCCGGGCTCTCGGTGGTCGCGTCGAAGGTGGGCGACGCGTCGGCGCCCGCGCTGCGGCTGCTGGCGCCCGGTGACACCGGCACGACGGCGCACGTCACGCTGCTCGGGGACGCGGGCGTCACCGAGCTCCCGGGTGCGGCGTCCGTCGCGCTCGCGCCCGGCGAGGTGACGGACGTGCCGCTGGGTGGCCTCCCGGCCGGTTCCTACACCGTCGTCGTCGACGCCGACCAGCCCGTGCTGGCCTCCGCGGTGCTCAGTCGGCCCGGTTCCGTCGGTGAGCTGGACGACGTGCCGAGCGTCGAGCGGGCGTGGGCGGCGTCGACCGCGGTGGGTCGCAGCGGCGTCGTCGCGATCCCGTCGGGCACCCGCGGCAAGCTGGTCGTCGGGGCGGTCGCCACCGGCAAGGACCCCGCGGCGAAGGGGACCGCGACGGCGACGCTGCGGCTCCTGGGCGCCGACGGCTCCGTGCTGGCCGAGCGCCGGCTGCGGCTGGCCGCCGGCACGACCGGGGTGTGGTCGGTCGACAAGCTCGCGACCGGGACCGGCGACGTCGAGGTGCCCGAGCCCGGCATGTCGACCGGAGGCCGAGGGGCCCCGGCGGGCGTCGTCGGCGTGGACCTGGTGACCGACGAGGACGCGAAGGTGGCCGTCGCCTGGGCGCTCCTCGCCGAGGACAACCAGCCGGACGGCGTCCTCGTCTCGGTGCTCGACCCCGTGCCGGTGCCGCGCACCACCCCCGACGTCGCCGTGCGGGAGGACCCGCGGCTCGGCACCCGCTGACTCACCCCGCGGAGCGCAGCTCCGCGCGCTCACGCAGGCGCAGCCCCAGGGCCGCCGCACGGCGGACCGGCCACTGGTACCAGTGCGGGTACCGGCGCCGGACGTACCGGGCGGCGCTCGCGTGGTGCGCGGAGATCATCGCCGCCGGCCTGGCCCGCCAGGACGTGCCCCCGACGTGCGTGACCTGCACCTGCGGGACGTACAGGTTGGTCCACCCGGCACGGCCGAGCCGCTCGCCGAGGTCGACGTCCTCGAAGAACATGAAGTAGTCGTCGTCGAACCCGCCGACACCCTCGAAGGCCTCGCGCCGGAGCAGCAGGCAGGCCCCCGAGAGCCACCCGGCAGCCCGGCGCGTCCCGGCGTCCCCCTCGTGTGCGCGGTACCGGCGGGTCCACGGGTTGCCCGGCCAGACGCGCACGAACAGCGCGTGCCCGGCCCCTTGCGTCAGCGACGGCAGCTCGCGCGCCGACGGGTAGACCGTCCCGTCGGTGTTGAGCAGGGCGGGCCCGACGGCCCCGGCGCGCGGCTCGGTCCGAGCCGCGTCCACGAGCGCGTCGAGGGACCCGGGCTGCCACTCGATGTCCGAGTTGGCGACGACGAGCCACGGTGCCGTGCTGCCCGTCGCGCCGAGGTTGGCGCCACCGCCGTACCCGAGGTTGGCCCCCGGTGAGACGAGACGTGCCCCGAACTCGTCGGCCACCGCGCGCGCGACGGTCGGATCGGTCCCGTTGTCCACGATCACGAGCTCGACGGACGCCGCCGAGGCCGTCGCCAGGGTCCGTGCGAACGTCGCGAGCTCGTCGCCGGGGTGGTAGACGACGCACACCACCCGGACGTCGGGACGGGTGGTGCCGGGGGCGGAGAGAGAGTCGGTCATCGTGCGGACAGGCTAGTGGCGTCAGCCGGCGTCGCCGTACCGCGGGTCGACGTCCTCGGGCGAGCGGCCGAGCAGGTGGGCGACCTGCTCGACGACGACGTCCCGCACGAGGTCGGCCAGGTCGAGGGGGTCGCTCGCGCGGGACTCGACGGGCCGGCGGTAGATCACGATGCGGGCGGGCAGCCCCGCGTCGGGCGGGAAGTACCGGCCCAGCGGGACGCCGCCGTGCTCCCACGGCGCCGGGTTGGACGGCGGCACGTCCTCGACCGCGAACTCCGTGCCCTGCAGCTGACGCGCCCAGGTCCGCTCGATCCGCTCGACGGCGTCGAGGACGAGGTCGTCGAACCGCTCGGCACGGGTGCGGTAGGCGGGCATCGTGCTCGGCATCAGCGGCCCGCGGGGTCCGCGTCCGCGCCGGTCACGACGACGCACCGGCACCACGGCCGCCGACGGCAGCGCGACGGAGCGACGACCGACGCCGGGGGGCCGACGGGCGGGCGGGGGCGGTGCTGAGCTCACCTGTGCACTGTAGATCGCGGACGGGCGACGGCGTGGGGGACACGGCCTGTCGCCGCTCGGGGGTACGGTCAGCGCGTGAGATCCGTGAGGCAGTGCTCGCGCACGGCCTGTGGCCGTGCGGCCGTGGCCACGCTGACCTATGTGTACGCCGACTCGACCGCGGTGCTGGGCCCGTTGGCGCAGCACGCCGAGCCGCACTCGTACGACCTGTGCATCGAGCACGCCGAGCGACTCACGGCCCCGCGCGGGTGGGAGGTCGTCCGGCTCACGCCCGAGTTCACGCCCGCGCCGCCGAGCCGGGACGACCTGCTCGCGCTGGCCGACGCCGTGCGCGAGGCCGGCAGGCGCACCGAGCCGGAGCCGGCGCCCCTGCCGGAGGCCGTGGGCGCCGTGCTGAATGACGCACCCCGTCGAGGGCACCTGCGGGTGCTGCGGGGCGAGGGCTGACGTGGCCCGCCGCAAGGGAGAGGCAGCGCGCGCCCGGGCCGAGCGCGCGGGGGAGCCGCTGGGCTCGATCAGCCAGCCGTCAGGCCCCGGGGTGCCCGGGACCGCGGCGTGCCTGCGGTGCGGCGAGACCGACCTGACCCGGATCCGGATGGCTCTGACGGACGGTCGGCAGGTGGTCTTCGTCTCGTGCCCGGCGTGCGAGCAGCGCAACTGGTTCCCCCTCGACGGGAACGGCGTGCCGCTGGACCGCGACGACGTCGTGGGCGGCGACTCCTGACCTGCTGAGCAGCGCGCGGCCCCCGGTACGATGGCCGCGTGACCTCCCCTGTAGCGGACCGTGTCGATCTGAGCGCCCTCATCAAGGCCTACGACGTCCGGGGCCTCGTCCCCGGCGAGCTCAACCCCTCCGTGGCCCGCGCGATCGGCGCCGCGTTCGCCGACGTCGTGGTGCTCCCCGAAGCCACGGACCGCCCCCGGGTGGTCATCGCCAACGACATGCGCCCCTCCGGGCCCGAGCTCGTGGCGGCGTTCGCCGACGGGCTGGCCGCGCGCGGCGTCGACGTCCTGCGGATCGGCCTGGCATCGACCGACGGCCTGTACTTCGCGTCCGGCTCGCTGGGCATCCCCGGCGCGATGTTCACGGCCAGCCACAACCCCGCGCAGTACAACGGGATCAAGCTGTGCCGCGCCGGCGCGCGGCCGGTGGGCCAGGACAGCGGGCTGACGACGGTCCGGGAGCTGGCCGGCGACTACCTGGCCGGCTCGGTGCCCGAGGTCGCGGCAGCGCAGCGCGGAACCATCGAGGACGGGGACCTGCTCGCCGAGTACGCGTCGTTCCTGCGCTCCCTGGTGGACCTGTCCGGCATCCGCCCGCTGAAGGTCGTCGTCGACGCGGGCAACGGCATGGGCGGGTTCACCGCGCCGGCCGTCCTCGGCACCGGCGCCGGGCTCCCGGAGCTGCCGCTGGACGTCGTGCCGCTGTACTTCGAGCTGGACGGCACCTTCCCCAACCACGAGGCCAACCCCCTCGAGCCGGAGAACCTGCGGGACCTGCAGGCGGCGGTCGTCGAGCACGACGCGGACCTCGGGCTCGCGTTCGACGGGGACGCGGACCGCTGCTTCGTCATCGACGAGCACGGCGACCCGGTCAGCCCGTCGGCGATCACGGCCCTCGTGGGGCTGCGGGAGGTCGAGCGGGAGCGCGCCGCGGGCCGCACCCCGACCGTGATCCACAACCTCATCACGTCGCAGGTGGTGCCGGACCTGCTGAAGGCCGCAGGGGCGACCACCGTCCGCACCCGGGTGGGCCACTCGTTCATCAAGGCCGAGATGGCGCAGAACGACGCGGTCTTCGGTGGCGAGCACAGCGCGCACTACTACTTCCGCGACTTCTTCTTCGCCGACACCGGGATGCTCGCCGCGATGCACGTGCTCGCGGCCCTCGGCGGCCAGCCGCACCCGTTGTCCGCGCTGTCGGAGCAGTTCCAGCCGTACTCGGCGAGCGGGGAGATCAACTCCCGGGTCGCCGACGTGGCTGCCGCCCGCGCGCGGGTCGTCGAGGCCTACGTCACCCAGCAGGGCGCCGGTCCGGTCCAGGTCGACGAGCTGGACGGCCTCACCGTGTCGCACTGGGACGGCCACCCGCAGTGGTGGTTCAACCTGCGCGCCTCCAACACGGAGCCGCTGCTGCGGCTGAACGTCGAGGCGGCCGACGAGGACATCATGGAGAAGGTCCGCGACGACGTGCTCGCGCTGGTGCGACAGGACGGGGAGGGCTGATGACCGGCTCGACGTCGGGGCGGTCGCTGGAGCCGTGGGCCCGCGAGCTGCTGCGATGCCCGGTGACGGGTGCGACGCTGGTCGACGGGGTCGGTCCGGACGGTGAGCCGACCCTCGTGTCGACCGACCCGGACAACCCGCTGGCCTACCCGGTGCGGGACGGGATCCCGGTGCTCCTCGTCGACGAGGGTGTGCCGGTCCGACAGGGGTGACGAACCCGCTGTGACGCCGCTCACCCGGGGCTAGCATGGCCCGGACGGCGTGGGTGATGCCCGCAGACCGAGAGGGGTCGCGCCGGCGCGAACGACCAGGTGCTACGACGCCGTAGCCCTGATGCGTCGCGCCCGCTTCCGCACGCGCACCCCAGGAGTGAACATGTCCTCTTTCGATGAGCTCCCCGGCCAGTACAAGGTCCGGAACCTGTCCCTCGCCGAGGCCGGTCGGCACCAGATCCGCCTCGCCGAGCACGAGATGCCCGGCCTCATGGCCCTGCGCACCGAGTTCGGTCCGACGCAGCCGCTCGCGGGAGCCCGCGTCGCCGGGTCCCTGCACATGACGGTCCAGACGGCGGTGCTCATCGAGACGCTCGTCGCGCTCGGTGCCGAGGTCCGCTGGGCGTCGTGCAACATCTTCTCGACGCAGGACGAGGCGGCCGCTGCGGTGGTCGTCGGCCCGCACGGCTCCGTCGACGAGCCGGGCGGGGTCCCGGTGTTCGCGTGGAAGGGCGAGTCGCTCGACGAGTACTGGGAGTGCACCGAGCAGATCCTCCTGTGGCCCGGCGGGACGGGGCCGAACATGATCCTCGACGACGGTGGCGACGCGACCCTGCTGGTGCACAAGGGCGTCGAGTACGAGGCCGCCGGTGCGGTGCCGTCCGACCCGCAGCCGGGGGAGGAGGGCTACTCGGAGGAGTACCTGGTCATCCTCGGCACGCTGCGCCGCTCGCTCGCGGCGGACCCGCAGCGCTGGACCACGATCGCGGCGGACATCAAGGGCGTCACCGAGGAGACGACCACCGGCGTGCACCGCCTCTACCAGCTGGCCGAGGCCGGGGGCCTGCTGTTCCCGGCCATCAACGTCAACGACTCCGTGACCAAGTCGAAGTTCGACAACAAGTACGGCATCCGGCACTCGCTGCCCGACGGCATCAACCGCGCCACGGACGTCCTCATGGGCGGCAAGGTCGCGTTCGTCGCGGGGTACGGGGACGTCGGCAAGGGCGCCGCGGAGGCGTTCCGTGGCCAGGGCGCACGGGTGATCGTCTCCGAGGTCGACCCCATCTGCGCGCTCCAGGCCGCGATGGACGGCTACCAGGTGACGCGGCTCGACGACGTCATCGACCAGGCCGACTTCGTCATCACCACGACCGGCAACAAGGACGTCGTGTCGGCGGCGCAGATGGCCCGGCTGAAGAACAAGGCCGTCGTCGGCAACATCGGGCACTTCGACAACGAGATCGACATGGCCGGGCTGGCGGCCGTGCCCGGGATCACCCGGACCGAGATCAAGCCGCAGGTGCACGAGTGGACGTTCCCCGCCGACGAGTCGGGACCCGAGCGGTCGATCATCGTGCTCTCGGAGGGCCGCCTGCTGAACCTGGGCAACGCGACCGGGCACCCGTCGTTCGTCATGAGCAACTCGTTCTCCAACCAGGTCATCGGCCAGATCGAGCTGTTCACCAAGCCCGGCGACTACGCCCGCGAGGTGTACCGGCTGCCCAAGGTGCTGGACGAGAAGGTCGCGCGGCTGCACCTCGACGCGCTCGGGGTCCGGCTGACGGAGCTGACCAAGTCCCAGGCGGAGTACCTGGGCGTCGACGTGGCAGGCCCGTACAAGCCGGAGCACTACCGCTACTGAGAGACCTCAGTTGGCGGGGTCCGGGACGCCGTGGGGGAGTCGGTGCAGCTGCGACGACTCCGCGGCGTCCCGCGACCCGGTCCGCAGCCGGGCCGTGAGCTCGCGGTCGCGGCGCTCGGCCAGCACGGCGGCCAGGAACGCCTCGGGATGGGTGCCCACCGGCGGCAGCGGGTTGACGTAGCGCTGGACCTCCGTCGTCAGCTGCGAGCCCAGCTGTACGCGGGAGGCCGGGTGCAGCGAGGTCGCCCGGCCGAGGAACTGCCGCACGGACAGCGCGAGCCCGTCGGGCAGGCGGGCAAGGTCCGCGGAGTGCGCCCAGCCGGCCAGCGGCGGCGGCATCACGACGGGGGTGCGTGTCTTGGCGGCGCCGCGCACCCGGACCGCGTAGGTCCCGGCGAGGATGTCACCCACGCGCTTGCCCTGCGGGTGCACGATCGAGCAGATCAGCGCGACGGTACCGAGCGTCAGCCACAGCTCGACGATGCCGACGAGCGCCCGCACGAGGGACTGCCGGAACACCAGGGGACCGCCGTCGTCGCGCACGATCCGGATGCCCATCGCCAGCTTGC
The DNA here is from genome assembly GCF_054049655.1 of Cellulomonas sp. P5_C5. Taxonomy (NCBI): domain Bacteria; kingdom Bacillati; phylum Actinomycetota; class Actinomycetes; order Micrococcales; family Cellulomonadaceae; genus Cellulomonas; species Cellulomonas sp. P5_C5. The sequence continues at coordinate 100,302 of NZ_JBFULY010000012.1, read as the reverse complement.
CGAGCGACCGGCCCCGGGTCAGGGTGTCGACCGTCGTGGGAAGCACGATGATGACGGTCGCGACGACCACGATGCCGAGGATGCGGCCCAGCTCCTCGGACGCCTCGGGGGCGAGGACGCCCAGGGCGATGAACAGCACGAACAGGCCGACCCCGAGGACCAGCAGGTCGAGCAGGGCCGCCAGCAGGCGCGTCGCCGCGGACGTGGGCCGTGCGTCGAGCAGGACGCCTTCGCCTGTGAGGATGCCGTCCATGCTGGGCAGGTTAGCCGGTGCCGAGCCGCCGGGATGGCAGGCTGTGCGCCATGGACCTGGACGCCTTCGAACGAGCACGCGCGACGGACTGGGCGCGGCTCGAGGAGCTCGTCCGGATGCGCCGCCGCAACGGCGCCGAGGCCGACGAGCTGGTGCGTCTCTACCAGAGCGTCGCCACCGACCTGTCCAGCGTGCGCTCGGCCGCCCCGGACCCCGAGATGGTGACCCGCCTGTCGATGCTCGTGGGGCGGGCCCGCGCCGCGATCGCCGGCACGCACGAGCCGAGCTGGCGCGACGTCACCGCCTTCGTCGCCGTGGCACTGCCCGCCGCGCTCTACCGGATCCGGTGGTGGACCGTCGGCGTCACGGTGGGCTTCCTCGTGCTCGGGGTGACCGCGGGCGTGTGGGTGGCGACGCAGCCCGAGGCGCTCGCGTCGATGGGGACGCCGAGCCAGCAGCAGGAGTACGTCGAGAACTCGTTCGCGGAGTACTACACGCCCGGTGCGGGCTTCGCGGCGATGGTGTGGACCAACAACGCGTTCCTGACCGCCGTCTGCATCGCCACCGGGATCACCGGGATCGGGCCCGTGTACTTCCTGGCCAACAACGCGGTCAGCGTGGGGGCTGCGGGCGGCATGATGGCCGCGCACGGGCACCTGGACGTGTTCCTCCAGCTGATCTCCCCGCACGGCCTGCTCGAGCTGACCGCGGTGTTCGTCGCCGGCGCCGCGGGGCTGCGGATCTTCTGGACCTGGGTCGACCCGGGCCCCCGCACACGCGGCAAGGCCCTCGCGCAGGAGGCCCGCGCGCTGTTCACCGTGGCGATCGGGCTCGTGGGGGTGCTCGCGGTGTCGGGTCTCATCGAGGGGTTCATCACGGGCTCGGGGCTGCCGTGGGCCGTCAAGGTCGGCATCGGCGTCATCGCACTCGCGGCGTTCTGGACGTACACGCTCGTGCTCGGCCGGCGGGCCGTCCGGGCCGGGCACACCGGGGACCTCGAGGCGGACCGCGCCGGCTACGTGCTGGCGACCGCCGGCTGAGCTCAGCCCGGGTCGAGCACCACCACCCGACGCTCGTCCGCCGTCGCGGCCACGAGCTCGACGAGCGCCTCCGCCTCTGCCTGGAGCTCGTCGCGCTGGCGAGCGGTCGGCCGCTCGAACGGTCGCACGGTGAGCGTGACCGGTCCGCGCAGCCGCGGGTCCCGGGGGACGTCCCAGGTGCCCGCCACGCGTCCGTCCAGCAGGAACGTGGCCGGGACGACGCCGTTCGGGCTGGCCAGGTACGGGCGGTGCTCGGGAGCGATGATCCGGGTGCGGTCGGCGTGCCCGAGCAGCACGTTGTCGTAGTCGGCGAGGAAGCGCACCGGTGCCGGCACGTCCGGGTCGGGCAGCGTCGCGCCCGGCAGGTCGAGGACCTCGCGCTCCCGCACGGCGCCCGGGGACGGGTCGGCGCGGTAGCTGACCAGGTCGAGGCGATCCACCACCGCCCGCATCCCGGTGAGCCCGGACCAGTTCTGCAGGTCCGCGACGGACGCCGGGCCGAACGCGGCGAGGTAGCGCCCGACGAGCCGTTCCTGCTCGGCGGCGAGCACGGACGGGTCGGCCAGGTCGGGCGCCGCGGCGGACCGGTCCGGACCGAACCACGCGTCCGCGGTGGTCCACGTCGTCGCCCCCGACCGCCCCCACACGCCGCGCGGCGGGACCTGCACCAGGGGGAGCGTCGCGCGGGCCGCGTAGGCGAGCGTGCTCGGGGCGACGTCCGGCCACCGCTGCGCCAGCAGGCGACCGAGCTCGGTGGTCACGCGCGGCTCCGTCTCGACGAGCTCCCGCGCGGCGGCGGTGAGCTCGGGTACGTCCAGGCTGCGCAGCGCGGCGCTGTGCTGGGCGTTGACCCGCAGGTCCTTGGCATGGAGCGGGGCGATCAGACCGGGCAGCACCAGGGCGTCGGCCGCCGTGACGAGGTGGATCGTGCTGCGCATCACCGCGATCCGGGTGACCGACCGGTCCCAGAAGGCCTCGCCGATCTCGTCGGTGCGGAACCCCGCGACGCGGCTCCACAGCCCGACGTACGGCGACCACGCGTTCTGCGCCTGGAGCCCCACCAGGTGCTCGACCATCTCGATCGCCGGCCCGGGCCGGCGCTCGAGCAGGTGCTGGCGGTCGAGCAGCGCGCGGTTGAGGTGGGCTCGGGTCAGCAGGTCGGGCACATGGCGAAAGGTACCCGGCGGAGCCGCCGCGGTCCCCTCTCAGGTCCCCTCAGAGCCGGCCCGCCGCCTTCAGCGCGATGTACGTGTCGGCGAGGCGGGGTGCCAGGTCGTCGGGCAGTGCGTCGACCACCTCGGCGCCCCTCTGGCGCAGCCGGACGGCCACCGCCGAGCGCTCGAGTCCGACACGTTCGGCGGCAGCCGCGTCGAAGACCTCGGCGGCACCGGAGCGGGCCGTGCGCAGCGCATCCACCTCGGGGTCGGACACCGACGCGAGCACCACCTGGTGCCGCTCGGTGAGCTGCCCCGCCACCCCGAGCAGGCCCTGCTCGACCGCCGACGGGTCCAGCGCGGTGAGCAGCACGACGAGGGCACGCTGGCTCAGCCGCTGCCGGACCTGCGTCACGACGCCCGGCCAGTCGGTCTCCACGAGCTCGGGCTCGACCAGGGCGAGCGTGTCCGCGAACGCGGCCATCACCCGGGCGCCCGTCGCGCTGGCCACCCTGCCGCGCACCCGGCGGTCGAAGACCAGCAGCTCGACGCGGTCGCCGGCCTTCGTGGCGAGCGCCGCGAGCAGCAGCGCCGCCTCGATAGACGCGTCGAGCCGGGGGGCGTCCAGCACGCGCACGGCGGACGTGCGGCCGCTGTCGAGCACGATGAGCACCCGGCGGTCACGCTCCGGCCGCCACGTGCGCACGACGACGTCGGAGCGCCGGGCGGTCGCACGCCAGTCGATCGCGCGCACGTCGTCGCCGATCACGTACTCCCGCAGCGAGTCGAACTCGGTCCCCGGACCGCGCACCTGCACGGACGCACGCCCGTCGAGCTCCCGGAGCCGCGCGAGGCGGCTGGGCAGGTGCCGTCGGGAGGCGAACTCGGGGAGCACCCGCAGCCGTCCCGGCGTGGTCAGCGACGCCTGCCGCCCGGCGAGCCGCAGCGGGCCGAACGTGCGGATCGTCACGCGGTCCGCGTGCGCGTCGCCGCGCCGGGTGGGCACCAGGACGGTCCGGACGCGCACGCCGTCGCCGGGTCGGACGTCGACGCGGTGCCGGTCCCTCTGCGCGGCCGACGACGGTGGCCACGCGTCGCGCACGAGCGCCCGCAGGCGGCGGCCGCCCAGGTTCGTCAGGGTGAGGGTGGAGGTCGCCGGCTCGGTGAGGCGGACCGAGGCCGGCACCTCGCGACGGATCGCGACCTGCCGCGGCGACGCGGCGAGCGCCACGTCCACCACGCACGCGACCACGACGAGCAGCGCCCACAGCAGCACCGTGCCTGCGGCGGGCACGACGAGCACCACCGGCAGGCCGAGCGCGGCGAGGACGACCGCGCGCCAGGTCACCGCCATGTCAGCGGGGGACGGCGACGGACGCGAGCACCGTGTCGAGGACGCTCTCCGTGCTGACACCCTCGAGCTCGGCCTCGGGACGCAGCTGGACGCGGTGGCGCAGCGTGGGGTGCGCCAGCGCCTTGATGTCGTCCGGTGTCACGTAGCCGCGCCCGGACAGCCACGCCCACGCCCGGGACGTCGCCAGCAGCGCCGTGGCGCCACGGGGGGAGACCCCGAGCGAGAGGGACGGCGACTGCCGGGTGGCCCGGCACACGTCGACGGCGTAGCCGAGGACCTCCGGGGCGACCTGCACACGACCGACCTCCGCCCGGGCCCGCGCGAGCATCTCCGGCGTCGCCACCGGGCGCAGACCGGCACCCGCGAGGTCGCGCGGGTCGAAGCCGGCGGCGTGCCGGGTCAGCACCTCGATCTCCTCGTGACGCTCAGGCATCGGCAGCACCAGCTTGAGCAGGAACCGGTCGAGCTGCGCCTCCGGGAGGGTGTAGGTGCCCTCGTACTCGACGGGGTTCTGCGTCGCGATGACGAGGAACGGGTCGGGCAGCGGCCGCGGGGTGCCGTCGATCGAGACCTGGCGCTCCTCCATGGCCTCGAGCAGCGACGCCTGGGTCTTGGGCGGCGTCCGGTTGATCTCGTCGGCGAGCAGGAGGTTGGTGAAGACCGGTCCGGCGCGGAACGAGAACTCGGCCGTGCGGGCGTCGTACACCAGGGAGCCGGTGACGTCGCCGGGCATGAGGTCCGGGGTGAACTGGACCCGCTTGGTCTCCAGGTCGAGCGCGGCCGACAGCGCGCGCACGAGCAGCGTCTTGGCCACCCCGGGGACGCCTTCGAGCAGCACGTGACCGCGGCACAGCAGCGCGATGACCAGACCGCTGACGGCGGCGTCCTGCCCGACGACCGCCTTGGCGACCTCGGTGCGCACGGCACCGAGCGCAGCGCGGAGCTCCTCGGACGGCTGGTGCGGCGGGGCGGTGGGTGCAGTCGCGTCCCACGGGGGGCTCTGGTCGCTCACGTTCGGTGAACCTCGCTCTCGAGATGGTCCAGGTCACGGGCCAGCCGGGCCAGCCCGCGGTCGTCGGTCGGTGGGGGGCCGTACAGCAACGACTCGACGTCCGCCGGGCGGCGCCCGGACGCACGGGAGATCGCGTCGACGACGAGTGGTGCGGGTGCCGAGCGTGGCAGGCCGAGGCGGGTCGCGCTGCGTGCGGCCGTCCCCGCGCGCAGCGCCGCGGCGGCGTGCCCGTAGGACCGCCCGCGTCGGTACAGGCGACCGCGGCCGCGGGTCGTCTCGCCGGCGCGGACCACGACCGGCAGCCGCTCGGTGACGAGCCGGCCGAGCCGGCGTCCCCGCCAGAGCGCGGCGACCACGACGACGAGCAGGAGCTGCAGCGCGAGGATCGGGACGACCGGTGGCAGCAGCGCGCCGGTCCCGGGTGCGGACCCGCCCGAGCCCGCGTCGTCGAGCGACGGGATGTACCAGACGAGCCGCTCGTGGCGGCCGAGGGCGCGCAGGACGAGCGCCGCGTTGCCCTGCTCGGCGAGGTGCTCGTTGGTGAACGGCGCCATGTCGGTCAGCGCGACGATCCGGCGCCCGTCGGACTCGACCACGGCGTAGGCGCCGCCCACGTCGGTCGAGGTACCCGGGGCGGGGAAGCAGACGACCGCTCCGGGGCCGGTGGCCAGCAGGTCGCCGCTCGCCGTGATCGCGCCGGCGACGACCGCGTCCGGGTCGTCGCACTGCGCCGAACGGAGCTCGGGCGCGTCGGTGTAGCCGCCGCTCGACGCGAGCGAGGAGGTGAGCACGCCCAGCGCCCATCCCGCGTCGACCAGCACGAGGTCCGCGTCCGTGGCGTCGAGGGCGTCGACCTGCTCGTCCGTGAGCAGGTAGTCGCCGACGACGAGCACGGTCGAGCCCGGGCCGGCGAGCGCCTCGACGTCGGCGATGTGCCGCACGTAGCGCACGTCCACCCCCTGCCGACCGAGGATCTGTGCCGCGGCACGCGCCCCGAGGTCGCCCGGGTTGTCGGGTGCGAGCGTCAGGGTCGAGGTCCGCGGCTCCGGCAGTGCGGAGAGGATCCCCGCGACGACGACGAGCGCGAGCAGCCCGAGCGGCCACCTGGCCCGCCGCCAGCGTCGGGCGGACCGGCTGCGGGTCGAGGTGCCGTCGCCGACGACCGCCTCGTGCACCGTGACGACGGGCGTGCTCATCGGGGGACCGCCACGCTCAGGTCGGCGATCTCGGAGCCGTGGGCCGCGCGCGTGTCCTGGACGCGGGAGTCGAGCTCGCGCAGGCGTGCCTCGTCCTGCGCGGTCGCCGGGACGTCGCCGTACGCGACGTCGTCGAACGTGCGGCCGGCCGCGACCAGCTCGGCGGCGAGCGCCGGCAACCGGGCCGCTGCGGCCAGGGCGGCCTCGTGCGCGGTCCGGGCGGCACGCTCGTCCAGGATCGTCCGTTCCTCGAGCCCTCGCACGATCGCGCGGAACCGCTCGAGCACCGCGACCGTCCAGTCGCCGGTCGCCGCGGCGGCGTCGGCGGCGGCCCGGATCTGCGCGGAGGTCCGCGAGTCGTCGTCCGCGAGGACGCTCCGGTCCGGGCGGCCGCGGCGCGAGCCCCGCACGGGACCGGCCACCAGGAACGCGACGACGACGATGCCCACGATCACCCCGGCGACCGCGAGGACCGCGAACGGGTCGAGGGCGGCCGGGGTCCGCAGGCCGGAGAGCAGCTCGGCCAGCCAGTCCACCAGCCGGCCGAGCAGCGAGCCCTGCTCGTGGTACACCGGGTCGAGCAGCTCCTCGGTGGCCCAGCGCCGGGCCGTCGCGGCGTCGGGGTCGACGGGGATGCCGGCGACCACGCTGGCGAGCACGCTCACGCGGCCGTCTCTGCCGCGCGGGCCAGCTCGACGTCCAGCCCTTCGCGGCGCATCCGCACGTCGATGTAGAGGAGGGCGACCACCGACGACACGAAGGTCGTCGACAGGGTGGACGCGATGATCGTGGCGATGCCGATCACGACGACCGACCCGAACGACGTCGCGGTCGGGTCGCGCAGGACGAGCTGGGCGATGAGGGTCGCGGGGAACACGATGATCTGCGCGATGATCCCGGCCAGGATCGTGGTGAGCAGGTAGATCCCGAACAGGCGCCAGAAGGTCCGCCGGGTGAGACGCCACGCCCGGGCGATGGTGGGCCAGAACTTCTTGCCCTCGAGCATCAGCGCGGGAGGCACCAGCAGCGTGCGCGTGGCGAACCAGACCCCGGCGACGAGGAACAGCACCGAGCCGCCGAGACCGACCAGCACCGCGAGCGCGACCTGGTCGTTGACCGCCAGCAGGGTGACGCCCGTGACCAGGACCGCGGCCACCGTCAGGATCGCGATCCCGCTGAGCAGCGTGAAGGCGACGACGAGCCAGACGCGCCAGGACCGGAGCACCTCCCCGACGGTCGCCACCTGGCCCAGGACGGAGCGGCTGACCGACACGATGAGCAGGCCAGTGAGGATGGTCGTCGCGATCGTGGTGACGGGTGCCGCGATGAGGAGCCCGATCGAGGAGCCCACCTGCTCGGCGAAGCCCAGCTGCCCGGACGGGTCCAGGTCGGTCGAGAGGTCCGTCAGCTGCGGCGCGAGGATGCCCTTCACGTACCACTGGATGACGGACTGGAGGATGACGGCCACGGTCACGACCAGCGCGGCGAGCCCGAACATGACGCGCGGGTTGGCGCGCACGGCACGGAAGGCGCCGTCGTAGATCTCGCCCATGCCCAGCGGCCGCAGCGGGATGATGCCCGGCTGGAGCGCCTGCGGACGCCAGGAGAGGCCCGGCGGAGGCGGTGCCGCGGGGCCCCACGACCCGTAGCCGCCGGGGGGCTGCTGCCCCCAGCCCGACGGCGGGGGCGGTGCGACGGGCGGGCCGGGCTGCGGCACGCTCTCCGGCGGCTGCGCTCCCGGTCCGGCGGGTGCCGCCCAGCTGGGCGGTCGCGGCGCGTCGTCGTGCGGGCTCGTCATGCGAGCGCGGCTCCTCGGCTGTCGTGGTGCAGGCGGTCCGGGGCGCCGTCGTCGGGCCCCCCACGGAGGAATCATCGTGCCACGGCGACCAGGTCCGCCGGTGCGCGACCGGGTGATCTGTCGCGGTCGGGACACGTTGCAGCGCGGGGTGGCCCAGGTCCGGGCCTGTGCGGTGCGAGAATGCCGCCATGAAGGGACGCGTACTGGTGGTCGACGACGACACCGCGCTGGCCGAGATGATCGGCATCGTGCTCCGGTCGGAAGGTTTCGACCCGGTGTTCTGCGAGGACGGCGACGAGGCCATCGGGGTGTTCCGGGCCACGCAGCCGGACCTCGTCCTGCTCGACCTGATGCTGCCCGGCAAGGACGGCAACGAGGTGTGCCGCCAGATCCGCGCCGAGTCGGGCGTGCCCATCGTGATGCTCACCGCCAAGAGCGACACCGTCGACGTGGTCCTCGGGCTGGAGTCCGGCGCCGACGACTACATCTCGAAGCCGTTCAAGCCCAAGGAGCTCGTCGCGCGCGTCCGTGCCCGCCTGCGCCGCAGCGACGAGCCCGCGCCCGAGCACCTGACCATCGGCGACGTCACGATCGACGTGCCCGGGCACCGCGTCGCGCGGGCCGGCCGGCCCGTCTCGCTCACACCGCTCGAGTTCGACCTGCTGGTGGCGCTCGCCCGCAAGCCGTGGCAGGTGTTCACGCGCGAGGTCCTGCTGGAGAAGGTCTGGGGCTACCGGCACGCCGCGGACACCCGCCTGGTGAACGTCCACGTGCAGCGTCTGCGCTCGAAGATCGAGAACGACCCCGAGCAGCCCGAGATCGTCGTCACCGTCCGCGGCGTCGGCTACAAGGCGGGCGTGGCCTCGACGTGAGGCGGTCTGGAGCGCACTGGTGCGTGTGAGCGGCGCCTGGCGGCTGCTCCGGGCACGGTCGAGGCGACGGGCTCGCTCGTGGACCCGGGCCTGGCGCTCGTCGTTGCAGATCCGGGTCATCACCTCGACGCTGGCGATCGGCCTCGTCGCGCTCACGCTCGTCGGCGCCTACGTGAGCGCTCGTACCGCCGACGGGCTGTTCGAGACCCGGCTCCACCAGGTGCTCCAGGAGAGCGCCCGGTCGACGCTGCAGGCGCAGACCACCTTCGACTCCTCGACCGCGACGACCGGCCCCGACGTGCAGCGGCTCAAGCGCGACGTCGCGCTCGCCCAGCGCACCGGGGGGTCGGACCGGCGCGAGGTGTTCCTGCTGCGCGCACCCGGCCAGCAGGGCGGCGACATGTTCATCCCCGGGGCGGCGTCGGACCAGGCGCTGGTCCCGCTCGTCACCCGGGAGCTGCGCCTGGCGACGGCCGGCGGTGGGCAGCACTGGCAGTCCGTGGCGATCCCGCGGGACAACGGAGGCGTGTCGCCCGGCGTGATGGTCGGGCAGGACGTGACCGTGCCGGTCGACGGCACCTACCAGCTCTTCTTCCTGTACAGCCTGCAGGCCGAGCAGAACCAGCTCGACTTCCTGCAGCGCACGCTCGGTCTCGCGGCCGTCGCCCTGGTCGTCCTGCTGGGTAGCATGACGTGGCTCGTCACGCGGCAGACGGTTCGTCCCGTGCGCCGTGCGGCCGAGGTCGCCGAGCGGCTGGCCGACGGGCACCTGTCGGAGCGCATGCCCGAGAAGGGCGAGGACGAGATGGCCACGCTGGCACGCTCGTTCAACGAGATGGCCGACAGCCTCCAGGACCAGATCCACCGCATGGAGGAGCTCTCGACGCTGCAGCGACGGTTCGTCTCGGACGTGTCGCACGAGCTGCGGACCCCGCTGACGACCATCCGGATGGCCGGTGAGGTCATCCACGCCTCGCGCGACGACTTCGATCCCGCTGCGAAGCGCTCGGCGGAGCTCCTGCAGACCCAGCTCGACCGGTTCGAGGACCTGCTGGCGGACCTGCTGGAGATCAGCCGGTTCGACGCGGGCGCGGCGGTGCTGGACGCCGAGGGCCGTGACGTGCGCGACGTCGTGATCCAGGCCGTCGACCACGCCTCCCCGCTGGCGGAGCGGCGGCAGGCGTGGCTGCACGTGCAGGTGCCCGAGGAGCGCTGCGTCGCCGACATCGACCCGCGCCGCGTCGAGCGGATCCTGCGCAACCTGCTGGTCAACGCCGTCGAGCACGCGGAGGGCAGCACGGTGGAGGTCACGGTCGGTGCGGACGCGCACGCGGTCGCGGTCACCGTGCGCGACCGGGGCGTCGGCATGACCCCCGACGAGGCCGCGCACGTGTTCGACCGGTTCTGGCGTGCCGATCCCGCGCGGGCCCGCACGACGGGCGGCACGGGGCTCGGGCTCGCGATCTCGCTGGAGGACGCGCACCTGCACGGCGGCTGGCTGGAGGCGTGGGGGCGCCCGGGCCGCGGTGCGAGCTTCCGGCTCACGCTCCCGCGCCGCGCGGGGATCCGGCTCACCGCGTCGCCGCTGCCGCTGCAGCCGGACGAGTCGCCGATCACGGGTGCGCTGCGGATCGTCGCGCGACCGCACAACGACCCCGCCGCGCTGCCCGACATGCGCTCGGACGACCTCGACCACGACGTGTCCGACGACGACCGGCAGGAGGTCCGATGACCGCGCACCGGCTCCGCAGCACCGTCGTCGCCCTCGGCGCGGCCGTCGTGCTCGCGGCCTGCACCGCCATCCCGACCTCCGGGCCGGTCCAGGAGGGCGACACCGAGGTCACCGAGCCGTCGGAGATCGACGTGCTCGCCGAGGGGCCGCAGCCGGGCGACACCCCGACCGAGATCGTGGACGGGTTCCTCGCCGCGGGCGCTGCCGGCTTCACCGACAACTTCGGGACGGCCCGCGAGTACCTCTCGGGCGAGGCCAAGTCGACCTGGGACCCGCTGGCGGGCGTCCTCGTCTCCGGTTCGGTCGAGCCGGCGCCCACCACCACCGAGACCGAGGTCACGATCGACGTCCCCGTGGTCGCCCGGGTCGACGCGGAGGGGGTGTACGCCGAGGCCCCGCGGGACGGGCGCGAGTCCGTGACGTTCGGGATGGTCCGCAACGACGCCGACGAGTGGCGGATCGCCACGACGCCGCCCGGCCTGATCCTCCAGCAGGAGGACTTCTCCCGCAGCTTCCGGCCGGCGTCCCTGTACTTCCTCTCCCCGGACCAGGAGTTCCTCGTCCCCGAGGGGCGCTGGTTCCCGACGAAGAACCTGAGCACGTCGATCGTCCGGGAGCTGCTCGCCGGGCCGTCGGCCTGGCTGCAGGACGCGGTCGTGACGGCCGTGCCCGACGGCGTCGAGCTCAACCCGGAGGCGGTGCTGGTCGACACCGAGGGGGTGGCCGCCGTCCGCCTGGAGCCGGCGCTCGCCGTGACCCGTGCGGACCGGGACCTGCTGATCGCCCAGATCGAGGCGAGCCTGAGACCCGTGCCCGGCATCAGCTCGGTGCAGGTGTACGCCCGTGACGTCCCGCTCGAGGGATCCGCGAACCTGGAGAGCGGCTCCGGTCCGCCGGGGAACGTCGAGCTGGTGCAGGACGACCGCCTCGTCGAGCTCGTCGACGGCCAGATCAAGCCCGTTCCCGGGCTCGACCCGCTCGATGCGCTCGACCCGCGCAGCCCTGCGCGCAACGAGGACGGCTCGGTGCGGGTGATGCTGAGCGGTCCCGGCACGCTGACGACGGTGCCGACGACGGAGGTCGGCCCGCAGGAGCTCGTCAGCGGCACCAGCCTGGTCGCCCCGTCGGTCGACCGGTTCGACTGGGCCTGGACGGCGCAGCCGGCCAGCGGTCTGGTCGCTGCGCGCGTGGGTGCAGCACCGGTGCAGGTGGGCGCCGAGTGGCTCGAGGGTCGGGTGGTGCGTGCGGTCCGGGTGGCGCGCGACGGGGTCCGGGTCGCTGTCGTCTCCGCCGGCGCCGACGGCGTGCAGGTCGACGTCGCCGCGATCACGCGGGACGAGTCGGGGGCACCGCAGCAGCTCGGGCCCCCGGTGCGCGCGGGTGCGTCGCTGGTGGACGCATCGTCGGTCGTCTGGTCGGAGGAGTCGACGCTCGCCGTCGTCGGGCAGTCCGTCGGCAACGCGGCCGTGCACCTCGTCCCGGTCGCCGGGCCGACGAGGGCGCTGCCCGAGGTCGCGAACCTCGACGACCTCGCCGGGAGCACCGTCATCTACGTCACGACGACCGACGGTGAGCTGCGCAGGTTCGTCGGCTCGACCTGGGCGCAGATCATGGGCGTGACGGGTGCGTCGTACCCGTCGTTCGCCGGCTGACGAGCCGCCCACAGCCCACGGGTGTCCACAGCGCACGGTCGCGTCGACGCCGCCTGCGCGCATGCTCCGCCGATGACGTTCGCACGTGAGCTGCTCGGTCTGCTCGTCCCGGTCGAGTGCGCGGGCTGTGGGCTCGACGACGTCGCGTGGTGCTCGTCGTGCGCGCACCACCTCGCAGGACGGCCGTGGCGGTGCGAGGAGCGCGCCCCGCGGCTCGACCGCCTGGACGGGTCCGGACCGCTGCCGGTGTGGACGCTCGCCGACTGTTCCGGCCACGTCCGGCGCGCAGTCGTCGCGTGGAAGGACCGCGGGCGGCTCGACCTCACGCGGCCGTTCGCTGCCGCGCTGGCCAGCGCTGCCGCCGGGCTGGACCTCGGCGCCGACGTCGGCCCGCTGCTGGTGGTCCCGAGCCCGTCGACGGCCGCGGCCCGTCGGCGCCGGGGCGGCAACCTCGTGGACGCGCTCGCCGCGGGGCTCGCGGACGGCCTCGGTCGCGCGGGGGTGGCGGCCGGTCCGGCGCCGGTCCTCGTCCGCACGCAGGGCCGCGACCAGGTCGGTCTGGGCGCCCGGGCGCGCACCCGCAACCTCGCGGGCCACGTCCGGGTGCCGACGCGGCACGCCCCGCGGCTGGGGGGTCTGCCCGTCCTCGTGGTCGACGACGTGCTCACCACCGGAGCGACCGTCGCCGCGTGCCGCACCGCTCTCGAGCGCGCCGGTGCGCGGGTCGTCGGTGCCGTGACGCTCGCGTCGACCCCCGGCCCGCACGGCGCGCCGCGCCTGCCACCCCGACCGGGGACGTCCACAGGGTGATCCACGGGCGGGGCGGGTGGTTCGACGGCGGGTGCGGGGTTAGCGTGGGGTCCTGAGCCGACGGACGTACGGACCGACCCTCGTGGGGTCGACCGTGCCGGCCGCGGGAGGAGGTGACGCCGCCCGACTGCCCTCAGGGCAGCCCATCGCACTGTCACCCTCGGGCGGGCACGACCCGCCCCTGACCCTCCCAGGAGGCTCACATGGAGATCGTGGTTGCCGGCCGGCACACCGAGGTGCTCCCGAAGTACCGGGCGCACGTCGAGCAGAAGCTCGCGAAAGTCGAGCAGCTGGCCCCCCGCGCCCAGCGCATCGACGTCGTCGTGTCGCACGAGACGAACCCCCGTCAGGCAGGCAGCAGTGAGCGTGTCGAGCTCACCGTCGTCGACCGCGGGCCCGTGATCCGCGCCGAGGCGTGCGCGGACGACAGGTACGCGGCCCTGGACCTGGCTCTCGGGAAGCTCCTCGAGCGACTGCGTCGGACGCGCGACCGGCGCAAGGACCACCGCAACCACACTCCGATCGCCCCCGTCGACGTGCGTCCGCCCGAGCCGGAACCGGCCGCGCCCGCACCCGTCGACCCGGACGCGGCGGTCGAGACGACGCTCGGTGACTCGCCCGTGGTCATCCGCGAGAAGGTCCACCAGGCGCAGCCGATGACCGTCGACGACGCGCTCTACGAGATGGAGCTCGTCGGCCACGACTTCTTCCTCTTCATCGATGCCGAGACCGCCCAGCCGTCGGTCGCGTACCGCCGGCGAGGGTGGAGCTACGGCGTGATCAAGCTCGACGCCGCGGTGACCGCAGCACCGCTGGCGACGGTCGGCGGCTGACCCGGCCTCGACTGTCGACGACGCCCGGCACGGTCACCCGACCGGCCGGGCGTCGTCGTGTCGGTGGCGCACGGCAGGATGTGCGTGTGACCGCCCCGGGTGCAGAACGCCTCTCGTTGTCGCAGGCTCGGCGCATCACGCTGCGTGCGCAGGGCCTCGACCGTCCTCGCCCCGTGCGCGCGGCGGAACCGACGATGCGACAGTTCCAGCAGGTGGTGGACCGCCTCGGGGTCCTGCAGATCGACTCGGTCAACGTGCTGGCCCGGGCCCATCTCCTGCCGGTGTTCTCCCGGGTGGGCGCCTACGACCCGGCGCTCCTCGACCGCGCGTCGGGCGCCGCGCCGCGCCGGCTCGTCGAGACGTGGGCGCACGAGGCGTCGTACGTGCCGCCGGAGACGTTCCGGCTGCTGGGCTGGCGGCAGCGCGCCTACCTCGAGCAGGCGTGGGGCGCGATCGCGGAGGTGCCCCTGAAGCACTCGCCGCTGGTCGAGGAGGTCCGCGCCATCATCGCCGAGCGCGGCCCGGTCACCGCGCGGCAGGTGCAGCTGGACTTCGAGGCCGACCACCCGACCACCCGCGGGGAGTGGGGATGGAACTGGTCGGTGGCCAAGCGCGTGCTCGAGTTCCTGTTCTTCACCGGGGAGATCACGTCGGCGGGTCGCAACGGCGCGTTCGAGCGCCGCTACGACCTGACCAGCCGGGTGCTCCCGCCGGACGTGCTGGCTCGGCCCGAGCCGTCCGACGCGGACGCGGTCCGGGCGCTCACGGAGATCGGGGCGCGTGCGCACGGCATCGGCACGCTGCGCAGCTTCGCCGACTACTTCCGCATCAAGGAGTCCCGGGTGGTGCCCGCGATCGCCGACCTGGTCGAGGACGGCGTGCTGCAGGAGGTGCTGGTCGACGGCTGGAACCAGGGGCCGGTGTACAGGCACCGGGACGCCGACCTGCCACGTCGGGCCACCGGTCGCGCCCTGCTGAACCCGTTCGACCCGCTCGTGTTCGAGCGCCGACGGCTGGAGGCGCTGTTCGGTCTGCGCTACCGCATCGAGATCTACACCCCGGAGCCCAAGCGGGTCTGGGGCTACTACGTCCTGCCGTTCCTGCTGGGGGAGTCGCTGCCCGCGCTGGTGGACCTCAAGGCCGACCGGAAGGCGGGGATCCTGCGGGTGCTCGCCGCGCACCGGGCGACGGGGTCGTCGACGCCTGACGCCGACGTGGTCGAGCCGCTGGCCGCAGAGCTGCGCGAGCTGGCCGGGTGGCTGGGCCTCGACGACATCGTGGTCGGGGACCGGGACGGGCTGCTGCGCGGCGACCTCGCGCCGGACCTGGCGCTCGCCGTCCGGTCGGCGTGACGCACGAGACGCGGCCGCGCGACTTCGCGCTCGTCGCCCTCGGCGGTGTCCTGTGGGGCACGGGCGGTCTGGCGGGTGCGGCGCTGGCGGACGTCGCGGGCCTCCCGCCGCTGACCGTCGCGGCCTACCGGCTGCTCGGCGGCGGGGGAGTGCTGCTGGTGGCGCTCGCGGTGGCCGGTGCGCTGCGCGGGCTCGCCCGGACGCGGCCGGTCGTCCTGCTCGTGGTGGAGACGGCTCTGCTCGCCGCGGTCTACCAGGCCACCTACTTCGCGGCGGTCCAGCGGGCCGGCGTCGCGGTCGCCACGCTGGTCGCCCTCGGGGCCGCCCCGCTGCTCGTCGCCGTCGGCACCGCGGCGTCCGCCCGCCGGCTGCCGCCGCCGCGCACGCTCGTCGCGCTCGGGCTGGCGCTCGCGGGGCTGGTGCTCCTCGTGGGCCCGTCCGACGCCGCCGGTCCGGGGACCGCTGCCGGTGCCCTGCTCGCCCTCGTGGCCGCCGCGGCCTTCGCGACGATGACCGGGCTGAACCGCCGCAGCGTGCCCGGTCTGGGCCCTTTGCCGCTCACCGCGACGTCGTTCACGCTCGGCGGAATCCTGCTCCTGCCCGTCGCTGCACTGGTGGGTCCGGGACTCGCCGTGCCCTCCGACGCCGAGGGCTGGGTGCTCCTGACCTACCTGGCCGTGGTGCCCACCGCGGCGGCCTACAGCGCCTACTTCACCGGCCTGCGGCACGTCCCGGCCACCACGGCCGCCCTGCTCGCCCTCCTCGAACCGCTGACCGCGACCGTCGGCGCGGTCGTGCTGCGTGACGAGCGGCTCGGCCCTGCCGGGGTGATCGGCGCCGTCCTCCTGACGGCTGCGGTGGTCGTTCTTCGCCCACGCCGCGCGGGCTCGCCTACGATGGACGCGCCCGGCCGTGCGGCCGGTCACCTCAGCCGCTCCGACGCCGCGCGCGCCCGGAGCGCGAACACGTCGGGAGTAGTGCGTGCCAGCGATCCTCGAGAAGGTCCTGCGCCTCGGTGAAGGCCGGATCGTCAAGAAGCTGTCGGGCATCGCCCAGCAGGTCAACGCCCTGGAGGACAGCTTTGTCGCGCTGTCCGACGCCGAGCTGCGCGAGGAGACGGACCGCTTCCGCGCCCGGCTCGCGGAGGGCGAGACGTTGGACGACATCCTGGCCGAGGCGTTCGCCACGGTCCGGGAGGCCGCCCGGCGCACGCTCGGACAGCGCCACTTCGACGTGCAGCTCATGGGTGGTGCTGCCCTGCACCTGGGCAACATCGCCGAGATGAAGACCGGTGAGGGCAAGACCCTCGTCGCGACCGCCCCCGCGTACCTGAACGCTCTCTCGGGCAACGGCGTGCACGTCGTGACGGTCAACGACTACCTCGCCAGCTACCAGGCCGAGCTCATGGGACGCGTCTACCGCTTCCTCGGGCTCACCAGCGGCGTGATCCTGTCCAACCAGGACCCGGCCACCCGCCGCAAGCAGTACGCGTGCGACATCACGTACGGCACCAACAACGAGTTCGGCTTCGACTACCTGCGCGACAACATGGCGTGGAGCACCGACGAGCTGGTCCAGCGCGGGCACAACTTCGCGATCGTCGACGAGGTCGACTCGATCCTCATCGACGAGGCGCGGACCCCGCTCATCATCTCCGGCCCCGCGTCCGGTGACGCCAACCGCTGGTACGCCGAGTTCGCCAAGGTGGTCCGCCGCCTGCAGAACGAGCGCGACTACGAGGTCGACGAGAAGAAGCGCACCGTCGGCGTGCTGGAGCCCGGCATCGAGCGCGTCGAGGACTACCTCGGCATCGACAACCTCTACGAGTCCCTCAACACGCCGCTGATCGGCTTCCTCAACAACGCCATCAAGGCGCAGGAGCTGTTCAAGCGCGACAAGGACTACGTCGTGATGAACGGCGAGGTGCTGATCGTCGACGAGCACACCGGCCGCATCCTGCCGGGCCGCCGCTACAACGAGGGCATGCACCAGGCGATCGAGGCGAAGGAGGGCGTGGCCATCAAGGCCGAGAACCAGACGCTCGCCACGATCACGCTGCAGAACTACTTCCGCCTCTACGGCAAGCTCGCCGGGATGACCGGTACGGCCGAGACCGAGGCCGCGGAGTTCCAGGGCACCTACAAGCTGGGCGTCGTCCCGATCCCCACCAACCGCGACATGCAGCGCATCGACCAGCGCGACTTCGTCTACAAGAGCGAGGACGGCAAGTTCGACGCCGTCGTCGCCGACATCGTCGAGCGTCACGCGCACGGTCAGCCGGTGCTCGTCGGCACCACCAGCGTCGAGAAGAGCGAGCTGCTCTCGTCGAAGCTGAAGAAGCAGGGCGTGCCGCACGAGGTCCTCAACGCCAAGCAGCACGCGCGAGAGGCGTCGATCATCGCGCAGGCGGGCCGCAAGGGCGCCGTCACCGTCGCGACGAACATGGCCGGTCGCGGGACCGACATCATGCTCGGCGGCAATGCCGAGTTCATGGCCGTCGCGGACCTGGCCGCCCGTGGCCTCGAGCCTGCCGAGCAGCCGGAGGAGTACGAGGCAGCCTGGCCGGCCGCGCTCGAGTCGGCGAAGGAGGCCGTCGCCGCGGAGCACGACGAGGTGGTCGAGCTCGGTGGGCTCTACGTGCTCGGCACCGAGCGCCACGAGTCCCGTCGCATCGACAACCAGCTGCGCGGTCGCTCCGGTCGTCAGGGTGACCCGGGCGAGTCCCGGTTCTACCTGTCGATGCAGGACGACCTGATGCGCCTGTTCAACTCCTCGCTCGCGGAGTCGATGATGACGCGCGCCGGGTTCCCCGAGGACATGCCGCTCGAGTCCAAGATCGTGACGCGCGGGATCCAGTCCGCGCAGTCGCAGGTCGAGTCGCGCAACTTCGAGATCCGCAAGAACGTCCTGAAGTACGACGACGTCATGTCCCGGCAGCGCGTCGTCATCTACGAGCAGCGCCGCCGCGTGCTCGAGGGCGAGGACCTGCACGAGCAGGTCAAGCACTTCCGCTCCGACGTCCTCACGGCGTATATCACCGGCGCCACCACCGACGGCCGGCCGGAGGAGTGGGACCTGGACGCCCTGTGGACGGCGCTGAAGGCCGTGTACCCCGTCTCGATCACCCCTGACGAGGTCGTCGACCAGGCCGGCGGCGCCACGCGGCTGTCCGCCGAGCTCATCGAGCGGGAGATCCTCTCGGACGCCGAGCACGCCTACTCGGAGCGCGAGGAGCAGATCGGCTCGGAGAACATGCGCCAGCTCGAGCGGCGCGTGACCCTGTCGGTCCTCGACCGCAAGTGGCGCGAGCACCTCTACGAGATGGACTACCTCAAGGAGGGCATCGGGCTGCGGGCGATGGCCCAGCGCGACCCGCTCGTGGAGTACCAGCGTGAGGGCTACCAGCTCTTCAACGCGATGACCGACGCCATCAAGGAGGAGACGGTCGGGTACCTGTACAACCTGGAGGTCCAGGTCGCGCAGCCCGACGCCCCCGCCGTGACCGCGGACTCCGCCGTCGCGGCAGCCGCCAGCGCGGGCGCGCAGGCGACTCTGCCGCGGTCGGTCTCCGACGGCCCGACACCGGGCACGCTCGTCGCCAAGGGCATCGACGGTCCGGACCGGCGCGCTCCGCTGCAGTACAGCGCGCCGTCGGTGGACGGTGACGGTGGCGTGGTGACGCGCGGCGACGCCGGTGGCAAGACCGCCGGCGCCCGCCCGGCTGCGAGCGACGGCGACGCGAACCGCGAGGCGCGCCGCAAGGCCGCCAAGCAGCAGCGCAAGCGCTGACCCGACGGAAGCCCGCCCCCGCACCGGGGGCGGGCTTCCGTGCGCCTGGGACCGCGACCTCGATCTGCTGGGACGTCGAGGAGGGCCGGGCCCCGCACGCGTCCCGTCTCAGCCGATCTCGAGCGCGGTGACGCGCCAGGCGCCGCGGTGCCCCTCGAGCCGGAGGGCGACCGCACGCACCCGCACGCCGTCGTCGGCCACCAGGCTCGCTTCCAGCACGTGCGGGTCGACGCGGCACGCGCGGGCCCGACGGACGACCGGCGGGCGGGTGCCACCACTCGTCCCGAGCACCCGCTGGGTCAGACCGGCGCGGACCTGCAGGGTCTCGTACACCCCGGGGGTCAGCCAGCGGGCGAGCTGCGCCACGGATCGTCGACCGGCCAGCACCTCCAGGGAGGCCAGACCGACCGCGCGGGCGACCGCGGAGGGGTCGCCGTCGGGGAGCGTCCGCGCGTCGGTGTCGTCGGCCTCCATCACGAGGGAGCGGTCGGTGACCCGCAGGACGGCGATGCGGCCGGCTGCGGTGTCCGGCACCGTGTGCGCGGGCCCGGTCGCCTCCTCGACGACGGGCGGATCCACCGCCGGGACGAGCCTGATCTGGGGGCGCCGGGGTCGCGTGCCACCCGGGCGCGCGGGTCCGGACGGACGCTGCGGTGTCGGCCCGTGCGCGGCGCCCCGTGCCCGCGCGAACGCGTCCTCGGCGGGAGTCCGGCCCTGGGCGAGCACGAGCGCGCCGACGGTGACGCTCACAGCGCCGGCTCCTCGACCGTCGTGGGCGCCACGAGCACCTGTCCCGGCCGGATCAGGTCGGGGTCGGCCCCGATCACGGTGGCGTTCGCCGCGTACCAGCGCGGCCACGCGGCGGCGACCTGCGCGTCGGTCGCACCCGGTGGGAGGTGCCGCGCGGCGATCGACCAGAGGCTGTCGCCGGGCGTGACGACGACGGCGGCGGGCGCGGCGCCGAGGTTCGCCGGAGTGGACGCCGCGGGCTGCTCGGCGGCTGTCTCCTCGACCACCGCTGCCGCGGGAGCGGTCGCGTCGGCGGGGGACGGCGAGGTGGCGGCCGCGAGCTGCTCGACCGTGGGGGTCGGCGCTGCGACGACCGCCGCGGTCTGCGCCGGGGTGGTCGTCGTGGCACTCGACGAGGTCTGTTCCGGGGCGGGTGTCGCGACGCTCGAGGTCTGCGACGACTCCGTCGTGGGCACCACGTCTGTCGACGACGTCACGGACCACCCGAGGTCGTCGGGTGCGACGCCGTCGACAGGCGCGGTGACGACCGTGGCCGGCGGCGGTTCGGGGGCTGCTGCCGACGCGGTCGTCGCCATGCCCAGCCCGATCCCCGCGCCGACCGCGAGCACCAGCGCCTTGCGCACGACCTGCGGGGCGCACCGATGGACCAGCCGCTCGCCCGCCCGCCAGGTGGCCCCCGCGGCGCGGATGCCGACGCACACGGTCGCCAGCAGCGCGCCGGCGGCCAGCCAGGCGGCGACGAGCGCGCCCGCAGCGGTCACGGCGATCTCGATCACGGTGTCGACCTGCCACGGTCCGACGTGGTCCGTCAGCACGGTCCGCACGTGCAGGGCCAGCACCCCCGCCAGCGTGCCTGCCGCCAGCGTCCCCGCGAGCAGCCCGCCGATCGACGTCCCTGCTCTCCGCACCCCGGTGCCCACCATGTTTGCCCCTGACCATGTTGTTTGATGCAGTTTGATAAATCTTGTGTGGCATAGATGTACCTGAGTCGAGTTCGGGATGTCCAGTGGTGTCCACAACCGTGGCGCTCGCGGACGGGCGGGAACCCTGCGGTCCTCGCCGAGGCGCGTGGGCCCGTTCGTGCTGTGGCACACGACTCGCCGTCCGACGGGTCACCCGATTCGATGTGGTCAAGCTCCCTCGCGCCACGCGGCGTCGCGGCTATCGTCGGGCGTGCCGGCCCTGGCACCTGCGGCAGCACCCGAGGGGACACTGATGACCGAGCCGGCACCTGCGGCGACAGCCCGGCTGACCGTGCGCGGCGCCGTCGTGCTCGGGATCGGCGCGATGGTCGGTGCGGGAATCTTCGCGCTGCTCGGGCAGGCCGGTGCCGTCGCCGGCTCGGCGGTGTGGCTCTCGTTCCTGCTGGCAGGAGCGATGTCCGCGACGCTCGGGTACACGCTCGTGAAGTTCGCGATGCGCTGGCCGTCGTCCGGTGGGCTGATCGTGTACCTGGAGCACGGCTTCCGCAGCCGCCGGCTCGTCGGTGTCGCCGCGTGGCTCGGGTACCTGACGGCGATCGTGGTGGTGGGCGCGATGGTCGCCGCCTCGTTCGGTGACTACGCGGCCGTGCTGCTCGCCGACGCACCGCCGGGTGGCTGGTTGTCGAAGCTGTGCGCCGCAGCGCTGGTGGTGCTCGGGACCTGGGTCACGGTCGCGGGGCCGCGTCTCATCGACCGGGTGCAGACGGCGATCGTCGGCCTGCTCCTCGTCGTGTTCGCCGTGTTCGTCATCGGCACGCTCCCGCACGTGGACGCCGCGCTCCTCGCGCCGAGCACCTACCCGGGCGTGGACGACATCGTGGCCAGCATCGCCCTGACCTTCTTCGCGTTCCTCGGGTTCGCGGTGATCTCGTTCTCGGGCGGTGACCTGGCGGAGCCGCGGCGCGAGCTCCCCGTCGCGATGTACGCGGCGCTGGCGATCACCACCGTGCTGTACGTGGCCGTCGCGCTCTCGGTGTTCGGCACCCTGCCCGTCGACGAGGTGGTGGCCGCGGGTCCGACGGCGCTGGCCGTCGCGGCGGAACCTGCGCTCGGGCAGGCGGGGTTCGTGATGATGGCCTGCGCGGCGCTGCTGGCGACGGCCTCCACGGTGACCGCGATGCTGTACGGCTCGGTGGGGCTGAGCGCGGCACTGGCGAGCTCCGGGACCTTCCCGCCGGCGTTCGGCCCGAGCACGCGGCTGGGCCGGCACGGCGGGCTGCTCATCACCGCGGCCCTGATGGTCGCGCTCGTCACCGTGCTCAGCGTGGGCGCGCTCGCCTCCGTCGGCAGCGCCGTGTCGCTCGCGGTCTTCCTGCTCGTCGCCGTCGCGGCGTTCCGGCTGAGGACCGAGCTCGGCGCGTCCCCGGTGCTGACCGCGATCGCCGTCGCGGTGTCCGGCTTCGTGCTGGTGTGGTTCGTCGTGGACCTCTACGCGTCGGACCGACGGTCGTTCTGGGCCATGATCGTCCTGGTCGGGCTCGCCGTCGTCGTCGACGAGGCGTGGACGCGGCGACGCCGGTCGGCCGACTCCCGTCGGTGACCGCGGGGGAGGCGGCGCCTGCCGCGACGCCGCCCCGGTACCGTGCACGCATGCGGTGGGAGTCGCTCTTCGCGGACATGGAGGCCCAGCTCGCGGCCGGTCGGCTCGCCGACGTCCGGGCGGACGTGGCCGAGCTCGCGCGCGCCGAGCGGGCGTCGATCACGCTCGCCGCGCGGGCGCGTGCGTCGGTCGGCCGCCCGGTGCGGGTGCTGCTGGGGGAGTCCGACCTGGTCGAGGGCGAGCTGATCGACGCCGCCCCCGAGTGGCTCCTGCTGGCCACCTCACCCGTGCGACGCGCGCTCGTCCCGCTGGGAGCAGCGACGGCCGTCGACGGGCTCGCCCCGCACGCGGCCCCGTCGGCGGGAGCGGTGGAGTCCCGGCTGGGGCTCGGTCACGCGCTCCGGGCGCTCGCGCGCGACCGGGTGGCGGTCCGGGTACGGGCGGGCGGTGCCGACCTCGCCGGTCGCATCGAGCGGGTCGGCGCGGACCATCTCGACCTGGCCGACACCGACGGAGCGCGGCGCGGCGGGTGGGCGGTCGCCTTCACGACGCTGCGGCTCGTCCAGACGGGTTGAGCACCGTTCGGGCCGCCCCGACGGGTTGAGCGCCTGTCGGGCCGTCCAGACGGGTTGAGCACCGGTGGGCCTCCGGTGCTCGACATCGGGCGCGACGGGCGGGGGATCGCGGTCAGTCCGCGGTGCCGCCGTCGACCGTGCTGCCGTCGCTGGAGATCCGGGCGCGCGTCTGCTCGTACATCCGCTGGATGTACTTCTCCAGCTCGGTCGACTCGACGCGCCACTGCAGCCGCCCGCCGATCTGGATGGCGGGCAGCTCACCGGAGCGCACGAGAGCGTAGGCCTGCGGCGCCGAGATGTTGAGCACCTCGGTGACGTCCGCGAGGGTCAGGAACCGCGAAGGCATGACCGCAGTGTGGCACGCGGTGGCGCCCGGACCCGGTTATCCACAATGCTCCGTCCGCGGCGGTCCGCAGACGGCAGGATGGCCGTCGGCAGCGATGCATGACGAACCAGGGGAGCCGATGGACACGAGCGTGATGGACCTGCCCGCACCGGTGGCAGCACGGCTGCGACGCCCCGGCTGGCGGGACCCTCGGCTCCTCGCGGGCATCGCGATGGTCGCCGCATCGGTGCTGCTCGGCTCGTGGGCCGTGCGCACCGCGCAGGCCACGGTCCCCGTCTACGTGACGCGTGCCGCTCTGGTGCCGGGGGACCGCGTCACGGCCGAGGACCTCGCGGTCGTCGACGTCCGGCTGGGCACGGTCAACCTCGACCACTACCTGCGGGCGGACCGGCAGGTCGCAGCCGACGGGGTCGTCGTCCGTGCCGTCGGTCGCGGCGAGCTGGTGCCCGCGTCGGCGGTCGGCTCCTCCGCGGACCTCGATCTGCGACCCGTGTCGGTGACGCTGACCCGCGCACCGTCGAGCGACGTCGTGCCCGGTGCTCTCGTGGACCTCTGGTTCACCCCGCCGGCACCGAAGGAGGACGCCGAGCCGGCGGAGCCCAACGAGCTCGCCGGCGGCCTCACGGTCGCCGAGGTCAGCACGCCGTCCGGAGCCTTCGGCGCGTCGGGAGGAAGCGCGGTCCAGGTGCTCGTCCCCAGCTCTCTGCTCCCCGTGATCCTCACGGCGCTGTCGGCCGAGGGCACGGTCGACGTCGTCCCGGTCCTCGGCACGGGGGGCTGACGTGGCTGTCGGGGTGCTCTGCGCCGTCCAGGGGTCGGCGGAGGCGATCATCGTCCAGGCCGTCGAGCAGACCGGCGGGCGGCTCAGCGTGACGCGCCGGTGCGCCGACCTGACCGAGCTCCTCGCGGCTGCTGAGGCCGGGCTGGGGCGGCTGGCCGTGGTCTCGGGGGACCTGGACCTTCTCGACCGCGAGGCGATCGAGCTGCTGCACCGCGCCGGGGTCCGCGTGGTGGGCATCGGCGACGCCACGCGTCCGTGGCTCGGTGAGCGGCTCGCGGCGCTCGGAGCGGACCTGGTCGCCGTCGCACCGCACGACGAGGCGTCCGCGAGCGACGTCGTCCGGGAGGCGCTCGCAATCCTCGGCGCCGCACCTGAGGAAGCGCCAGGGCCGGCCGCGCCGGTCGAGCACGTCGTCCGCCGTCCCGCGCGCGGTCTCGTCGTGGCCGTCTGGGGTCCGACGGGAGCCCCGGGCCGGACGACGGTGGCGGTGAACGTGGCCGCGGAGCTCGCCGCTGCCGGACGTCGGACCCTGCTCGTGGACGCGGACACCTACGGCGGGAGCGTCGCGCAGGTGGTCGGCATGCTGGACGAGGCACCGGGCCTCGCCGCGGCAGCCCGCGCCGCCGGGCAGGGCACCCTGGACCTGATGACGCTCGCCCGCATCACCCCGACCATCGCCCCGGACCTGCGGGTCCTGTCGGGCATCTCCCGGGCGGACCGGTGGCCGGAGCTCCCGTCCTCGTCGCTCGACGCCGTGTGGACGGTCGCGCGAGGGCTCGCCGAGTGGACGGTGATCGACTGCGGCTTCTGCCTGGAGCAGGACGAGGCGCTCAGCTACGACACGAGAGCCCCCCGCCGGAACGCCGCCACGCTCAGCGCCCTCGAGGCCGCGGACGTCGTGCTGGTCGTGGGTGCGGGAGACCCGGTCGGCATCCAGCGGCTGGTCCGGGGTCTGGGTGAGCTCACGGACCTCGGGTTCGCCAGCACCCGGTTCGTGCTGGTCAACCGGGTCCGGGCGTCCGTCGCGGGACCGCACCCGGGGGAGGCCGTCGCCCAGGCGCTCGCGCGGTACGCGGGGGTCGTCGACGCGCACCTGGTCCCCGACGACCGTTCGGCCCTGGACACGGCCCTGCTGGAGGCGCAGACGTTGCGGGAGGCAGCGCCGGGGTCACCGGTGCGGCGCGTGCTGGCGGCGGTCGCCGCACGGGTCGACGCGCTGCTCGTCGGCGCTCCCCTCGAGGAGCCCGTCGGGCAGACCGTGCGCGCCTGAGCCGACGGCCGCGCGCCGACGCGGCACACTGGGCGTCGTGCGCATCTACCTCCCCGCCTCCCTCGACCAGCTCGATCCCGCGTCCGGGCCGCTGACGACCCGACGGGCTCACACCGTCACCCCGGCGCTGCGGGCGATGTTCCCCGACGAGGACGACGAGGGTCTGGAGTACGCGGCGCAGCTGGCGGCCGCCGACGACTCGCTCGCGCTCCTGGGCGAGCGCCCTGACGCACCGCAGCTGCGGTGCGTCGTGTCGGCGGACGTCGCCGATGCGGCGGTGGTCGCGCTGTCGGACGACGACGACGTGCCGAGCGCGGTCGAGCTGACCCGAGCCGTGCCGCAGGGCGACGTCATCTGCGCGCACGTCGACGAGCCCGCAGCCGCGCCCGATGTCACGCTGGCCGCCGGGGGAGACGAGGAGGCGGCGGCGCGCCTCGACGAGCGTGACCTGCTCTGGTACGACGCGACCGAGCTGGCGGGCATCCCGCGCTGACGTGAGCGAGCGGGCCGTTCCCAGGTCGGCCCGCGTCGGCCCGCGTCGGCCCGCGTCGGCCCGCGTCGGCCCGCGTCGGCCCGCGTCGGCAGGGTGGGCTTCGTCACGTGACGGGTCGCCAGTTGGACCCGGCCTCAGCGCTCGGGTAGTGTTCACCGCCGGTACGACGTCCGGATGCACGCGGGTCCGCCCCGCCAGGCGACCTTCGAGCTCCGGGCGTTATACCCCCATGGGGTATGGTGTAATTGGCAGCACGACTGATTCTGGTTCAGTTAGTCTAGGTTCGAGTCCTGGTACCCCAGCGGTTCCACCAGCAGTTCATCCGCAGTTTCCCAGCACGGACACGCTGGCTCGATCTCCTCGGAGCATCGGGTAGAGTGTTCACTCGCAAGCGAGGCCCACGGGCCGAGCAGCGTATAGGCCCCCGTTGTGTAGCGGCCTAGCACGCCGCCCTCTCACGGCGGTAGCGCCGGTTCGAATCCGGTCGGGGGTACATCGAGAAGGCCCGGTCACCACGGTGACCGGGCCTTTCGCGTCGTGCGGCTCTCAGTGCAGCCCTCAGTGCTGGCCGGGCGGGCCGTGGGACGACGTCGGCAGGAGCACGACGACGCCCCACCCGATGACGGCGGCGATCGCACCGACCAGCACGCCGGTGAACGCTGCGTCGCCCGCGCTCCCGCCGCCGAGCAGGGCCAGCACCGCTCCGAGGATCAGCCCTGCACCACCGGCGACGAGCGCCACGCGTCGGCGCAGGCGACGCCGGGACGCAGCGGCGCCGCGGACGGCCACGTCAGTCCGCCGTCCGTCGCAGGACCTCGGTCAGCCGGTTGGCCGCGGAGACGACCGCGGCGGCGTGCAGCCGGCCCGGCTGCCGGGAGAGTCGCTCGAGCGGCCCGGAGACCGACACGGCAGCGACGATGCGACCCGACGGGCCCCGCACGGGTGCGGACACCGACGCGACACCGACCTCGCGCTCGGACACGGACTGCGCCCAGCCGCGGCGTCGGACGCCGGACAGGATGGTCGCGGTGAACTTGGCGCCCTGCAGGCCGCGGTGCAGCCGGTCCGGCTCCTCCCAGGCGAGCAGGATCTGCGCGGCGGACCCAGCGTGCATGGTCAGCGTGGCGCCGACCGGGATCGAGTCGCGCAGACCGATCGGGCGCTCGGCCGCGGCCACACAGATGCGCTGGTCACCCTGGCGCCGGTACAGCTGGGCGCTCTCCCCGGTGTGGTCGCGCAGCGCGGCGAGTACGGGCCCGGCGGCGGCGAGCAGCCGGTCCTCGCCGGCGGCCGTCGCGAGCTCCGACAGCCGGGGTCCGAGCACGAACCGGCCCTGCATGTCGCGGGCCACGAGACGGTGGTGCTCGAGCGCCACGGCCAGCCGGTGGGCCGTCGGTCGAGCAAGATGGGTGGCGGTGACGAGCTGCGCGAGCGTGGCCGGGCCTGCCTCGAGGGCGCTGAGAACGGACGCGGCCTTGTCCAGCACGCCGACTCCGCTAGAGTTGTCCATAGGTCGATATTGGCGTCTCGCAGGCTGAGATGCAAGTACGACGGCAGACGAGCCGGGAAAACCACACTCCTGGCCGAGAGATCGAACGAGAGAACGGACCGAGAAGATGGCCGGCACGTTGGCGGAGAAGGTCTGGGACGCGCACGTCGTGCGACGGGGCACCGACGGGGCGCCCGACCTCCTCTACATCGACCTGCACCTCGTGCACGAGGTGACGAGCCCGCAGGCGTTCGAAGGCCTGCGTCTCGCGGGTCGTCCCGTGCGGCGCCCGGACCTCACCCTGGCGACCGAGGACCACAACACCCCGACGCTCGACATCGACCGGCCCATCGCCGACGAGACGAGCCGCACGCAGATCCAGACCCTGCGCAACAACGCCGCGGAGTTCGGCGTGCGCATCCACTCGCTCGGCGACGCGGACCAGGGCATCGTCCACCAGGTCGGACCGCAGCTGGGCCTCACCCAGCCCGGGCTGACCGTGGTGTGCGGCGACTCGCACACGTCCACCCACGGCGCGTTCGGTGCGCTGGCGTTCGGCATCGGCACCAGCGAGGTCGAGCACGTGCTCGCGACGCAGACGCTGCCCCTGGCGCCGTTCAAGACGATGGCGATCACGGTGGACGGCGAGCTGCCGCCGGGTGCCACGAGCAAGGACATCATCCTGGCGATCATCGCCAAGATCGGCACCGGCGGCGGTCAGGGCTACGTGCTCGAGTACCGCGGCGAGGCCATCCGTGCGCTGTCGATGGAAGCCCGCATGACGGTCTGCAACATGTCGATCGAGGCCGGTGCGCGTGCCGGGATGATCGCCCCGGACCAGACGACGTTCGACTACCTCCAGGGCCGCCCGCACGCGCCCGAGGGCGCCGACTGGGACGCCGCCGTGGCGTACTGGAGCACGCTGAAGACCGACGAGGACGCCGAGTTCGACGTCGAGGTGGTCCTCAAGGCGGAGGACCTCGAGCCGTTCGTCACGTGGGGCACCAACCCCGGCCAGGGCCTGCCGCTGTCCGGCTCCGTGCCGGTGCCGGAGGAGATCGCCGACGCCGACGAGCGCGGAGCCGCCGAGCGGGCCATCGAGTACATGGGCCTGACCCCGGGGCAGCCGTTGCGCGAGATCAAGGTCGACACGGTCTTCATCGGGTCGTGCACCAACGGTCGCATCGAGGACCTGCGCTCGGTGGCCAAGGTCATCCGCGGCAAGCACAAGTCCGACGACGTCCGCGTCCTCGTGGTGCCGGCGTCGGCCCGCGTCCGGCTCCAGGCGGAGGCCGAGGGGCTCGACAAGATCTTCCTCGACTTCGGCGCCGAGTGGCGCAACGCCGGCTGCTCGATGTGTCTGGGCATGAACCCCGACCAGCTCGCGCCGGGGGAGCGGTCGGCGTCGACGTCGAACCGCAACTTCGAGGGCCGGCAGGGCAAGGGTGGACGGACGCATCTCGTCTCGCCGCTCGTCGCCGCCGCGACCGCCATCCGCGGAACGCTGTCGTCCTACGCCGACCTCGACACGGGTGCGCCCACGCCCGACGGCAGCCCGCTGACCGACCTCCAGACGGTCTGACCCAGGAAAGCGAGAACAGACCATGGAAAAGTTCAGCCAGCACACCGGCGTCGGGGTCCCGCTGCGCCGCAGCAACGTGGACACCGACCAGATCATCCCGGCCGTCTACCTCAAGCGCGTCACGCGCACCGGGTTCGAGGACGCGCTGTTCGCCGCCTGGCGCGGCGACCCGGCGTTCATCCTCAACCAGGACGCCTACAAGGCCGGATCGGTGCTCGTCGCCGGACCCGACTTCGGCACCGGCTCGTCGCGCGAGCACGCCGTGTGGGCGCTCAAGGACTACGGCTTCAAGGTCGTCATCTCGAACCGCTTCGCGGACATCTTCCGCGGCAACTCCGGCAAGCAGGGGCTGCTCGCGGCCCAGGCGTCGCAGGAGGACATCGAGCTCATCTGGAAGATCCTCGAGACGCGCCCCGGCACCGAGGTGACCGTCGACCTCCAGTCGAAGACGATCACCTGCGACGACGTCGTGGTGCCGTTCCAGGTGGACGACTACACGCGCTGGCGCCTCATGGAGGGTCTCGACGACATCGGGCTCACGCTCGAGCACGCCGACGAGATCTCCGCGTTCGAGGCCCGTCGCGAGCCGTGGCGCCCCGCCACCCTCCCGGCCAAGCACCTCCCGCCCGTCGAGATCGTCGCGGCGCGGCCGAGCGGCGTGCCCGTCGAGATCGGTCGCCGCCCCTGACACCGGTCCGGCGGGTCGCCGACGAAGCGACCCGCCGGACGGCCGCAGTGACTAGCGTGTGCGCTGGGCCACGGTGCAGTGCGCGCCGGCCGAGGGAGGATCACCATGGCGGGCAAGTCGCAGATCGCTGACCGGATCGCCGCGAGGGGCGCCTCCAAGGCGGCCGCCGCCGCAGCGGTGGAGGCGGTGCTCGACGAGATCACGACCGCGCTCGCGGCCGGTGAGCGGGTGACGCTCACCGGGTTCGGGACCTTCGAGGCCGCCGGCCGTGCCGCTCGCACGGGACGCAACCCGCGCACCGGTGAGGCGCTCGAGGTGGCCGCGACGACCGTGGCGCGGTTCCACCCGGGTGCGACGCTGCGCGCGCGGGTCGCTGCCGGCCCGGGGGAGCCGCTGGGGGCCGTCGTGGACCTGAGCACCCTGCAGGGCCTCGCGGAACCGGAGGCGCCCGCCGTCGCCGCGCCGGCACCGAAGCCGAAGCCGTCAGGAACGTCGTCGGCCACCGCCAAGGCGAGCGCGAAGGCGAAGGCCAAGGCCGAGGCGAAGAAGGCCGACGTCAAGAAGCGCGCCGACGCCGCCAAGAAGGCGGACGCCAAGAAGCGCCTCGATGCGAAGAAGAAGTCGGACGCGAAGAAGAAGTCGGACGCCAAGTCCAAGAAGAAGTCTGGCAAGGGTCACGCCAAGAAGAAGTGACGCCCGACCCCGTCACGTGAAGGTTTCGCACCCACCCCGGCGTGCCGGTGCGGGTGCGGTCAGGAGCACGCCCGCGCGTGGGAGACGATGGTTCGATGACCGACCTGCTGTACGTCAACGGTGGCAACCCCCTCTCGGGCGAGATCACCGTCCGCGGTGCCAAGAACTTCGTCTCCAAGGCGATGGTGGCGGCGCTGCTGGGAGAGACACCGAGCGTGCTGCGCAACGTCCCGCAGATCCGCGACGTCGCCGTGGTCACCGGGCTGCTGGAGCTCCACGGCGTCAAGGTCGACGCCGACGCCGAGGCGGGGACCCTGCACCTCGACCCGACGGACGTCGAGTCCGCGCACGTCGCGGACATCGACACGCACGCCGGGTCGAGCCGGATCCCCATCCTGTTCTGCGGCCCGCTGCTGCACCGGCTCGGTGAGGCGTTCATCCCCGACCTCGGCGGCTGCCGGATCGGCGACCGGCCGATCAACTACCACCTCGACATCCTGCGGCAGTTCGGCGCGGTCGTGGACAAGACCGACAACGGCATCCACATCCGGGCCCCGCGGCGGCTCCAGGGCACCAAGATCGCGCTGCCGTACCCGAGCGTCGGCGCGACGGAGCAGCTGCTGCTCACGGCCGTCCGGGCGGAGGGCGTCACCGAGCTGGCCAACGCGGCGATCGAGCCCGAGATCCTCGACCTCATCAACGTGCTCCAGAAGATGGGCGCGATCATCTCCGTCGACACGGACCGCGTGATCCGGATCGAGGGCGTCGACCGCCTCGTCGGCTTCCAGCACACGGCGCTCTCGGACCGGATCGAGGCGGCGTCCTGGGCGTCGGCGGCCCTGGCGACCGGCGGTGACATCTACGTCCGCGGCGCGACGCAGCCCGAGATGACGACGTTCCTCAACACGTTCCGCAAGGTGGGCGGAGAGTTCGCCATCGACGACGCGGGCATCCGGTTCTTCCACCCCGGGGGGGACCTCCGCTCGATCACGCTCGAGACGGACGTGCACCCCGGGTTCATGACGGACTGGCAGCAGCCGCTCGTCGTCGCTCTCACCCAGGCCAAGGGGCTCTCGATCGTCCACGAGACGGTCTACGAGAACCGGTTCGGGTTCACCGAGGCGCTCGTGGGCATGGGCGCGACCATCCAGGTCTACAAGGAGTGCCTGGGCGGGCGGCCGTGCCGGTTCGGGCAGCGCAACTTCTACCACTCCGCGGTGATCTCCGGCCCGACGCCGCTCGCGGCGGCGGACATCGAGGTGCCCGACCTGCGCGGGGGCTTCAGCCACCTGATCGCGGCGCTGACGGCCAAGGGGACCTCGTCGGTGCGGGGCATCAGCCTCATCGACCGTGGGTACGAGCGGTTCACGGCGAAGCTCGAGGCGCTCGGCGCCGAGTTCAGCCGCGACTGACAGGTAGCATCGGCTCCCGTGCAACCGCCGGCCAGATCGAATCGCGCCTACCGCATCGTCGCTCACATCGTGCGGCCCATCCTGCGCGCGATGACGCGCCACGACTGGAGCGGGACCGAGAACTTCCCGCGCGAGGGCGGGTTCATCGTCACCTCGAACCACATGACGAACATCGATCCGCTGACGTTCGCGCACTTCCTGTGGGACAACGGCGTCGCGCCGAAGATCCTGGCCAAGGCGCCCCTGTTCAAGGTGCCGGTGCTGGCGGGCGTGCTGCGGGCGACGGGCCAGATCCCGGTGTACCGGAACACCGCGTCGGCCGGGGAGTCGCTGACCGCAGCGGTCACCGCCATCGGCGACGGGGACGTCGTCGCGGTCTTCCCGGAGGGCACCCTGACGCGGGACCCGGACCTGTGGCCGATGGTCGGCAAGACCGGCATCGCTCGCCTCGCGCTGACGACTCAGGCGCCGGTGATCCCCGTGGCCCAGTGGGGCCCGCAGAACCTGCTGCCGCGCTACGGCAAGCTGCTCAAGCCGTTCCCGCGCAAGCTGGTCACGATCGTCGCCGGCCCTCCGGTCGTCCTGGACGACCTGTACGACCGCCCGCAGGACACCGCGACGCTGCGGGAGGCCACGGAGCGTGTGATGGACGCGATCACGGCCCTGCTCGCGCAGGTGCGCGACGAGGAGCCGCCTGCGGTGCGCTACGACATGCGCAAGCCGCTCGCGCAGGGCGAGAA
Source organism: Cellulomonas sp. P5_C5 (assembly GCF_054049655.1). Classification (NCBI taxonomy): domain Bacteria; kingdom Bacillati; phylum Actinomycetota; class Actinomycetes; order Micrococcales; family Cellulomonadaceae; genus Cellulomonas; species Cellulomonas sp. P5_C5. The sequence goes on along the minus strand of NZ_JBFULY010000012.1, from coordinate 68,113 downwards.
GCGGGTCGGCGGAGACCACGCGACCCACCCCGAGCTGCCGTGACGGCGGACCAGGTCACGCACGACCGGCCGCACCTCCCGGGTGCTCCGCGACTGCGAGCCACGGTGCTGGGCGCGGGTGCCTGGGGCACGACGTTCGCGGCCGTGATGGCCGACGCCGGGTGCGACGTCACGGTCTGGGGGCGCGACGAGCAGGTGTGCCGCCAGATCGCCGACGAGCACCGCAACGAGGCGTACCTGCCGGGCATCGAGCTCCCCGCACGCGTCACCGCGACGAGCGACGCGCGGGCAGCGCTGGCCGGCGCCGACGTCGTCGCCGTCGCGATCCCGTCGCAGAGTGCGCGCGCCACCCTGACGCCGCTGGCCGACGCCGTCGCGAGCCATGCCGTGGCCGTCTCGCTGATGAAGGGCGTCGAGCTGTCGACCGACCGTCGCATGAGCGAGGTCGTCGCGGAGTCGCTCGGCATCCCCGTGGACCGGATCGCCGTGGTCTCCGGCCCCAACCTGGCGCTCGAGATCGCCCGCCGGCAGCCGACGGCGACGGTCGTGGCCTCCACGAGCGCGGCGTCGGCGCAGCTGGTCGCCCGCGCGTGTGCGTCGGCGTACTTCCGGCCCTACACCAACGACGACGTCGTCGGCGTGGAGCTGTGCGGAGCCGTCAAGAACGTCATCGCCCTCGCGGTCGGCATCTCGCAGGGTCGCGGCCTGGGCTACAACACGATGGCCACGGTCATCACGCGCGGCCTGGTGGAGATCACCCGGCTCGGTCTGGCCCTTGGCGCGGACGCGGACACGTTCCCCGGGCTCGCGGGCCTCGGCGACCTCATGGCGACCTGCGCCTCGCCCGACTCGCGCAACCACACGCTCGGTGGCCACATCGGCCGCGGGATGACCCTCGACGAGGCGATCTCGGCGACCGGGGGCACCGCGGAGGGCGTGAAGTCGTGCCGGTCCGTCCTGGAGCTCGCCACCACCCTCGGCGTCGAGATGCCGATCACGTCGGCCGTCGTGAAGGTGCTCCACGAAGGTCTGCCGGTCGACCAGCTGGCCCCGCTGCTGCTGGCTCGTCCCCACAAGGCAGAAGGCGCCTAGGGAGAACGAGGAGCAGCCGCGAGGGCCCGAGCCAGATCGTTCCAGAGATCCTCGACGTCCTCGATCCCGACCGACATCCGCAGCAGGTCCTCGGGCACGGTCCGCGACTCGGTGGCGAACCGGCGCCGACGCTCGAGCGTCGACTCCACCCCGCCGAGGCTCGTCGCGGGCACCCACAGCCGCAGCGCGGCGACGACGGCGTCCGCCGCGTCGGGTCCGCCGTGCGGGCGCATGCCGATGATCGCGCCGAAGCCGTCCATGAGCCGCGCGGCCCGCTCGTGTCCGGGGTCCGAGGGCAGGCTCGGGTGCCGCACCTCCGCGACGGCGGGGTGCTGGCTGAGCCGCCGCGCCAGCTCGGCGGCGTTGCTCTGCGCGCGCTCGACCCGCAGCGCGAGCGTGCGCAGGCCGCGCAGGGCCAGCCACACCTCGAACGGCCCGGCGATCGACCCGTGCAGCGTGCGGTACGCGTGCAGCCGGGCGTGCAGGTCGTCGTCGTCGGCGAGCGCGGCGCCGAGCACGACGTCGGTGTGCCCGGCCAGGTACTTGGTCACGGAGTGCACGACGACGTCCGCGCCGTGCTCGAACGGACGCTGGACCAGCGGCGTGGCGAACGTGTTGTCGACGCCGACCAGCGCACCCACCGCGTGCGCCGCCTCGACGAGCGCCGGGAGGTCGGCGACCTCGAGCATGGGGTTGGTCGGCGTCTCGACCCAGAGCAGCGACGCGGGCCGTGGTTCGCTCAGGGCGGCGACTACCGCGGGGGTGTCGTCGATGTCGACCAGCGTCACGTCGATGCGGAGGCGCTCCTGCAGGTCCTGCGCGTAGCCGAGCGTCACCTGGTAGGCGTGCCGCGGCAGGACCAGCCGTCCCCCGGGAGGCACCAGGGAGAGCGCCGCCGCGATGGCCGCCATCCCCGAGCCGAACACCAGCGCCGGGTGCGCGGACCCCTCGAGCGTGCCGAGCGTCTCCTCGAACGGGTGCCACGTCGCGGCGTCCATGCGGCCGTACAGCGGCTCGCCCGCTCCCGGCACTCCCTGCGAGACGAAGGTGGACGAGAGCACGACGGGCGGGTTCACGGGGGCACCCTGGGTGCGCGCTGGCCGGCCGGCGGCGACGACGAGCGTCGCGGGGGAGAGGTCGTCATCGTGGTCGGAGGTCACGCGCCGCACGTTACCCGGGGGCTGCCCCGCGGACGCAGCGTGGGCTGACCCACGGATGCGCCCGGACGGCCCTGGGGAGGGGTCGTCGCCAGGTAGGGTCGGGCGCGATGGACGCCACCGCACAGCCCCCGGGCCACGACCAGACCCCCGCGCAGACCCGTGGACAGACCCCCGGGAACGGCCGCCGCCCCAGGGTGATGGTCCTGTTCGGCGGGCGCTCGGGCGAGCACGCGATCAGCTGCGCGACGGCCGGCGGGGTGTTGCGCGCGATCGACCGCGACCGCTACGACGTCCTCGCCGTGGGCATCACGCCCGCCGGCCGCTGGGTGCTCGCCGAGGACGACCCCGAGCGCTGGGCGATCTCCGACGGCCACCTGCCGCAGGTGGAGGACACCGCCGCGCACGTGCTGCTGCCGCAGGCGGTCGACGACCGTGACGTCCAGGTGCTCGAGGCGGGGCAGCTGCCCCGGGTGCTCGGCGAGGTCGACGTCGTGTTCCCCCTGCTGCACGGACCGTTCGGCGAGGACGGCACGCTGCAGGGCATGCTCGAGCTCGCGGACGTGCGCTACGTGGGCGCCGGCGTGCTCGCGTCGGCGGTCGGCATGGACAAGCACATGATGAAGCTGGTGCTCGTGGGCCACGGCCTGCCCGTGGGCCCGTTCCGCGTGGTCCTCCCCGGCGAGTGGGACCGCGATCCCGAGGGCGTCACGGCTCGGGTCGCCGAGCTCGGGCTGCCGCTCTTCGTCAAGCCTGCGCGTGCCGGCTCCAGCCTGGGCATCTCCCGCGTGACCGACCTGGCCGACCTGCCGGCCGCCGTCGCCGCCGCGGCGGCCCACGACCCGAAGATCATCGTCGAGGCCGCGATCGTCGGACGCGAGATCGAGTGCGGCGTGCTCGGCGGCCACGACGGCGAGCGGGCGCGCGCGTCGCTGCCCGGCGAGATCGTCGTCACCGACCCCCGGCACACGTTCTACGACTTCGAGGCCAAGTACCTCGACGAGGCCGGCGTGACGCTGGCGTGCCCGGCCGACCTGCCCGAGGGGATCGTCGAGGCCGTGCGGGACGTCGCCGTGCGGACGTTCGAGGCGGTGGGGTGCGAGGGGCTCGCCCGGGTCGACGTCTTCGTCACCCCGCAGGGCGACGTGGTCGTCAACGAGATCAACACCATGCCGGGGTTCACGCCGTACTCGATGTACCCGCGGCTGTGGGAGGCGTCGGGCGTCGGCTACGCCCAGCTGGTCGACGAGCTGCTGCGCCTGGCGCTCGCGCGCCCGACCGGACTGCGCTGAGCCTGTGGGCGTTCCCAGCCGCGCAGGTTACGCTTCCGTAGGTCGTGACGGATCGGGCAAGGAAGCCACAGCCGTGGCCGCACTTGCTCCCCGCACGATCGGGACGTCCTCCGGGCGGCCCACCGCACCCCGGCTCGGGTGTGCGCCGCCTGGCCGACACGCAGTGACGGCTCTCCGCAGATCGGTCGTGACCGTCATGGGTGCTCCCCACGCCGCCTCACCGCGTCGCCAGCTCGTCGACACCGTTCCCGGTCGCCTCGCGTGAGCGCCGCCGTCTCGCCGCCCCCCGCTGCTGCGGCGCGCGTCGCCAAGAACGCCCAGGACTACACGGCGCTCGCGGCCTACGTGCGGGAGTCCGGCCTGCTGAAGCGCCGCTACGGCTACTACTGGACGCGCCTGATCGCCGCCGTCCTGGCGTTCGCGGGCATCTGGGTCGCCGTGGTCCTCGTCGGCGACTCGTGGTGGCAGCTCGCCGTCGCCGCCGGGCTCGCGCTCGTGCTCACGCAGATCGCCTTCCTCGGCCACGACAGCGCCCACCGGCAGATCTTCAACTCCGGCCCCTGGAACGACTGGACCTCGCGGATCCTCGCCGGCGCGTTCGCCGGCCTCAGCCACACCTGGTGGCGCAACAAGCACAACCGGCACCACGCCTCTCCCAACCAGCAGGGCACCGACCCGGACATCGCGCCGGGCGTCGTCGTGTGGACGGCGGACGTCCTGGACACCCGCAGCGGGTTCAAGGGCTGGTTCGGGCGCAACCAGGGATGGTTCTTCTTCCCCCTCCTCATGCTCGAAGGCGTGAGCCTGCACATCTCGAGCGTCCGCCTGCTGCTGGCCAAGGGGGCGGTGCCGCACCGGTGGGTCGAGGCTCCGATCGTCATCACCCGGCTGGCCGTCTACGTCGGGGTGCTCTTCTACCTCCTCCCGCCCAGCAAGGCCGTCGCGTTCATCGGGGTGCAGATGGCGCTGTTCGGCGTCCTGCTCGGCGGCTCGTTCGCGCCCAACCACAAGGGCATGCCGATCATCCCGGCCGGGATGAAGGTCGACTTCCTGCGGCGGCAGGTGATCACGTCCCGGAACATCAAGGGCGGCGTCGCCGTGGACTTCGTGATGGGCGGCCTGAACTACCAGGTCGAGCACCACCTGTTCCCCAGCATGCCCCGCCCGAACCTCAAGCACGTGCAGCCCGTCGTTCGGGACTACTGCGAGCAGCTCGGCGTGAAGTACACCGAGGTCGGCTTCTTCCGGTCCTACGCGATCATCGTCGCGTACCTCAACCGCGTCGGCCTGGCCGACCGGGCCGCGTTCGACTGCCCGGTCGCCGCCCAGTACGGGCGCTGACCCGCTACACGCAGGAGCGGACCTGCTCGGTCAGCGCGACCGCCGGACCCAGCTGGTCGACGAACGCCGTCGAGCGCTCGGCCGCGACCTCGGCCGGCACGTGCAGCTCGACGGCGGGCTCGCGCCCGTAGGTGGTGAACGTCCAGCCGTCGTCGCCCTCGACGACGACCCAGTCGACGCTGGCGCCCCCCGGGGTCTCGACGGTCTGGCAGTGCTCGGTGGTCGGTCCGAGCGGCTCGACGCCGCACCGCAGGACGACGGGAGCAGCCGGGTCGCCCCACGCCGTGGTCGCCTGGGCGGTGGTGTCCCGCTGCGGCAGCCCGTCGCCGAGCGAGTCGGGCATCGCCAGGACGACGCTCGCGCACACCGGCTCGGTCGCGTCCGGGGCCACCTCGACGGGGACGGTGACCGCGCAGCCGCCGAGAGCGACGACACCGGCGACGGGGACGATCAGGAGCAGTCGTCGGCGGATCCGGGGCACCGGGTCACCGTAACCCGTGGGTCGCGCGGAACCTCTACCGTGTCCGGGTGACCGCCGACACCTCCGCACCGTCCGACGGCCCTCTCGTCGCCGACCTGTCCGAGGACGCGCTGCTCGCCCGCATCTTCCCGCTCCTGCCGCTGGGTGCCGACACGCACGTCCCGCCCGGCGACGACGCCGCCGTGGTGGCCGCTCCCGACGGCAGGTTCGTCGTCACCACCGACGTGCTGGTGGAGGACCGGCACTTCCGGCGGACGTGGTCCTCGGGCGAGGACGTCGGCCGGCGGGCCGCGGTGCAGAACCTGGCCGACGTCGCCGCGATGGGAGCGCGGCCGACGAGCCTCGTCGTCGCGCTGGTCATCCCGGGCGATCTGCCCGTGTCGTGGGTGGAGGGGCTCGCGCGCGGGCTGGCCGCCGAGTGCGCGCCGCTCGGGGTCGGCGTCGTCGGGGGAGACCTGTCCGGTGGGCCCGCCGTCGTCGTCGCCGTCACCGCGCACGGGGACCTCGCGGGACGGGCGCCGGTCCTGCGCTCGGGCGCCCGACCGGGGGACGTCGTGGCGCACGCCGGGGTGGCCGGCTGGTCGGCGGCGGGGCTCGCCCTGCTGGAGGCGGGCCGGCCGGAGCTGGACCCGGGGCTCGTGGAGGCGCACCGTCGACCGTCCTCGCCGTTGGCTGCGGGGCCCGCCGCGGCCGTGGCGGGGGCGACCGCGATGCTCGACGTGTCCGACGGGCTGCTGCGCGACGCAGGGCGGATCGCGCGCGCGAGCGGGGTGCGGATCGACCTGGCCGCCGATGCGTTCGCGGCGGACCGGGATCGGCTGCGCACCGTCGCGGGCGAGCTCGATGCCGTGGCTGAGCGGTGGGTCCTGGACGGCGGTGAGGATCACGGCCTGCTGGCGACGTTCCCGTCCGGGTCGACGCCGCCGGCGCCGTTCCGGGCCGTCGGGCGCGTGAGCGACGGCACCGGGGTGACCGTCGACGGCGTGCCGGCACCTGCGCGGTCCGGGTGGGACCACTTCGCCGGCTGACGCTCAGCCCCGGCGGTACCGGACCTCGAGCAGGCTCTCGCCACCGATGTCGTCGTACCGGTCGACGCCGTCCGCCTGGAAGCCGTGCCGACGGTAGAAGTGCCGGGCCCGCTCGTTGTCCGCGAGCACCCACAGCGTCACGGTGGTCTTGTCGCCGACCTCCGCGATCACGGTGCGCATGAGGTCGCGGGCGACGCCGTGCCCCCAGGTGCCCGGGTCGAGGTAGATGGAGAAGATCTCCCGGTCACCCCGCGCGGCGTCCTCGTCGCGGCTCGGACCGACGGTCACGAAGCCGACCACGCGGTCGCCGGCGAGCGCGACCCACGTGTTGATCTCGTCCGCCGGGCCCCCGCGCAGGTACCGGCCCCACTGCGCGGTGCGTTCACCCGCGTCCAGGGAGGCGAGGTACGCGTCGGGCACGATGCCCGCGTACGCCTCCTGCCAGGACCGCACGTGCACCTGGGCGATGCCTGCGGCGTCCCCCTCGGTGGCGACACGGATCGTCACCTCGTCCAGCTGCTCCACCATGGACGTCACCCTGCCACACGGACCGGGCATGACGAAGGCCCACGAGGTGACAACCTCGTGGGCCTTCGATGCGTCGGGTCGACGTCAGACGGCGCGCTGCACCTTGCCGGCCTTGAGGCACGACGTGCACACGTTGAGACGCTTGGGCGTCCCCGCGACGACGGCACGCACGCGCTGGATGTTCGGGTTCCAGCGCCGCTTCGTGCGCACGTGCGAGTGCGAGATGCTGTGCCCGAAGCTCGGGCCCTTGGCGCAGACGTCGCAGTTGGCAGCCACGGTCTTCTCCTGTTGCTCTTTGCGGATCATGAGCCGCGTGTGCGGCGAAGTCATGGGTCGGGGCGCACGAGCGACACCGTCTCCGTACCGTTTCCGGACAAGGATTCGGGGGCCGCCACCGGGCACCACCAGTGCCCAGCATGGCCGGGCAACCGGTCAAGACTAGCCCATCGGGCACGTCGGCCCAAATGCGGGTGGGATGAGCCTGGGTGTGTGGGTGGGATGAGGCAAGGTGGTGTCTCGTCATCGCGCGCTGGGCTGCCCGGGAGCGCCGACGGCCTGACGATGACGGTGCTGCTGCGGGACGAGACGGCGGAGGTGCGGTGGACCTGCTGGAGGCAGCGGCGGTGCGCGCCTGGGCGGTGGCGGCACGGACGGCGCTCGAGGGGGCGGCGGACCGGATCGACGCAGTCAACGTGTTCCCGGTGGCCGACTCGGACACGGGCACCAACGTCCTGCTGACGGTGGTGGGGGGCGCCGACGCGGTCGCGTCGGTCGCGGCGGGCGCCACGTCGGTCGACGTGGCTCGGGCCTTCGGCCGGGGAGCCCTGCTGGCGGCGCGCGGCAACTCCGGCGTCATCGTGAGCCAGTACCTGACGGGGTTCGCACGGGCGCTCCCCGAGCGGGCCGGTGCGCGGGAGGTCGCGCACGCGCTGGCCGCGGCGGCCCGGGCAGCCCGCGGCGCGACCGTGGAGCCGCAGGAGGGCACCGTCCTCACGCTCGCGGACGTCGTCGCCGACGCGGCGTCGACCGCGGCCGACGCGGGCGCGACCCTGGCGACGATGCTGGCGGAGGCGGTCGCGGAGGCGCTGCGCGGCCTCGGGCGGATCAGCGCGCTGCACCCGGTCCTGCGCGCGGCCCGGGTGCTCGATGCCGGCGCCTGCGCCCTGCTGGTCGTGCTGGACGCGCTCGCACGCGCGGTCGGCGACGAACGACCCGTGCAGGTCCCGCTCGACTGGCTGCCCACGACGGCGGCAGACCACGCGTCCGTGGAGCCGGCCGGCGGCGCCTACGAGGTCATGCTGCTGGTCAGCGACGACGGGACGTCGGAGGCCCCCGTCGCCGACACCGGCGCCCGGCTCCGGCGGCGCATGGGCAGGCTGGGGGACTCGGTGGCCGTCGTCGGCGGGGACGGCTGGTGGCACGTGCACGTGCACACGGACGAGCCGACGGCCGCGATCGCCGCGGCCGCGCTGGGACGGCGGGAGCAGGTGCTGGTCCGGCTCCTGGCCGGTGCCCACGCGGGCGGGTCGGCGCACCACGACCGGGCGGACGGCCGTGAACGATGGGGTGTCGTGGTGTGCACCGCCGCGCCGGACCTGGCGGCCTGGTACGCGGCCTCGGGGGCGGTCGTCCTGGTCCGCTGCCCCGAGGCGCCGGTCCGGTCCGAGCATCTCGAGCGGGCGGTCACGGACACCGGGGCGGCGCGCGTGGTCCTCCTGCCGGGCACGGGTGCCGAGGTCCCGACCGAGCTGTCCGTCCCGGGCGTGGTCGTCCAGACGCTCGACGCGGCCGACGAGGTGCGCGCCGTCGTCGGATCGCTCGCGCTGGCCGGCGAGGGACCCACGGCGCTGGGCTGCTCGGCTGCGGAGGCGGCGCTGACCCGGCTCGGCGTCGGCACCGTCGACGTCGCCTCGGCGCGGGGTGCGACGGAGGTCGTCGACGCCCTCGTGCGGGCGCCGCGCGCGACGCCCGGCGAGAGCCTCACCATGCTGTGGCGGGACGCGCCCGACGACGGGGTGCTCGACGCCGTCGTCGCCCACCTGGCGGCGCACCACCCCGGCGTCGAGGCCACCGCGGTCGGTCCCACGGGGCACGGTCCCGCCCTCGTGCTGGGGCTGGACTGACCGTGGCGGCGAGCAAGGGGATCCGCTACCAGGACAGCGTGGACACCCACGTCGACCCGCTCGACGAACGGGTGCCCGGCAAGCCCGCCGAGCTGAAGAAGTTCGCGACGCTCGGCATCGAGACGGTCGGGGACCTGCTGGCCCACTACCCGTGGCGCTACGCCGACTCGCGCGAGGTCACCGACATCGCGAGCCTGGCCGTGGGGCGCAACGTCTCGCTCGTCGCGCAGGTGCGCAGCGCCGAGGTCCGGCTGGCGCAGAAGACGGGGAAGCCGCGTGTCGAGGCGAAGGTGACCGACGGCGCCCGCACGCTCGACCTGGTGATCTTCATGCCGCACCGGGGCGCCGCGGACTTCCACGTGAAGCGTCTGGTGCCGGGATCGCTCGGCCTGTTCTCCGGGCAGATCAACATCTTCAACGGGCGGTTGCAGCTGGCCAACCCCACCTACGCGATCTTCGGGCACGAGGTCGACGAGGCGGTCGCGCTGGAGGAGGCCGAGTGGCCGATCCCGATCTACCCGGCGACGGCCGGGCTGGAGTCGGACAAGATCCGGGCGGCGGTCCGGGCGGCCCTCGACCCGCTGACCGAGCAGGACGTGCCCGACCCCGTGCCGGACCCGGTGCGGACGCACCGCCACCTCGCGTCCCGCTGGAGCGCCCTGCGCGGGGTGCACGTGCCGCAGACCGAGGACGACTGGCGCAAGGGCCAGGCGCGGCTGCGGTACGAGGAGGCCTTCGTCCTCCAGGCCGAGCTGGCTCGTCGTCGCGCTCGTGCGCAGCGCGAGGAGTCGACGGCGCGCCCGGGGCGGCCCGGCGGGCTGCTGGAGGCGTTCGACGCGCGCCTGCCGTTCGTCCTGACCGAGGGCCAGGTCGCCGCCGGCGAGCAGATCGCCGCCGACCTCGCGCAGGCGCACCCCATGCAGCGGCTGCTGCAGGGCGAGGTCGGCTCGGGCAAGACCGTCGTGGCGCTGCGCGCGATGCTCCAGGTGGTCGACGCCGGGGGACAGGCGGCGTTGCTGGCGCCCACGTCGGTGCTCGCGGCGCAGCACGTCCGCACGCTGCGCGCGCTGCTGGGCGACCTCGCCGAGGGTGGCCTGCTGGGCGGGTCGGAGATCGGGACCCGGGTGGCGCTGCTCACGGGCGCGCAGAGCACCGCCGAGCGGCGCAGCAACCTGCTGGAGGCGGCGAGCGGGCAGGCGGGGATCGTCGTCGGCACGCACGCGCTCCTGTCGGACCCCGTGCAGTTCGCGGACCTCGGGCTGGTGGTCGTCGACGAGCAGCACAAGTTCGGCGTCGAGCAGCGGGGCCGGCTGCAGGCCAAGGCCGCGAACGCGCCGCACCTGCTGGTGACCACCGCCACGCCGATCCCGCGCACCGTGGCCATGACGGTCTTCGGCGAGCTGGAGATATCGGAGCTGCGGCACGTGCCGGCGGGCCGCAGCGGCATCACGACCCACGTCGTGCCGGCCGACAACCGGCCGTGGATGGACCGGACCTGGAACCGGGTGCGCGAGGAGGTCGAGGGCGGCGGTCGGGCGTTCGTGGTGTGTGCCCGGATCGACGCGGACGACGACCCCGACGACGATGCCGATCTCGCTCCCGACGAGCCGACGACCGTCGGCGAGGCGCAGGCCGCCGCGCAGCGTGCACCCAAGAAGCCCCTGCGCGCCGTCTTCGAGGTCGCCGAGACGCTGCGCGAGGACCCGCGGCTGGGCGGCGTGGCGGTCGGGCTCCTGCACGGTCGCATGACGGGCGAGGAGAAGGACCGGGCGATCGCCGACTTCGCGTCCGGACGCACCCCCGTGCTCGTGTCGACGACGGTCATCGAGGTCGGCGTCGACGTTCCCGCGGCGACGGTCATGGTGATCCTCGACGCCCACGTCTTCGGCCTCTCGCAGCTGCACCAGCTGCGCGGCCGGGTCGGGCGGGGGAGCGCCCCGGGGCTGTGCCTGCTCGTCGCGGACGCCCCGGAGGGCACCGTCGCGGCCCAGCGGCTGGGCGCGCTGGCGGCGACGACCGACGGGTTCGAGCTCGCGCGCGTCGACCTCGAGCTGCGCAAGGAGGGCGACGTTCTCGGCTCGGCGCAGTCCGGGAAGCGCGGCGCGCTGCGGTTCCTGCGCATCGTCAGCGACGGCGCGGTCATCGACCGGGCGCGCGAGGACGCGCGGTCGCTGGTCGAGGCCGACCCGGAGCTGGCCGCGTGGCCGGCGCTGCGGGCGGCGATCGACGTGCAGCTGGCTGACGGGCGTGAGGAGTTCCTCGGCCAGAGCTGAAGGGCAGCGGCTCGGAGCTGCGTGGGAAGGCAAAGACCTCGCATACCCTGACGCACGTGCCCAAGAAGCCCGTCATCCGCGCCCAGGACCTGATCGTCGGCTACGGCGGGGCGCCCGTGTGCGCACCCGTGACGTTCACGCTGGCACCCGGCAAGGTCGTCGCCCTCGTCGGCGCCAACGGCTCGGGGAAGTCGACGGTCCTGCGGGCCGTGATCGGGCTGCTCGAGCCGTCGGGGGGCACGCTGCGGGTGTTCGACAACCCCGTCGACGAACGGGACGTCGCGTTCCGCACGAAGGTGGCGAGCGTCCTCGACGACGACGCGTACTTCCCCGCGCTCACCGTCTCCGAGCACCTGTACCTGACCGCCCGCGGCCACGGGGTGCACGGTGCGCAGGAGGTCGTCGCCGGGCTGCTCGCCGAGTTCGGGCTGACCGACCACGCCAGGTCCCTGCCGGTCGCGCTCTCGTCGGGCCAGCGGCGCCGGCTGCTGCTCGCCGCGGGCTTCGTCCGGCCACGCTCGCTGCTCGTCCTCGACGAGCCCGAGCAACGGCTCGACCGCGCGATGCGCGACCGGCTCGCCGCGCGGATCGTCGCGGAGAAGACGGCCGGCGGTGCCGTGCTCCTGGCCACGCACGACCCGGACCTGCTGCGGGCGGTCGCCGACCGGGCCGTGCACGTCGCCGACGACGTCACCCGGCTGCTGCCCACCGACCAGGCGGCCGACCTGATCTCGCGGGAGAACCCGTGACCGCGCTCGACCACGACGCCGACCACGACGACGAGCCCGCGGTCCAGCCGTTCGAGCTCGGTGCGGTGCCGTCCGCGACGAGCATCCGCCGGTTCACGTCCCAGGCGGCGAACTCGCGCGGCGGCGCCAGCATCGGCTCGCTGCTGGGCGGCGTCTACTACGCCGTCATCAGCATCGCGATCAGCGTCGGCGTCGCCCTCGGCGCCGCGCAGGCCATGCGCGCGTCGCTGCCGCCGGCTCCCGAGGTCGACGCACCGCTGTCCCTGAGCCTCGCGACGCTGGTCGTGGTGATCGTCGTCGCGCTCGCGGGGGTGCTCCTGTCGCTCGCGGGACGGCTCGGACCCGTCGGTGCCGGAGGCGCGGAGGCGGCCTGGTGGCTCCCGCTCCCGGTCGACCGCCGTGGCCTGCTGCGCCCCGCGGCGCGCCGGCTGCCGCTGCTCGCCGGTCTCGTCGGGGCGATCCTCGTCGCGCTGCTGGACGCCGGGTTGCTCGCCGACCCGGGCCTGCGCGTCGCGCGGGTGGCGACCACCGCGGCCGTGGTGGCCGCCGGGATCGTGCTGCTCGCCGCCGTGGGCCAGTCGGCGGGCCTGTCGCGGCGCTCGCTCGCCCTCGCCGGCGACGTCCTGCTCTTCCTGGCCCCGGTCGCCGCCGTGGTCCTCGCCCGGGTCGGCTGGTCCGTCGACGCGCTGCCGACCGCGCCGTGGTGGCTCGTCGCGGCGCTCGTGCCCGTGCTCGTCGTCCTCGCCCTCGTCGTCGACCGTCGGCTCGGCCGGATCCCCTCGCGGACGCTGCGGGAGAGCGGCTCGGTCGCCACGCAGGCCGTCGGTGCGGTGGTGTCGATGGACTCCCGCGAGCTCGGCCGCGCGCTGACGGACGGAGCGGCTGCACCGGTGCGGCGCTGGCTCTCGCCGCTGAGCACGGCCCGTGGCCCGATCTCCGCGCTGATCACGGCCGACCTGGTGGTGCTGCGGCGATCGGCACGGCACGTCGTGCAGCTCGTCGTCGCGGCCCTGGTGCCCGTGCTGGTCAGCACCGTGCCGCAGCTCGCCAGCCCGATCGGTGTGCTGTTCGCCCTGCTGATCGCCGGGTCCGTCGCGATGAGCGCGACGGGGGAGGGCGCCCGGCGCGCCGAGATGGCACCGATCCTGGACCGGCTGCTGCCGCTGGAGGCCAAGACCGTCCGGCGGCTGCGCATGGTCGTGCCGGGCGCAGCGATGGCGCTGTGGTCGGTCGTCGCGTTCGCGGCGGTCGGCCGGTGGGCGTCCGACGTGCCGGGCTGGATCGCGCTCGGGATCGCGTCGACGCCCGTGTGGGCGGCCGCAGCGGTGCGGGGGTCCTACCGACCCGCACCCGACTGGGGCGGCACGCTCGTGTCGACCCCCATGGGTGCCCTGCCCACCGGGGTCGCGACCGTGCTCGCGCGCGGGCCGGACCTGGTCATCCTGTGCCTGCTGCCGGTGTGGATCGCGGTGCTGCTGCGCACGGTGAACGCGCCCCTGCTCTACGCGCAGCTCGTCCTGTCGGTCATCGCGGTGGCGATCGCCTCGTCCATCCGGACGCGGTCGCTGATGGAGACGTTGATGGACGCGCAGGAGCAGGAGAGGGCGGGAGCCCGCCGGTGACCCGGATCGTGGCGGGGACGGTCGGCGGGCGGACCCTCGCGGTGCCGCGTGCCGGGACCCGGCCGACGAGCGAACGCGTCCGGGAGGCGCTGTTCTCCCGGCTCGAGCACCTGGACGTCGTCGACGGCGCCCGGGTGCTCGACCTGTACGCCGGGTCGGGTGCGCTCGGGATCGAGGCCGCGAGCCGCGGGGCCGCACACGTGACCCTCGTCGAGTCGGCCCGGGACGCCGCCGAGGTGTGCCGTCGGAACGTGACGAGCCTCGGGCTGGCCGGGACCGTGCAGGTCGTCACCGAGAAGGCGGAGCGGTTCGCTCCGCGGCCGACCCTCGCGCCCTGGGACCTGGTGCTCGTCGACCCGCCCTACGACCTGCCCGAGGCCGACCTGGCCGGGGTGCTGACCGCGATCGGTCCCGCCCTGGCGCCCCACGGGGTCGTCGTCGTCGAGCGGGCGTCCCGCACACCCGAGCCGACATGGCCCACGGGGCTGGTCCGGTTCGACCGGCGGGCCTACGGCGACACGGTCATGTGGTTCGCGGAGCCTGACCTCGGTGCAGCACGGTGAGCAGAGGGCCGTCCGTCCCGAGCCTCACCGCACCGGCCTCGGCGAACTCGAGCCGTCGGTAGAACGGCAGGTTCCGCGGGTCCGTCGTGCCGAGGTACGTGCCGAGGCCGTCGTCCGATGCGGCGGCGACCCCCGCCTCGACCAGGCGCCCACCGATCGCCCGGCCGTGCAGGTCCGGGTCGACCGCGAGGTAGTTCAGGTAGGCAGCGGGCTCGGTGGGCGCGAGCGGCGTCGCGGAGGCGAGGGCCGCCAGGATGTCGTCGGCCCGACGCCGACCGACCAGGAGGGCGAGGACCCCGGCGGGCGACGGCAGGGTGTCCGGAGGTGTCGCTGCGGCGGGCAGCCGCCACGCGGCGACGCCGACCACGCGTCCGTCCAGCCGGGCGACGTGCACGCGGCCGACCGCGAGGTACCGGTCGACGGACGGCCCCAGCCACGCCGCGCAGGCCTCCTCACGCGTGGCGGCCTCCGGCAGGGCCCACACCATGAGCGGGTTGGTGCGGTAGGCGCGGGCCAGGAGGGTGCGGACCGCGGGGGAGTCGGCGGCGGACGCCCGGTCGAGGACGGCGGCGAGAGCCATGCCTGAGGGTAGGGCTCCCGCGCGTTCGGATGGCCGGGCCGGACCGCTGGCCTACCCTGACCAGGTGACCACCGCCGTCTGCCCCGGGTCCTTCGACCCCCTCACGCTCGGGCACGTGGATGTCGTCCGGCGAGCCAGGTCGATGTTCGACGAGGTCGTCGTCGGGGTCGCCCGGAACTCGTCGAAGGCGTCCCTGCTCCCGGTCGAGCAGCGGGTCGCCCTGGCGCGTGCGGCGTTCGCGGACCTGGACGGGGTCCGGGTGGAGGCCGTCGACGGGCTGCTCGCCGACTTCGTCCGTACGGTGGGTGCGGTCGCGGTGGTCAAGGGGCTGCGCGGCGGCGCCGACTTCGACGCCGAGCTGCCGATGGCTCTGATGAACAGGCACCTGTCGGCGGTCGAGACCGTGTTCGTCGTGGGGGATCAGGCGCTGGCCCACATCGCGTCGTCGCTGGTCAAGGACGTGGCGCGGTACGGCGGTCCGATCGACGACCTGGTTCCGGCGGGGGTCGCGGAGGCGGTGCGCGCAGCACTACGAGGAGGGGACGCAGGATGACCGACGAGGACCCGACCACGAGGCCCGAGGGCCTCACCGGTGTGCTGGACGCGATCGCGTCGGCCGTGGCGAACGCCCGGGCGATGCCGATGTCGTCGTCGGTGCTGGTGAACCGCGCCGAGCTGCTGGACCTCGTGGACCAGGCGCGGGACGTGCTGCCCAGCCAGCTCTCGCGCGCCGACGAGGTGCTGGCCGACGCGGACACCGCCCGGTCGGCCGCGCAGGCGGAGGCGGACGCGCTGATCGCGCAGGCGCGGGCGCGGGCTGCCGAGCTCGTCGACCGGGAGGCCGTGGTCGTCGCCGCGCAGGAGCGTGCCGCGGAGCTGGTCGCGGAGGCGGAGCAGGTGGCCGAGGGCCTCCAGCGGGACGCCGACGACTACTGCGACCGCCGGCTGGCGGACTTCGAGATCGACCTGGGCAAGGTGCTGAGCCAGGTCCAGGCGGGCCGGGCGAAGCTGGCGGGGCGGTTGGGCGTCGACGACGCGTGAGGTGCAGCGTCGACGAGACGTGAGACCTGCGCCACTCCCGAACGATTTGGGTGGCCCCTGGCCTGTGCCGTAGAGTCATCCGTTGGTTCTGCCGCTCATGGCGGGACCGAGATCAACGAGGGGACTTCTGGCCGTGTCGCGCCCTGTTCGCCTCGATTCCCGTTCGCCGCTCGTGCTCGATACCCACGAGCTCGGCCGACGTCCGGGATCGACGAGGACCGTGCAGCGCACCGTGGCCGCCCCGGAGGATCTCGGTACCGACGTGATCGGCATCCCCACCGGGACCGACATCGAGCTGGATCTGCGGCTCGAGGCGGTCATGGAGGGGGTCCTGGTCACCGGATCCGTCCGTGGTCGGGCGATCGGGGAGTGCGTCCGCTGCCTGGGTGAGGTCGTCGAGAACATCGACGTCTCGCTCACGGAGCTCTACGTCTACCCCGAGCGTGCGGCCGTCGCGGTGGAGGACGGCGACGAGGAAGAAGACGTGCGTGAGCTCGAGGACGACCTGGTCGACCTCGAACCCGCGTTGCGGGACACGGTCGTGCCGGCTCTGCCGTTCCAGCCGCTGTGCCGTCCCGACTGCCCCGGTCTGTGCTCCGAGTGTGGCGCACGGCTCGCGGATGACCCTGACCACTCGCATGAGACGCTTGACCCCCGCTGGTCCGCACTGAGCGGACTGCTGGGTTCGAACGACGAGACGAAAGAGAGCTAGCCGTGGCTGTTCCGAAGCGCAAGATGTCGCGCAGCAACACCCGTGCGCGTCGGTCGCAGTGGAAGACCACTGCCACGACGCTCCACACGTGCCCGCAGTGCAAGGCCAACAAGATGCCGCACACGGCGTGCCCGTCGTGCGGTACCTACAAGGACCGTGCCTACGCCGAGGCCGTGCGTACCGAGTTCGAGGTTCGCTGAGCTGAGGCTCGTGGGCGACGCGCCCCCGCCGTGGAGCATTCGATGACCGGAGGACCGGCGTGAGTGCCGCGGCAGAGCTGTTGCACGAGAAGCTCGGGGTCCACCTGGACCCCGAGCTTCTCGTGCTTGCACTGACGCACCGCTCGTTCGCGCACGAGGCCGGGGGGATCCCCACCAACGAACGGCTCGAGTTCCTCGGGGACGCGGTGCTCGGACTGGTCGTCACGGAGTCGCTGTACCGCGCGCACCCGGACCTGCCGGAGGGTGCGCTCGCGAAGATGCGGGCCGCCACGGTGTCGCAGCGGGCGCTGGCGCTGGTCGCGCGGGCCCTCGACCTGGGCGACTACGTGCTGCTGGGCAAGGGAGAGCTGTCGACCGGCGGTCGGGACAAGGACTCGATCCTGTCCGACACGCTCGAGGCCGTGTTCGGCGCCGTCTACCTGAACCACGGCGTGGAGACCGCCCGCGCGGTGGTCGAGCGACTGGTGGGGCCGTCCCTCGTCGCCGCGGCCGACCTCGGTGCCGGGCTCGACTGGAAGACGTCGCTGCAGGAGCTGTCCGCCTCCCTCGGTCTGGGTGCGCCGAGCTACGACGTCACCGGCGAGGGCCCCGACCACTCCCGCACGTTCACGGCGCGCGCCATCGTCGCCGGTGAGCCGCGCGGCGTCGGCGTCGGCCCGGCCAAGAAGCTCGCCGAGCAGGACGCCGCCGCGGACGCCTACCGGGTGCTCGCCGCGCAGCTCCAGCCCTGACGTGCCCGAGCTGCCCGAGGTCGAGACGGTCCGGGACGGGCTGGCACGGCACGTGCTGGGTCGGACCGTCACGCGGGTCGAGGTGCGGCGGGACTACAGCGTCCGACGCCACGTCGACGGACCCCTGGACTTCGCGGGCCGGCTGCAGGGCCGCCGGCTGGACGCGGCCGTCCGGCGCGGCAAGTTCCTCTGGCTTCTGCTGGACCAGGACGACGACGCCCTGATGGCGCACCTGGGGATGAGCGGGCAGCTGCTGGTCCGGGAGGGGCCGGAGCGACCGGAGCACCCGCACCTGCGCGTCCGGCTCGACCTCGACGACGGCTCCGCGCTGGACTTCGTGGACCAGCGCACGTTCGGGCACCTGAGCGTGCCGGACCTCGTCCCGACGCCGGACGGCGCAGCGGGCGGCCTGGGTTCCCCGCTGCCGGTCGTCCCGGAGCCCGTGGCGCACATCGCCCGGGACCTACTCGACCCCGTCCTCGACCGGGCGGCGCTGGTGGCAGCGGTGCGCCGACGCAAGACCGGCATCAAGCGCGCGCTCCTGGACCAGACGGTCGTGTCCGGGATCGGCAACATCTACGCCGATGAGGGCCTCTGGCGGGCGCAGCTGCACTACGCGCGGCCGACGGAGACGATGCGCCGGGCGGAGGTCGAGCGGGCGCTGGAAGGTGCGGCCGAGGTGATGAGCGAGGCGCTCGTGCAGGGCGGGACCAGCTTCGACGCGCTCTACGTGAACGTGAACGGCGCCTCGGGGTACTTCGACCGGTCGCTCGCGGTCTACGGGCAGGAAGGCCGACCGTGCCCGCGCTGCGGCACCCCGGTCCGCCGCGACGAGTTCATGAACCGCTCCTCCTTCAGCTGCCCGCGGTGCCAGCCTCGGCCCCGCCGGGGCCACTTCTAGCCCGGTTCTCGCGCGCGACGACGTTGCGGAGCCCGCGACCGGCGAGGAACGCCGCGAGGTTCGCGGCCACCAGGTCGCCCGCGCCCCGGGGCCGCCCGCCCGCGGCGTGCGGACTGATCAGCACCCGCGGCTCGTCCCACAGCGGCGAGTCGGCCGGGAGCGGTTCCGTCTCGAACACGTCGAGGGCGGCGCCTGCGATCTGGTCGGACCGGAGAGCGTCCAGCAGGGCGGCTTCGTCGAGCGTCGTGCCCCGGCCCACGTTGACCACCCACGCCCGCGGGGGCAGCAGCGACAGGACGCCGGAGTCGACGGCGTGCCGGGTCTGCTCGGTGGCGGGCAGGAGCGAGATCAGCACGTCGGTGCGCGGCAGGTGGTCGGGGAGGTCGAACGCCGAGATCACCGGGAAGCCGTGCCGGTCGCCCGCGACGGTCGCGACTCCCGTGACCTGGGCGCCCAGTGCACTCAGCACGGGTGCGAGCCGGGCGGCGATCGACCCGAAGCCCCAGATCAGCACCTGCGCGCCATCGAGGGTCCGGAACGCGTGGCCGGGCTGCGGGTCCTGCATGCCGCCCAGCTCGCCTGCCCACCGGTGCTCCGTCTGCGCGCGGACGAGGTCCGGGATCCGCCGGGCCGCGGCCAGCACGAGCGCGAGGGTGTGCTCCGCGACCGGGCCGTCGTGCAGCCCGCGGCCTGACGTGATGACGACGTCGTCGGCGAACCCCGCCGCGAGCGCCGCGTCCGGACCCGCCGCGAGCGTCTGCACCCACCGCAGGGCGGTGAGGCGCCGTGCGGCGTCGGCCGCCTGCGCAGGTTCGTTCCCCCAGAGCACGAGGACCTCGGCATCGAGAGCGTCCGACGGCACCGGCTCCTGCACGTCGTAGCGCACGACCCGCACGTCGGCGGGCAGCGTCGGGTCGTCGGACATCGTCGTGGGCAGCAGGATCGTGGTCACCGTCGCTACGATGCCATCGTGGCCTCACCCAGCGCCTCTGCTCGTGCAACCTCCGGTCCCATCACCGTGATGATCGTCGACGATCACGAGGTGGTCCGCCGCGGGATCGCGGAGCTCGTGGACCAGGCCGAGGGCATGAGCGTGGTCGCGGAGGCCGGCTCCGTGGCGGACGGGGTGCGGCGCGCCGGCCTGGTGCGGCCCCAGGTCGTGCTGGTGGACCTGCAGCTGCCGGACGGCACCGGGATCGACGTCCTGCACGGGCTGCGCGAGCAGCTCCCGGAGACGCGGGCGATCGTGCTCACGTCCTTCGACGACGACGACGCCCTCGCGGCGGCGCTCGAGGAGGGCGCAGCCGCCTACCTGCTGAAGTCCGTGCGCGGTGCGGAGATCACCGAGGTGATCCGCGCCGTCGCCGCCGGGCGCGTCATGCTCGACCAGCGGACGGTCACGCGGCACAAGGCCCAGCACGACGACCCGACGGAGAGCCTGACGCCGAGCGAGCTGCGGGTCATCGAGCTCATCGGCGAGGGGATGTCCAACCGGGAGATCGCGGAGCGGCTCGGTGTCGTCGAGAAGACCGTGAAGAACCACATCACGTCCGTGCTCGCCAAGATGGGCCTGCAGCGCCGCACCCAGGTCGCGGCCTGGGTGGCGTCGCGGGCGAGGGCGGGCTGGCGGGTCGAGCCGAGCGGCTGAGGTCAGCCCAGGGGTGCGGTCCAGGTCAGGAGCGTGCCCGGACCCTCCGGCCGGGTGCCGATCTCGGCGGTCCCGCCGTGCTCGTGCGCTCGTTCGGCGAGGTTGCGCGTGCCCGAGCTGCGGCGGCGGTCCGGTGCGAGCCCCACGCCGTCGTCCTCGACCTCGACCCGGACGGAGGCCTGCGGCCCGGCGCCGACGACCCGCACGCGCACGGTCACGGACGAGGCGCGCGCGTGCCGGGCCGCGTTGGCGAGCCCCTCGCGCACGACGGCGACCACGTCGGAGGTGAGGCCCGGTCCGACCAGCCCGTCCAGCCGGTCCGCGTCGAGGGTGCCCTCGGCCACCGTGGCACCGTCGAGGCTGACCACGAAGGACGGGGCGAAGCCGAGGCCCGTCCGCGCGAGGGACGCCTCGCGCCGCAGGCGCGCGACGAGGCCGGTGGCGGCGTCCGGGTCCCGCAGGTCGTGCACGATCCGCCGGATCTGCCGGACCGAGCCGTCGACGTTGTCGAGCGCCTCGTCGACGACCGCGATGAGCCCGGTGAGCCCAGCGGCGTCCGTGCCGCCCGCGGCACGTCGTCGGACCGTCTCCAGCTGCAGGCCCGTCGCGAACAGCTGCTGGATGGCGAGGTCGTGCAGGTCGCGGGCGATCCGCTCGCGCTCGTCGAGCAGCGCCGCCAGGTCCTGGGCGTGCCGTCCGGCCGCGAGCTCGTTGGCGAGGCCGGCCTGCGCGGCGAACGACGCCGCTGTGGTGAGGTCGGACGGCTCGAACGGGGGTGCACCGACCTTGCGCAGCAGGATGAGCACCCCGACGGCGCCCCCGGGCGCCGGCACGGGCGCGAACAGGCCGGGACCGAACGACCGCAGCGCGGGTGTCGCGACGGTGCTGGCGCGCGCGAGGGACGCCGTGATCAGCCCGGTGCCCTCCTCGATCACCCTCCAGGCGCGCGAGCCCGGTGGCATCGGGGCGCCCAGCAGCTCGCGGCGCATGCGCCCGACCGCGACCTCGATGACCAGCTCACCGCCCACGCCCGGCAGCGCGAGCGCGGCGGCGTCCGCCTGGTCGGCCTCCCGGGCGGTCGCGACGATGCGTTCGAGCGCGTCGTCGTCGTCGACGCCCTCGAGCAGCGTCGTCGTGAGGTCCTGCCCCGCCCGGAGCCAGTGCTCGCGCCGCAGCGCGTCGGCGTACAGGTGCGCGTTGGCGACGGCCACCCCGGCCGCCGCGGCGAGCGCCACCACGGACTCCTCGTCCTGCTGGGTGAAGCCGCCGGGCTTCTCGGACAGGTACAGGTGGCCGAAGACCCGCCCGCCGACCCGGACGGAGGTGCCGAGGAGCGGGACCGTCGACGGGTGGTGGGGCGGGATGCCGCGGAACGCCGGGTGCTCGCGTGCGTCGCTGAGGCGCAGCGCCCCGGTCTCGGGGACCTCGCCGAGCGTGCCGAGCGCGAGTGGCGCCGCACGCAGGACGTCGGCGACCGTCCCCGGCACGCCGGTGGACACGAACGCGGTGGACACCCCGCTGTCGTCGATCACCGTGAGCGCGCCGTACGGAGCACCGGTGAGGCCTGCGGCGGCCTCGACGAACCGCTCGAGGACCGCGACCAGCTCGAGCTCGCCCGCGACCGCGAGGACGGCGCCGACCAGGTCGCGGTCGTGCGGGACCTCCGCCTCGGCCACAGTGCGATCTCCCGTCAGTCGGTCGCGCGCTCTCGCTCCCACGCGTCACGGTAGTCCGGGACGGTCGCGAGGAGGTCGGCGTGCGTGCCCCGGGCACGGACGTGTCCGGCGTCGAGCAGGAGGACCTCGTCGGCGGCCCCGAGCGGGCTCAGCCGGTGGGTCACGAGGACCACCCCGCGCGGGTCGCTCAGCAGGTCCGTGACCAGCGCGTCCGCGCGTTCCGGGTCGAGGTGCTCGGCCGGCTCGTCGACCAGCAGGAGCGCGGTGGGCGACACCAGGGCGCGCGCGACGAGCAGCCGCCGCCGTTCGCCGCCGGACACCGTGCGGGCGTCCGGGCCGAGGACGGTGTCGAGCCCGTCAGGGAGGCCGTCCAGCCACGGCGCCAGGCCGACGCGCGCCAGGACGTCCGTGGCCTCGGTGGCGGTGAGGTCACCGCGCGCGACGCGCAGGTTCTCCAGCACGGTGGTCCCGAAGACGTGGGCGTCCTCGGTCCCGACGACGACGGTCGCCGCGACCGCGTGCCGGTCGAGGTGCTCCACGTCGTGCCCGTCGAGCGTGAGGGTGCCGGACTGCCGGGGGAGCAGGCCGGCGAGCGTCAGGAGGGTGGTCGTCTTGCCGGTGCCGGACGGTCCGACGAGGGCGATCGAGCGACCGGGCCGCAGGTCCAGCGCGAGATCCGTGACCACCGCCGGTGCGCCGGGCCACCCGCACGCGAGGTCCGTCGCGACGAGCGGGGGCCGTCCGGGGGCGTCGTCGGTGGCCGGTGGGTCGGTCGGCGCGTCGAGCAGGGCGAGGACCCGGGCCGCCGCGGCGCGCGAGCGCTGCACCTGGATCGCGGCGGCGGGCAGGAGGGCGGTCGCCTCGAACGCCGCGAGCGGGGTGAGCACGACCACGGCGAGCTCGACGGGGGAGAGCAGCCCGGCGCCGACGGCCGGGACGCCGGTGAGCAGGGCCGCCAGCATCGCGACGCCCACCGCGAGCTGACCGAGCCCGGCGGCGACCGCGGCAGGGCCGGCCCCGGCGTCGGTGGCCGCCGCGAGCCGACGGTCGGACTCGCGCAGGGCGGCCAGCTCGGCGCCCGCCCGGCCACCCACGAGGAGCGGACCGGCGTCGTCGAGCAGGCCGAGCGCGGTCGCCGTCATGTCGGCGCGGCTCTGCAGCGCACGCTCCTCGGTGCTGCGCGCAGCCCTGGCGGCGATCGCGGGTGCGACGACGCCCGCCAGCACGAGGCAGGCGCCGAGCGCGAGACCGGCCGGGGGCCAGAACGCGCACATCGCGAGCACGGTGCCCGCGCCGAGGGCGGCGGCGACGCCCGCCGGCAGCAGACCGCGCACCACCACGTCGCCGACCGTGTCGACGTCCGCGCCGACCCGCGCGAGCAGGTCCCCACGCCGCACCCGCAGGAGCGTCTCCGGGCGCGCGACCGCGAGCCGCTCGTAGAGCGTGGTGCGCAGGTCGGTCATGCCCCGCAGGGCGACGTCGTGGGACACGAGCCGCTCCAGGTAGCGCAGCACCCCGCGGCCGATGCCGAACGCGCGCACCGCGACCGTCGCGACCGACAGCTGGAGCACGGGCGGCATCTGGGAGGCGCGGGCGATCAGCCACGCCGAGACCGCCGCGAGCGCGACCCCGCAGCCCAGCGCGAGCGTGCCGAGCAGCAGCGCGAGCGCGAACCGGCGCGGATCGAGGTCGAGGAGCCGGACTGCGCGCCGCAGCGTGCCGCGGGTCATGCGAGCACCGCGGCGGCCGACCGGACCTGCACGACGTCGTCGGCGACCGCGACCAGCGACGGACGGTGCGCGACGAGCAGCACCGTCCGGCCGGCCTCCCGCAGCGCCCGGACGGTGTCGAGGACCACCTGCTCGCCGGCCGCGTCCAGGTGCGCGGTGGGCTCGTCGAGGACCACCAGCGGAGTCTGCGCGAGCAGGGTGCGGGTCAGCGCGACCCGTTGGCGCTGACCCAGGCTCAGTCCCGCGCCGCCGCGGCCCAGCGGCGTGGCCCAGCCGTCGGGAAGGGTCGCCAGCACGGTGTCGAGACCGGTGAGCGCGGCCGCCGCCGCGCGTGAGCCCTCGTCGCCGCCGACGAGCTCGGCCACGGTCCCCGGCTCGAGCACGGGGCGCTGCGGCAGCCAGGACACCTGGGCCCACACCGAGGGGAGGTCGAGGTCGGCGAGGTCGACGCCGTCGATCGACACCCGGCCGTCGTCGGGACGGAGCAGGCCGAGGGCGAGCTCGAGCGCCGTGGTCTTGCCGACGCCGCTCGGCCCGGTCAGCGCGACGACCGTGCCCGGCACCAGCGCGAGGTCGAGGCGGTGCGGGGTGCTGCCGCCCGAGGTCTGCACCCCCACGCCGTCGAGCCGCAGGACCGCCGTCCGCAGGTCCGGCGCGGTCCGCGTCCCGGCCTCGGGCACGGGCGTCTCCAGCACCTCGAACGCCCGCCCTGCCGCCGCGACGCCGTCGGCCGCGGCGTGGAACTGGACCCCGACCTGTCGCAGGGGCAGGAAGACCTCGGGCGCCAGCACGAGGACGGCGATCCCGGTGACCAGGTCGAGGTGCCCCTCGACCAGGCGCAGCCCGATGCCGACCGCGACGAGCGCCACCGACAGCGTGGTCAGCAGCTCGAGCACCATGCCCGACAGGAACGCGATGCGCAGCGTGCCCATCGTGGCCTGGCGGTGCGCGTCGCCGAGCGTCCGGACCCGGGCGCCCGGCCCGCGCTCGCGCCCGTGCGCGCGCAGCGTGGGCAGCCCGGCGAGCAGGTCCAGGACCTGCGCCCCGAGCCGCTGCATGCTGGCCAGACCCTGCTCGGACCGGCCCTGCGTGAGCCGCCCGACCAGGACCATGAAGATGGGCACCAGCGGCAGCACCGTGACCAGGATCGCCGCGGAGACCCAGTCGAGCCCGAGCACCACGAGCAGGACACCCGGGGTGACGGTCGCCGCGAGCACCAGCTGGGGCAGGTACCGCACGAAGTACGGCTCGAGGGCGTCGAGCCCGCGGGTGGCCAGCGTGACCACCGACGGGCCCTCGCCGGAGGCCAGCCACCGCGGCCCGAGCGCCACGGCGTGCGCGACCACCTGCTCGCGCAGCTCGGCGACGGTCCGGGTGGCCGCGCGGTGCGCGAAGCGCTCCTGCACGGCGGTGACCAGCGTCCGGACCGTGACGACCGCCGCGAGCCACCCGATGGTCGGACCCAGGACGTCCAGCGTGGCGCCGTCCGAGACGGCGGCGCCGAGCGCGTGCGCGAGCAGCAGCGCCTGCGCGACGACCAGCGCCGCCGTGAGCACGCCGAGCGCCGCGGTCAGGGCGACGTACCCGCGGGCGGCCCGGGCGTGCCTGAGCAGTCGCGGGTCCAGGGGCCTCACCGGTCGGCGGAGGGGGCGGGGACCTTCTCGAACGTCAGGCCGGTGTGGTCCGGGATCCGGTCCGCGGAGATCCGCTTGCGGAACACCCAGTACGTCCAGCCCTGGTACAGCAGCACCAGCGGGGTGAGTAACGCGGCCACCCAGGTCATCACGGTGAGCGTGTAGTCGGTCGACGACGCGTTGGTGGTCGTCAGCGAGTTGGCCGGGTCGAACGCGGGCATGACGTCGGGGAACATCGACCCGAAGATCAGCACGACGGCACCGACGATCGCGACGGCCGAGGCGGTGAACGCGAGGCCCTCCTTGCGGCGCTGCGCGGCGACGACGAGCACGACCAGGGCGCCGGCCGCGACGGCGACGGCCGCCCAGGTCCACGGCACCGAGTAGGCCACCTGCGCCCACACGGCCCAGGCGCCCGCCACGACGAGCGTCACGACGGACGCCCGTGCCGCGAACGCCCCGGCGCGGGCGCGGACGTCACCGTCGGACTTCAGCGCCAGGAAGACCGCTCCGTGGGTGAGGAAGATCAGGGCGGTCGTGGCGCCGCCGAGCAGGGCGAACGGGTTGAGCAGGGCCCAGAAGCCCCCGACGTACTGGTGATCGGCGTCCAGCTCCACCCCGCGGACCAGGTTGGCGAACGCCACGCCCCAGAGCACGGCCGGCACCCAGGACCCGACCATCAGGCACCGGTCGGCCAGGGAGCGCCAGCCTGGGTCGTCGATCTTGCCGCGCCACTCGAAAGCGACCACCCGCACGATGAGCGCCAGCAGGATGAGCAGGAGCGGCAGGTAGAAGCCGGAGAACATGGTGGCGTACCACTCCGGGAACGCCGCGAACGTCGCACCGCCCGCGGTCAGCAGCCACACCTCGTTGCCGTCCCAGACCGGGCCGATGGTGTTGATCATGACGCGACGGTCGCGGTCCTTGGCCGCTCGGTCGCCGCGGGACAGCAGCCCGAGCAGCATCCCGACGCCGAAGTCGAACCCCTCCAGCACGAGGTAGCCGGTCCACAGGACGGCGATGAGGATGAACCAGACGGTCGTGAGCTCCATGGTCGTCGGCTCCGCTCAGTACGCGAACGACAGCGGGCGCTCGTGCGCCGTGTCCGGGTCGTTGTCGGGGTTGTCCGGGCTCGGGTCGTGCTCGCTGTCCGCCACGCCCTGGATCGCGTAGCGGTGCATGAGGCGGTACCAGAACACGGCGAGGATCCCGTAGAGCAGCGTGAAGGCGATCAGGCTCGTGAGGATCGTCCCCGTGCTGGTCACCGTCGAGACGCCGCGGGCGGTCAGCAGCCAGACGCCGTCGACGCCACCGGGGTTCGGGTTGGGCGCGACGACCCACGGCTGGCGGCCCATCTCGGTGAAGATCCACCCGAACGACGACGCCAGGAACGGGGTCGCGATCGCGGCGATGCCGAGCCGGCCGACCCACACGTTCCCGCTCACGCGGCCCTTGCGCGTCACCCAGAACGCGACGAGCGCGAGCGCGGCGGAGCCCAGGGCGAAGCCGATCATGAGGCGGAAGCCCCAGTAGGTGACGGCGAGGTTCGGGATGTAGCTGATCGGCTCGCCGTTCGCGTCGGTGTAGCCGAACCTCTCCTCGTACTCCTGCTGCAGCTGGTCGGTGCCCTGCAGGGTGGCGGAGAAGTCGCCGGTCGCCAGGAACGAGAGGGCGCCCGGGATCTCGAGCAGGTGCGTCACCTTGTCGCAGTCGTCGCCCGTGCCCAGCGGCCCGATCGCGAGGATCGAGAACGGCACGCTCGACGTCGTCTCGCACAGCGCCTCGGCGGCCGCCATCTTGGTCGGCTGCTGCTCGAACATGAGCTTGGCCTGCTGGTCACCGCTGAGCGCGACACCGACGCCCGAGATCACCATGACGATGACCCCGAGCACGACGGCCGGGCGGTACACGTCGCGGGCCTTCTCCGCCTGGCCCGCACGCACCAGCCGCACCATCCACCAGGCGGCGATGCCGGCGACGAACGTGCCCGCCGTGAGGAACGCGGCCGAGATCGTGTGCGGGAACGCCGCGAGCAGCGTGTTGTTCGACAGGACGGCGCCGATGTCCGTCATCTCGGCGCGCCCGCGCTCCTCGTTGAACGTGGCGCCGACGGGGTGCTGCATCCAGGAGTTCGCCGCGAGGATGAAGTACGCGGACAGGTTGGTGGCGATGGCCACCGCCCAGATGCAGGCGAGGTGGATCTTCTTCGGCAGCTTGTCCCAGCCGAAGATCCACAGCCCCAGGAACGTCGACTCGACGAAGAACGCGGCGAGCGCCTCCATGGCCAGCGGGGCACCGAAGACGTCCCCGACGAAGCGGGAGTACTCGCTCCAGGCCATGCCGAACTGGAACTCCTGCACGATGCCGGTGGCCACACCGATCGCGAAGTTGATGAGCAGGAGCTTGCCGAAGAACTTGGTCAGCCGCAGCCAGCGCTCGTTCCCGGTCCGCACCCACGCCGTCTGCATGATCGCGACGAGCGGTGCCAGCCCGATCGTCAACGGGACGAAGATGAAGTGGTAGACGGTCGTGATGCCGAACTGCCACCGTGCCACGTCCAGCGTGTCCACGAGTCCTCCGGGGTGCTTCGAGTGCGACGGAGTACGTCGGGTCGAGGGTCCGGGCACCCGACGGACGAGACGACCGGCCAGGTCAGACGGCCTGGCCAGGAACGCGAGGACCGAGTCCAGTCTGCCCCTGCGGGCGGGGCGCCGGAAGCCAGGCGCTCCGGGGGTGCGTCACATCGGGACGCGCCGCCGAGAACGGGCGGCACGCCGTGAGAAGGCCGCTGTGCGATACTGACCCCGGCTCCTAGGACGACCACACCGCCCCGGGACCCTTGAGCTCGCAGCACCAGCATGTCGTGCGCGCCAGCCGCCGCTTCGCCGCCCGCTGGTCCCCGATCGGGACTGACGGCTCCGGCCCCGCAGGCGATGGCGCCGACCGGGTGCAGCAGCCACGACCGCCGACTTTCCGTCGCCGCGCAGCACGCGTGCGACGACCGACCGACCGAGCACCGCCGCGTGTGGGTGGCGATGCCCGGTACCCAGGAGCACTTCGCGTGACCGACGAGAACACCCCCACCGCAGACGTGACGACCGCCGGGGGTGAGGCACCGCCCGCACCCCCGCGCCGCCGCCGTGCCACCCGCGTGACCGCCGCTCCCAGCATCGAGACCCCGGCAGACGCCGTGGTGACCGTGCCGGCCCCTGTCGCAGAGCACGCCGAGGCTCCCGTGGTCCCGGCACCCGCCGTCGAGGAGCCGAGCGCGGACGCACCCGCCGCCCCGCCCAAGAAGAAGTCCCGCCGCGTGACGCGCACGGTCGTGACCGTCGCGTCCGACGAGGCGCCTGCCGCGGCTCCCGAGGCTGAGGTGGAGGCCGAGGCCCCGCCCGTCGTCGAGGAGGCCTCTGAGCCTGTCGCCGCGGAGCCCGCCAAGGCTGCTCCGCGTCGTCGCCGCTCCGGCACCCGCGCCGCCGCCGCGCCCGAGCCGGTCGTCGAGCCCGTCGCCGAGCCGGTCGACGAGGACGAGGAGTCCGAGGGTGCAGCGACCCTCGACGTCCTGGCCGAGCTGGCCGCCACGACGCAGCAGGCCGAGCCCGCCGAGCAGGCGAACGCCACCACGAGCACGACCTCCACGGGGTCACGCTTCGCCACGACGGCGCTCCTGTTCCAGGCGCCGGACCCGACGGCGACGCGCCCGCGCCGCCGTCGCGCCCAGGCCAGCACGGGGTCGCCGGAGGCGATCTCCGAGGCCGCCCACCGCGACACCGCCGCGGACGCGACCGAGACCGTCGAGCAGGTCGAGGAGTCGGAGCAGGCCACTGCGCCCTCGTCTGCCTCGTCGCGCGGGTCGCGCCGCCGGGGCCGTCGCGGCCGCAGCGGTGACGCCGCGCCCGTCGAGGACGCCCCCGTCGAGGAGGTCGACGTCGAGGACGACCTCGCCACCGACGAGGTCGCCGAGGACCAGGTCGCGGACGACCAGGTCGAGACGGACGAGGACGACGAGACCGAGGCGGCCGACGAGGGCGCCACCGGTGCACCCCGTCGTCGTCGCCGTCGCGGCGGCCGTGGCCGGCGCAGCCGTCCCGAGTCGGGCGGCGCCACCGAGGACGCCGACGAGGCGGACGACGAGTCCGAGGACAGCACCGAGGGCGACACCGAGTCCGACGCCGACGACTCCGCAGGGGAGGGTGACGGTTCGAGCCGTCGCCGTCGCCGTCGTCGTCGCGGGTCCTCGCGGGGCGACTCCGGTGACCAGGCCGAGGCCCGCCCGGCCCGGACGCGCGCGCCCAGCGACGAGGTCACCGCGCTGCGCGGCTCGACCCGTCTCGAGGCCAAGCGTCAGCGTCGCCGGGACGGTCGCGACGCCGGCCGTCGCCGCCAGATCATCACCGAGTCCGAGTTCCTCGCCCGCCGCGAGTCGGTGGACCGGTCGATGATCGTGCGCGAGAAGAACGCCCGCACGCAGATCGCCGTCCTCGAGGACGGTGTGCTCGTGGAGCACTACGTCTCCAACCAGGCGCAGTCGTCGATGGTCGGCAACGTCTACCTCGGGCGCGTGCAGAACGTGCTGCCGAGCATGGAGGCGGCCTTCGTCGACGTCGGCAAGGGGCGCAACGCCGTGCTGTACGCCGGTGAGGTCAACTGGGACGCCGCCGGGCTCGAGGGCGGGTCGGCGCGGCGCATCGAGCAGGCGCTGAAGTCCGGCGACCCGGTGCTCGTGCAGGTCACCAAGGACCCGATCGGCCACAAGGGTGCCCGCCTGACCTCGCAGGTCACGCTCGCGGGCCGCTACCTCGTGTACGTCCCCGGTGGCGGCATGACCGGCATCAGCCGCAAGCTCCCGGACACCGAGCGCAACCGCCTCAAGAAGATCCTGCGCGAGATCGTCCCGGACTCCGCGGGCGTCATCGTCCGCACGGCGGCCGAGGGGGCCAGCGAGGACGAGCTGCGCGCCGACATCGCCCGCCTGCAGGGGCAGTGGGAGGCCATCGAGAAGAAGTCGAAGACCGCGTCGGCCCCGGCCCTGCTCCAGGGCGAGCCGGACATGGCCATCCGCGTGGTCCGCGACATCTTCAACGACGACTTCTCCTCGCTCGTGGTCGAGGGTGCCGACGCCTGGTCCACGATCTCGTCGTACATCGACGAGCTCGCCCCGGACCTGGCGCAGAAGGTGTCCCGCTGGGAGGCCGACACGGACGTGTTCGCGGTGCACCGCATCGACGAGCAGCTGGCCAAGGGCATGGACCGCAAGGTCTGGCTGCCGTCGGGCGGCTCGCTGGTCATCGACCGCACCGAGGCCATGACGGTCGTCGACGTCAACACCGGCAAGTTCACCGGCTCGGGCGGCACGCTCGAGGAGACCGTGACCCGCAACAACCTGGAGGCGGCCGAGGAGATCGTCCGCCAGCTCCGGCTGCGGGACATCGGCGGCATCATCGTCATCGACTTCATCGACATGGTGCTCGAGTCCAACCGCGACCTCGTGCTGCGCCGTCTGGTGGAGTGCCTGGGCCGTGACCGGACCAAGCACCAGGTCGCCGAGGTCACCTCGCTCGGCCTCGTCCAGATGACGCGCAAGCGCGTGGGTCAGGGCCTCGTCGAGGCGTTCAGCGAGACCTGCGAGCACTGCCACGGGCGCGGCTTCATCGTGCACGAGGAGCCGATCGAGAAGAACAACCAGCGTCCCGACGCCGGTGCCCAGCAGCAGCCCGCAGCAGCAGCCGCCGACGGTGAGGCCAAGCGGTCGCGTCGCAAGCGCGGCGGGGCCAAGGAGCCGGTCGCGCACGTCCCGCACGCGGGCGTGCCGGTCCTGCCCGAGGCTCGTGAGGCGGTCAAGGCGACGCTCGCGACCATCGCGGCGGCCGCGGCGCACGCCCACGAGCACGAGCACGAGCACGAGCACCACGCGCCGGCCGCGGCCGCCGAGCCGGCGGACTCCGTCGCGCCCAGCGCTCCCGGTCTCGACGTGCTCGCCGAGTTCGCCGCCGTGCAGGCGCCCGCCGAGCAGCAGCCCGCGGCCGAGTCCGACGGACCGGTCGAGGAGCTCGAGCTCACGGCGGTCCCCGCGGACGTGTTCGAGTCGGACGGCTCCGAGTCGACCGACGAGCCCGCCGCCGACGGCGACAGCCGGCAGGACTGAACGACGGGCGCTCGTGCCGGTCAGCCGACCGGCACGAGCGCCTCGTCGCGTGGGGTGAGCCGCACGCCGGCTACCCGCTCCTCCATGCGCGCCAGCCACCGCTCGCGCCGCTGCGGGGACACCTCAGCCACCCTCGGGTGGCTCAGCCAGCGCGCCGGCACGCCCATCTTGTGCCACACGCCACGGACCGACGCCTTCTGCGCGGTGTTGCCGAACAGCCACCGGTAGGCGGGTCCCGGGGTCGACATCGTGGTGGCCACGGTGACGCGCTGGAGCCGGGCGAACCGTCCTCGGGGCAGGCCGAAGGCACCGTCCTCGTAGGCCCAGCCCGGCACCAGGACCTTGTCGATGAAGCCCTTCATCACGGCCGGGGCGGTCTCCCACCAGACGGGGTGCACGAGGACGAGGTGGTCGGCGGCGTCGATCCGGCGCTGCAGGTCGGCCACGACGGGGTCGATGGTGGTGTGGTCCCGCCACGCCGCCAGGTCCGCCCGGCGCATCACCGGGTCGAAGCCGGAGGCGTCGAGGTCGAGGAGGTCCACCTCCCGGCCCGCGCGGTGCGCGCCCCGCACCGCGGCGTCCGCGAGCGCGTGGCAGAAGCTGCCCTCGTAGGGGTGGTTGACGATGACCATCGTGCGCACGACGCCTCCTTGAACGGTGTTAAGTTGAACAGCGTTAGATTGATTTAACGACGTTCAGTTGTCAAGGTGGGCCGGGCACCTACGGAGGGACGGGTCGGATGGCGCAGCGGCTGGATCGCGAGCGGATCGTGCGGCGTGCGCTCGACCTGCTGGACGAGGTCGGGCTGGACGGGCTGACGCTGCGCCGGCTGGCGAGCGACCTCGGGGTGCAGGCCGCCGCGCTGTACTGGCACGTGCCCAGCAAGGCGGCGCTGCTCGACGAGATGGCGACGACCATGCTCCGGGACCTCATCGAGGAGGCCAACGACGAGCTCGCCGCGCTGGCGGGGGAGCCGTGGCAGGACTGCGTGCGGCTCTCGGCCGTCCGGTTCCGCGCGGCGCTGCTGGCCCGTCGGGACGGCGCGCGGGTGTTCAGCGGTACCTACCTCGCGGACGAGCGGCTCGCCGGGTGGGTCGAGCTGCCGCTGTCGATCCTCGTCGGGGCCGGTTTCACCGTGGCCGACGCGACCCGCGCCTGGGGGACGCTGCTGGCGTTCGTGCAGGGGTTCGCGGTGGAGGAGCAGGCGCAGCCGCCCGGCGTGGGCGAGGATGTCGAGGAGCGCTTCGGCTTCGGCGTGGACGTGATCGTGCGCGGGCTCGAGTCCCGGCTCGCGGTGGCCGTCGCCTGACGGGTCGCCTGAACCGGGTGTCGTCGGTCACGTCACACCGACCCCGGGGCGGTCAGGTTTGACCCTGCGGCGTGGGGTCCGTACCCTAGAACGTCGGCGCGTCGTGTGCGCGCTGGTCAGGTGTGCCGCCGCCAGCTGAAGAGGTGGCGCCGACGCGAACCCCCACGGGAACCGGCGACAACCGGTGGCAGCGGGATGTGCGCGGGCGCAGGCAGGGCGCACCCAGAGCGTTAGTGACCTAGGCAGTTCGACGAGCAGAGATGAGCAGCAACGTGGTGTACGCGATCGTGAAGGCTGGCGGCCGCCAGGAGAAGGTCGCGGTGGGCGACGTCGTCGTCGTCGACCGCCTCGCCGCGCAGGCCGGGTCGACCATCGAGCTGACCGCCCTGCTCCTCGTCGACGGTGAGAAGGTCACCACCGACGCCAAGGCGCTGGCCAAGGTGAAGGTGACGGCGGAGGTCGTGCGGGACGAGAAGGGTCCCAAGATCGACATCCTCAAGTACAAGAACAAGACCGGCTACCGCAAGCGCCAGGGTCACCGCCAGAAGCTGACCCGCCTCAAGGTCACCGGCATCTCCTGATCTCGCGCCGTCGGCCTGTCGGTCGCAGGCACGCGCAGCCCCCCATTCTCTGAGCACGAAAGCAGGTTCGTCATGGCACACAAGAAGGGCGCGAGCTCCTCGCGCAACGGTCGCGACTCCAACGCCCAGCGCCTGGGCGTCAAGCGCTTCGGTGGCCAGGTCGTCAAGGCCGGCGAGATCATCGTCCGCCAGCGCGGCACGCACTTCCACCCCGGCGTGAACGTCGGCCGTGGCGGCGACGACACGCTGTTCGCCCTCGCCCCCGGCGCCGTGACCTTCGGGACGCGCCGTGGCCGCAAGGTCATCGACATCGTCGTGGCGGCCGAGGTCTGAGATTCATCTGACGTCGCGACATCGGTTCGCGGCGGGTCATTCGTGGAAGGGGCGCACCGGTGCGGTGCGCCCCTTCCGCGTGTGAGTATCAAGTCGTAGCAAAGGCAAGGGAGGTTCAGCCGTGGTGACATTCGTCGACCGGGTCGTGCTGCATGCGACCGGCGGTGACGGTGGGCACGGTTGTGCGTCCATCCACCGGGAGAAGTTCAAGCCGCTCGCGGGTCCCGACGGGGGCAACGGCGGCAACGGTGGCTCGGTGATCATCGCGGTCGACCCGCAGGTCACCACGCTGCTCGACTACCACCACTCGCCCCACCGGCACGCGCCTTCGGGGACGCAGGGCATGGGTGACCACCGCTCCGGCTCCACCGGCGCCGACCTGGTGCTCGGTGTTCCGGACGGCACCGTCGTGAAGGCTCCCGACGGCACCGTGCTCGCCGACCTCGTCGGCGTGGGCGCCGAGTACGTGGCGGCTGCCGGCGGCCGCGGAGGGCTCGGCAACGCCGCGCTCGCCTCGCAGCGCCGCAAGGCGCCCGGCTTCGCGCTGCTCGGCGAGCCCGGTACCGAGCAGGACATCGTCCTCGAGCTCAAGACCATCGCCGACGTCGCGCTCGTCGGCTACCCGAGCGCCGGCAAGTCCAGCCTCGTGGCCGCCATCTCCGCGGCCCGGCCGAAGATCGCCGACTACCCGTTCACGACGCTGGTCCCCAACCTCGGCGTGGTGCAGGCGGGCGGCGCGCGGTACACCGTCGCCGACGTCCCCGGCCTCATCCCGGGTGCGTCCGAAGGGCGTGGCCTGGGGCTGGAGTTCCTGCGTCACATCGAGCGCTGCGCGGTCATCGTGCACGTGCTCGACTGCGCGACGCTCGAGCCCGACCGTGACCCGCTCTCGGACCTCGAGGACATCGAGGTCGAGCTGCGGACCTACGCCGGAGACCTCTCCATCGAGGGCGGCCGGGTGCCGCTCCTGGAGCGGCCGCAGATCGTCGTGCTCAACAAGATCGACGTCCCCGAGGCGCGCGAGCTGGCCGAGCTGGTCAAGCCCGACCTCGAGGCCCGCGGGTTCCGTGTGTTCGAGATCTCGACGGCCAGCCACGAGGGCCTGCGCCCGCTGACGTTCGCGCTCGGGGAGATCGTCGACAAGGCCCGTCGCGACGCGCCGGCGCCGGAGAACACCCGCGTCGTGCTGCGCCCGAAGGCCGTGGACGACGCCGGGTTCACGGTGACGCGCCGCGAGGTCGAGGGCCAGGGCGTGTACTTCTGGGTGCGGGGCGAGAAGCCCGAGCGCTGGGTGCGCCAGACCGACTTCTCCAACGACGAGGCCGTGGGCTACCTGGCCGACCGGCTGGCGCGACTGGGGGTCGAGGAGAAGCTGTTCGCCACGGGTGCCGTCGCCGGCGACGAGGTGCGCATCGGTCCCGAGCACAACGCGGTCGTCTTCGACTGGGAGCCCACGCTCATGACCGGGTCCGAGTTCCTCGGCGGTCCGCGCGGCGTCGACCTGCGGCTCGAGGACCACTCGCGCCCGACGCGTGGCGAGAAGCGCCAGGAGTACAAGGAGCGCATGGACGCCAAGACGGAGGCGCGCGAGGAGCTGTGGACCGAGCGCGAGGCCGGCGTCTGGACCGACGCGGCGGAGAGCTGATCGTCCGGTACCCGGATAAGCGCGTGACCCGCGGCGTGTGCGCGGCAGAATGCGGGACGTGACCGTCGACGCCCTGCAGGACCGCCAGCAGCTGGTCTCGGCGTCCCGGGTGGTCGTCAAGATCGGCTCGTCGTCGCTGACCGGGCCGGACGGAAGGCTCGCTCCAGAGAGGCTGAACGCCCTGGTCGACGTGCTCGCCGCGCGCCGGGCCGCCGGTGGACAGGTGGTCCTGGTGTCCTCCGGCGCGATCGCCGCCGGCCTCGGTCCGCTCGGTCTGGCCGCCCGCCCGCGGGACCTGGCGACCCAGCAGGCGGCCGCGTCCGTCGGGCAGGGGCTGCTCGTCGCGCACTACTCCGCGGCGTTCGCCCGGTACGGGCTGCAGGTCGGGCAGGTGCTGCTGACCGCCGACGACACCGTCCGCCGCGTGCACTACCGCAACGCCCACCGGGCGCTGACCCGGCTGCTCGACCTCGGGATCGTGCCCGTCATCAACGAGAACGACGCGGTGGCCACCGACGAGATCCGGTTCGGGGACAACGACCGCCTCGCCGCCCTGGTCTCGCACCTGGTGCACGCCGACGCGCTCCTGCTGCTCAGCGACGTCGACTCGCTCTACACCGGCCCGCCGTCGCGCGACGGGTCCCGGCGCATCGCGTCCGTCGTCCACGCCCAGGACCTCGAGGGCATCGACGTCGCCTCGCGGGGCAGCGCCGTCGGGACCGGCGGGATGGTGACCAAGCTCGAGTCGGTGGCGATCGCGACGCAGTCCGGGGTCCCGGTCGTCCTGACGTCCGCCGCGCAGGCCGCGCAGGCGCTGGCCGGGCAGGACGTCGGCACGTGGTTCACCGCGACCGGCCGCCGGACGTCCATCCGTCGGCTGTGGCTCGCGCACGCCGCGAACACGCGTGGACGGCTCGTGCTCGACGCGGGCGCCGTCCGGGCGGTCCTGGAGCGGGGGACCTCGCTGCTGCCCGCCGGGGTGACCGGCGTCGAAGGCACGTTCGAGGCGGGTGACCCCGTGGAGCTCGTCGGCCCCGACGGTCTCCTCGTGGCGCGCGGGCTCGTCTCGTACGACGCCGACGAGGTGCCGCCGCTCCTGGGCCGCTCGACGTCCGAGCTGCGCGCGTCGCTCGGCCCGGGCTACGACCGCGAGCTGGTCCACCGCGACGACCTGGTCCTGGTGCGCAAGCGCCGCTGAACGCCGGCCCTCCGCGGGACGACGTCCGCACTCCTGCGCGCTCCACCAGGCACGAGTGCGGACGTTGCTGGACGCTTCGCGCCAACGTCCGCACTCCTGCCGGTTCCAGCCCTCACGGCTGCCGACATAGGCCGCCGTCGGCAGCGTCCGAGGAATCGAGCGCTATGGGGCTCACTTCCTCGGTCGTTTGCGCCCGCCACCCCGCAACGTCCGAGGGAACGAGCGTCATGGCGCTCTCTTCCTCGGACGTTGCAGGTGGTTGGTCGGCGGGTCAGGCCGTGATCGGGACCGGGGTGGGGGTGCGGTGAGGGAGCGGGGCGCGCAGGTTCAGGTGCTCGCGCAGGGTGGTGCCGGTGTACTCGGTGCGGTACGCGCCGCGTTCCTGGAGCTCGGGGACCAGGGTGTCGACGACGTCGTCCAGGCCGCCCGGCACGATCCACGGCGTGATGTTGAACCCGTCGCTCGCCCCGGTGCGGACCCAGCGGATGAGCTCCTCGGCGACGGTCGTCGGGGAGCCGACGAACCCGCGCTGGCGCTCCTGGGCGATGACGAGCTGACGGATGCTGAGGTTCTCGGCCTCCGCGCGGGCGCGCCACTCCTGGGCGATCTGGCGGGGGTCCTTGCCGCGACGCGGTGAGCCGCGGGTCTCGCCGATGACCTCGATGACCGGGTCGTGGCGGGGGACAGGACCGTCGGGGTCGTACCCGGAGAGATCCTCGCCCCACACCTGACCGAGCAGCGACAGCGCCGTGGCGGGCGTGACCTGCTGCTCCTTGACCCAGCGCGCCTTCTCCCACGCGTCGGCGTCCGTGGCGGCGAGGATGAACTGGGTGCCGGGCAGGATCTTGAGGTCGTCCTCCGGGCGGCCCGCGGCGACGGTGCGCGCACGGACGTCGGTGGCGAACGCGAGGGCGTCGTCGTAGTCGGTCCCGTGCGCGGAGAAGATGACCTCGGCGTGCGACGCCGCGAAGTCCCGGCCCGCGGGGGAGTCGCCGGCCTGGAACAGCACCGGATGACCCTGCGGGCTGCGGGGGACCGTCGGCGTGACCTCGATCTCCAGCGTCCGACCGGCGAACGTGACCGGCTCACCGGGGGTGCCGTCCCAGATCGCCTGTGCGGCGCGGACGAACTCCCCGGCACGCACGTAGCGCAGGTCGTGGTCGAGCCAGCCGCCGCGGCGGAAGTTCTCGCCGGTCCACGCGTTGTCGGTGGTGACGATGTTCCACGCGGCGCGGCCGCCGGAGAGCAGGTCCAGGCTGGCCAGGCGGCGCGCGAGGTCCGCCGGGTCGTTGTAGGTGACGTTCTGGGTGGCGGCGAGCCCGATGTGCGTGGTCACCGCGGCGAGCGCCGCGAGCTGCGTGATCGCGTCGGGCCGGCCGACGACGTCGAGGTCGTGCAGGACGCCGTTCTGCTCGCGCAGGCGCAGCCCCTCGCCCAGGAAGAACGCGTCGAACAGCCCGCGCTCGGCGGTCTGCACGATCTGGCGGAAGGACTCGAAGTCCGTCTGCGAGCCGCTGGCGGGGTCGGACCAGATGGTGGAGTGGTTGACGCCCTGGAAGAAGACGCCGAAGTGCACGTGGGCGTGCGGGCGGGGCAGGTCGGTCACGAGGTCTCCTGGAGCGTGGCGAAGCGGCTGGTCGGGCGGGGGAGGCCGAGGGTGTCGCGCAGGGTGGCGCCCGGTCGGGGCGTCGGTGTCGCGCGGGCGACCCGCAGGGCGGGCAGGACCCAGCGGACGAGCTGGGGCAGGTCCTCCTCCAGCAGCGACGGGAGCAGACGGACCCCGTCGACCGCGCCGCGGAGCGACAGCAGGAGCTCGACGAGCCCGTCCGGCGAGCCCGTCCACCGCAGCACGTCGCCCGCGGGGGCGAGGTCCTCGAGGGCCGCCAGCCGGTCGGCGGCGGACGCGCTCGGGGTGTCGAGGGTGACGTGCAGGTCGAGGAACGTCCGCGGCGCCGCGGAGGCCTGCGGTGCGTCCACGAGTGCGATGTCGAGCAGGTCCGCCGGCACCGTCCCGGTCCGGCCGACCACGACGGGCTGTCCCTGCGGGCCCCGCGGCACGATGAGCGGACCCTTGACGGTGAACGGGGCGCGCACCCCGTCGGGCGCCGCACGCAGGCCGGGCCCGGCGAACGGACCGCTCCCGCCGCTGGTGAAGTCGACGTAGTGCAGCCGGTCGCGGTCGATGTACCGGCCCGTCGCGGTGTCCCGGATGACGGCGTCGTCGTCCCACGAGTCCCACAGGTCCCGGACCACCCGGACCACGTCGCTCGTCTCCTCCAGCAGGTCGGGCCCCTCGGCCACGGGCCGGTCGAGCGCCGCGCGGCCTCCGGGGAGCGGTCCGGAGCCGACGAGCCAGCCGGAGCGGCCCGTCGTGGCGTGGTCCAGCGCCGCGACCTGGCTGGCCAGGTGGAACGGCTCGGTCACGCCCGGGTGGGCTAGCGGGACCAGGCCGATGCGCGACGTCAGGGGTGCGACGAACGCGGCGCGCGTGACCGCGTCGACGCGCGCGGGACCGACGAGGGCGTCGTCGAAGGTCACGAACGTGACCCCGGCGTTCTCCGCGGCGGCCACGGTGCGGCGCAGGTGGTCGGCGGACAGCAGCCGCTCGACGGGGACGGAGGTGGCCGCCGCGGCGCCGGGATGGGCGCCGGCGCCGTCGACCTCGAGGGCGAGGTGCAGGACCATGTCAGCGCACCGCGTCCACGGCCGAGCCCAGCCGGTCGACGAACTCGCGCAGGGTCTCGTTCGTGTGGTTGCCGTAGGCGAGGCGCAGGTGGTCGGCGAACTCGCGGCGGCCGGACGACGCGAAGAACTCGCCCTGCTGGTAGGTGGCACCGCGCTCGGCGGCCGCGGCGTACAGCGCCGCGGGGTCGATCGACGGGTCGGTGATCCGCGGCCAGAGGAAGAAGCCGCCCTCGGGGCGCACGGTCTCGATCAGCCCGCCCAGCCGCTCCTCGAGCGCGTCGACGACGACGTCCGCGCGCTCGCGGTACAGGTCGCGGGCGCGGGCCAGGGTCGAGTCGAACCACTGCGGGTCGTGGGTGAGCAGGTCGATGATGATGCGCTGCTCGAGGGTCGACGTGTGCGAGTCCTGGCGGTTGCGCAGCGTGACCAGCTGCTTCGCGATCCGCTCGGACGCCACCACCCAGCCGAGCCGCAGGCCCGGGCCGAGCGTCTTGGAGAACGTGTTGACGTGCACCACGTGGTCCGACGTGCTGAACACCCCGGCGTCCACCGCCTCGCCCCGGAAGCGAAGCTCGCGGTACGGGTTGTCGGCGAAGATCAGGAAGCCGTAGCGCTCGGCGAGCTCGACCAGCCGGACGCGGTCCGCGGTGGACAGCGTGCCCTGCGACGGGTTGTGGAAGTCGGGCACCGTGTAGAGGGCCGTGGGCCGGGCGCCGGCGCGCAGCTTCTCCTCGAGCTCGTCGACGTCGAGGCCGGCGGGGCCGACGCGCACGGGCAGGGTGCGGCCGTCGGAGAGCTCGAGCGCCCGCAGGAAGAGCGGGAAGATCGGGTTGTCGACGGCGACGAGCCCGCCGCGCTCGACCAGCGACAGCACGGCGAGCGACAGGCCGTGGAACCCGCCGTTCGTGATGATGACCCGCTCGACCGGTACACCCTCGCGCGCCGCGATCCAGGAGCGGAGCTCGTCGAGCCCGGCGGACTGGGAGTACTGGAACGCGGCCGGCCCCGAGCGCGTGCCCGTCAGGACCCGCTCGGTCGCGGCCAGGAGTGCGCCGACCGGGAGCGCGGAGTCGTCGGGGATCCCGCCGAGCAGCTCGATGTCACCCTCGCGGCGTCGTCGCAGGCTCGCGTCGCCGAACCCCTTGGGCGCGCTGAGCGCGCGGGCGAGGGTGGTGATCGAGGCCAGGGGCGCCAGCAGGTCTGGTGTCGTCGTCATCGGTTCTGCCTTCCGGGTGGGGCCCGACTCCTGTGTGCTCGGACCGGCCGGAACGTAGGCAGGGCGTACGGGCGGGTCAACGACGGATCCGATCCGTCTCATGCATCGGACGGTCGGTCTCGCCTCCTGGTCCAGTGGGCGAGACAAGTCTGTCAATCGTTGACTAGATCGGTCGGGATACCTACGTTCCGGCTCGTCCACAGCGCGGCCTGAAGGCTCTGTACCAGCGGGAGGGCTGGCAGCCCGTCGAGCCCTTCGGCGAGTACGTCGGCGACACCATCAGCCTCTGCTTCAGCAAGGAGCTCTCATGACCCGCACCCTGGGACCGCTGACCGTCTCCCCGGTCGGGCTCGGCGCCATGTCGCTCACCGGCGCGTACGGCACCGCGGACCGCG
Organism: Cellulomonas sp. P5_C5; assembly: GCF_054049655.1. Lineage (NCBI taxonomy): Bacteria > Bacillati > Actinomycetota > Actinomycetes > Micrococcales > Cellulomonadaceae > Cellulomonas > Cellulomonas sp. P5_C5. The sequence goes on along the minus strand of NZ_JBFULY010000012.1, from coordinate 27,483 downwards.
ACGAGTCCGTGGCGACGGTGCAGCGTGCGCTCGCCCTGGGCGTGACCTTCTTCGACACCGCCGACGTGTACGCGGACGGGGAGAACGAGCGGCTGCTCGGACCGCTCCTGGCGCCGCACCGGCACGCGGTCGTGCTGGCCACCAAGGTGGGACTGGGCGTCCCGGGCCGGGAGGTCGACGGTCGGCCGGAGCACGTGCACCGCGCCATCGACGCGAGCCTGGCGCGGCTCGGCTGGGACCACGTCGACCTGTACTACCTGCACCGGGTGGACCCGCAGGTGCCGATCGAGGAGACCGTCGGCGCGCTCGCCGAGGTCGTCGCGGCGGGCAAGGCACGGCACATCGGCCTGTCCGAGGCGTCGGCGGCGACGATCCGACGGGCCCACGCCGTGCACCCCCTCGCGGCCGTGCAGAGCGAGTACTCGCTGTTCCACCGCGGGGTCGAGGACGAGGTCCTGCCGACGCTGCGCGAGCTCGGCATCGGCTTCGTCCCGTTCTCGCCGCTCGGCCGGGGCATCCTCAGCGGCGCCGTGACGTCGACCGCGTTCGACCCGGGCGACACCCGTGCCCGGCACGAGCGCTACCAGGGCGACGCGTTCGCCGCCAACGTCCGCCTCGCCGAGCGCCTGCGTTCCCTCGCCGACGCCCGCGGCGTGCCCGCCGCGCGCCTCGCCCTGGCGTGGGTGCTGGCCCAGGGCGACGACGTCGTGCCGATCCCCGGCACCCGCCACGCGGCGCACCTGGCGTCCAACGTCGAGGCCGCCGACCTCGTCCTGGACGCCGACGACGTGGCCGCCATCACCGACGCCGTGCCGGCCGGCGCGGTCGTCGGGGTGCGGCACCCGCAACCGCACCTGCTCGACGGCTGACCCACCCTCATCACGAAGGAGACCACCATGACCGACACCACCTCCCGTCCCGGCGCCCCCGCTGTGCACCTGAGCCTCGAGGAGGCCGCCGCACTGGCCCCGGCGGTCAGTGCCGCCGAGGCCGCCGAGCGCGTTGCCGCCGGCGCGTTCCTCGTCGACGTGCGCAGCGAGGCCGGCCGGTCGAGCACCGGCTCCATCCCGGGCGCGACCGTCGGCGACCGCTACGCGATCGACGAGGAGTTCGACCTCACCGCCGCCACCCGGCACACGCCCGTGGTGTCCCTGGACACCCCCATCGTGGTGGTCTGCGGCTCGGTCCGCGGGTCCGGTCCGGTCGCCGCGGAGCTGCGCGCGAAGGGCTTCACCGACGTGGTGCACGTCGAGGGGGGCTTCCCGGCGTGGAAGGACGCCGGGCTGCCCACGGAAGCACCCGTCGGATGAGCGTCCCCTCCACCGCCTTCCTCGACGAGCTGCACGCGCTGACGGACCGCCGTCGCGCCTCGTTCGTGCCGCTGACGTCGCCGTTCCCGGGCGCCGACGAGCCGGCGCGCGCGGCGGTGCGGGCCGCGGCGAAGGCGGGGGAGGGGGACGTCCTCGACGTCGCCCACGCGATCCACGCCCACCCCGAGGAGGCGTTCCGCGAGGTCCGCTCGGTGGCGGCGATCGCCGACCTCCTGCGCGGGCACGGCGTACCGGCCACCGTCGGGACGCACGGCCTGTCGACCGCGCTGCGGGCAGGGCTGACGGACGCGGGACCGGACGACGGCGACGTTCGCACGGACGCCGGCCCGACGATCGCCATCCTCGCCGAGTACGACGCGCTGCCCGGCGTGGGTCACGCCTGCGGGCACCACCTCATCGCCGGCGCGGCCACCGGGGCGTTCCTCGCGCTGCACCGGGCCGTCGCGGACGGCCTGTCGCTCCCGGGTCGGGTGCTGCTGCTGGGCACCCCGGCGGAGGAGGGCAGCTCGGGCAAGGAGATCCTGGCGCGCAACGGGTTCTTCGCCGGGGTCGACGCCGCGATCATGGTGCACCCGTTCGGGTTCGACGTCGTGGACCACCCGTTCCTGGGTCGGCGTCAGCTGCGCGTGACCTACCACGGGGTGGCCGCGCACGCGTCGGCGAGCCCGTTCATGGGCCGCAACGCGCTCGACGCGGTGGCGCTGAACTACCAGGCCGTCGCGATGCTGCGCCAGCACATCCCGCCGAGCGACCGCGTGCACGGCGTGGTGCTCGAGGGCGGGACGCGGCCGAGCGTCGTCCCGGAGCGGGCGACCGTCGAGTACTACGTGCGCTCCGCCCACCCGGCCACGCTCAAGGACCTGTCCGAGCGCCTGGCCGGCATCGCGCAGGGTGCGGCGCTGGCCACCGGCACGACGGCCGAGCTGGTCTGGGACGCCGCGCCGTTCACGCTGCCGGTGCGCACCAACGCACCCCTCGCGCAGCGGTGGGCCGTGCACCAGGCGAGCCAGGGGCGGACCGTCCTGGCGGGCGGCGTCGTGCCGGAGATCCTCGCGGCGTCCACCGACTTCGGGAACGTGAGCGTCCGGCTGCCCGGCATCCACCCGATGATCGCCGTGAGCGACCCGGACGTCGCGCTGCACACCCGCGAGTTCGCGGAGGTGGCCGGCGGCCCGCGCGGGGACGCCGCCGCGGTCGACGGGGCCGTCGGGCTCGCCCTCACGGCGCTGGACTACCTTGCCGACCCGGCGCTGCGTGCGGCGGTGCGGCAGGACTTCGAGGATGCCGGAGGCGTCCTGGACGTGGAGGGTTACTTCTCGTGAGTGCACCCGTCGTCCACGCCATCCACGAGAACCCCGACTGGTTCGGCCCGTTCGCCGACGCGCTCGACGCCGAGGGGGTCCCGTACGTCGAGTGGCTGCTGACCGGCGGCGTGCTCGACCTCGACGAGCCGCCCCCGGCGGGCGTGTTCTGGTCGCGCTTCTCGGCGTCCAGCCACACCCGCGGGCACGGGCTGTCCAAGGACCACACGCGCTCGGTCCTCTCGTGGGTGGAGGCGGCGGGCCGACGGACCGTCAACGGCCGCTCGGTGCTGGAGCTCGAGGTGAGCAAGGTGGCGCAGCTGACCGCGCTGCGGGCCGCCGGGATCGACGTGCCGCGCACGGTCGCCGTCGTCGGCTCCGCCGGCCTGGTCGACGCGGCGCGCCGGTTCGACGGCCCGTTCGTCGCCAAGCACAACCAGGGCGGCAAGGGTCTGGGCGTGCACCGGTTCGACGACGCGGACGAGCTCGCCGACCACGTGGCGTCGACCGAGTTCGAGGAGCCCGTCGACGGCGTCACCCTGCTCCAGGAGTACGTGCAGCCCGCCGACGGCACGATCACCCGCGTCGAGCTGGTCGGCGGCGAGCTCGTCTACGCGATCCGGGCCGACACCACCGCGGGCGGGTTCCAGCTGTGCCCCGCCGACGCGTGCGCGATCGGCCCGGACGGCCGCCCCATCGCTCCTCCGGGTGCGCTGCGGGCCCCCGAGCCGGGGGAGCAGATCTTCTCCCTGCGCGAGGACGTCGACGGCCTCCCGATCGACCGCTACCTGGCGTTCCTGGCTGCGCACCGGGTGGAGGTCGCGGGCGTCGAGCTGATCGAGGCGGCGGACGGCCGCCTCGTCACCTACGACGTGAACACGAACACCAACTACAACGCGGCCGTCGAGGCGGTCGCACCCCGCTCCGGCCCGCGGCAGGTCGCGCGGCTGCTCGGGGCGCTGCTGGCGAAGGAGAAGGCATGAGCGTGCAGGTGCGGACGGCCCGTGACGACGAGCTCGACGCGGTCGCGGCGCTGACCGAACGGGGCTTCGGCGCCGGTCCCTACGGTCCGACCACCGACCCGGAACGCCTGCGCCTGCTGCGCGACGCTGCGGGACGGGCTGCGGCCGGGGACCTGCTCGTCGCCGTCGACGGCGACCGCCTGCTCGGCACGCTCAGCCTGCTGCGCCCCGGCACGGGCTACACACGTCAGGCGCGGGACGACGAGGCCGAGGTGCGGCTGCTCACCACCGACCCGGACGCGCGCGGTCTCGGTGTCGGGGCCACGCTCGTCGCGGAGTCGATCACGCGGGCGCGTGCCTGGGGAGTTCGGGCGCTCGTGCTCGACACCGGCCCGCGCAACGTCGCGTCGCAGCGGCTCTACCACCGGCTCGGGTTCGAGCGCGTCGTCGAGCGGGAGACCGTCGTCGTCGCCCGCGGGGTCGGTCGGCTGGCCGTGTTCCGGTACGACCTCGCGCGCACCGGGGTGCGGGTCCGGCTCGTCGCCCCGCACGAGTACGACCGCGTCGCCAGGCTGTCCGTCGACGCGTACGGCCACGACTACGACCTGCCGGACGACTACCGCGCGTCGCTGGCCGACGTCGCCCCGCGGGCGCGCGAGCACGAGGTCTGGGTCGCCGAGGACCTGGCGACCGGCGACCTGCTCGGCACGGTCGTGACCCCGCGCGCAGGGAGCCACATCTCCGAGCTCGGGCGCGACGGCGAGCTGGACTTCCGGCTGCTCGCGGTCGACCCGGCCGCCCGCCGACGGGGGATCGGGGTGCTGCTCACCGAGCACGTCATCGCGCTGGCGCGGCAGCGAGGGCTCGACCGCGTCGTGATGAACTCCGGTCCGACGATGCTCGGTGCCCACGCGCTCTACCAGCGGCTCGGCTTCGTCCGGCTGACCGAGCGCGAGACGCGTGTCGTGCACGGCGGCACGCTTCTGGCCTTCGGCTACGACACGGTCGGGGGCTGACGTGGCCGTCGAGTTCCTCGGCGCGGGCTACGGCAACCCGTCGACCGAGACCACCCCGCTCGTCGGCCCCGTCTGGGACCCCGGCTACACCCGCGAGATCGTGCGGGCGCACGAGCAGCACGGCTGGGACCACGTGCTGTTCCCGTACGCCTCCGACGGACCCGACCCGGCGCAGGCCGCGGCGTGGGCCGCCGCGCACACGGACCGGATCCGGCTCCGGGTGGCGCACCGCCCGAACGTCTCGGCGCCCACCTTCGCGGCCAAGACGTTCGCGACGCTCGACACCGCGTCCGGCGGGCGCGTGACCGTGCACCTCATCGCGGGTGGCCTGACCAGCGACCAGCGTGCCGAGGGCGACGACCTGGACAAGGACGCGCGCTACGACCGGCTGGCCGACTACGCGGACGTGCTGCTCCGGTCGTGGACCTCGCCGACGCCGTTCTCGCACACGGGGCCGTACTACCGCACGGAGGAGTTCCTGCTGCGCGCGCGGTCGGCCCGACGACCCGGCCTGTCCGCCGGCGGGGCGTCCCGACGCGCCCTCGAGGTGGGCGCCCGCGTCGCCGACGTCTTCGCCCTCTTCGGCGAACCTCTCGCCGCGACCGCCGACCAGGTCGCGCTCCTGCGTGCGCTCGCGGCGGACGCCGGGCGGCCGACGCCACGGCTGCAGATCGCGTTCCGGCCGATCGTCGCGGCCACCGACGAGGAGGCCTGGGCGAAGGCCCACGCCATCCGCGCCCGCATCGACGAGCTGTCCGGACCGCGGCCGGTCGCCACCCTGACCGAGGCACCGCTGCGGCCGGGCGCGCTCCCGGAGAACACCGCGAACCTGCGTCTGGCCGAGCTCGCGGCGTCGGGGGAGCGGCACGACCGCGCGCTGTGGACCCCCACGGTCGCGGGCGCCGGCGGCCTCCCGACGAGCGCGACGGCGCTCGTCGGCTCCTACCGGACAGTGGCGGACGCGCTGCTCGACTACGTCGACCTCGGCTTCGAGATCTTCGGGCTGCGCGGCTACGACCTGGTGGCCGACGCGGTCGAGTTCGGCGACCACGTCATCCCGCTCGTCCACGCAGGCGTCCGCCAGCGGGAGGCGCTGTCCGCCGGGACTACCCTGGTGCGATGACGACGTCGCTCGACCAGCAGGTGCAGACGACCGCCGAGACGGACGTGACCGCGCAGGTCCGCGCGGTCGCCCAGCGGGCCAAGGTCGCCTCCCGGCGGCTCGCCACCGCCACCCGCGCGACCAAGGACGCGGCCCTGCGCGCGATGGCCGACGCGCTCGTCACGGCGACCGCCGAGATCGTGGCGGCGAACGCCGTGGACCTGGAGCGCGGCCGGGCCAACGGCACGTCCGCGGGACTGCTGGACCGCCTGGCGCTGACGCCCGAGCGCATCGTGGCCATCGCGGACGCCCTGCGTGAGCTCGCCACCCTGCCGGACCCGGTCGGGGAGGTCGTGCGCGGCCAGACCCTGCCGAACGGTCTGCGGATGCGCCAGGTGCGCGTGCCGATGGGCGTGGTCGGCATGATCTACGAGGCGCGCCCGAACGTCACCGTCGACGCCGCCGGGCTCGCGCTCAAGAGCGGGAACGCGGTCATCCTGCGCGGCGGCTCGGCCGCAGCGGCGAGCAACGAGGTGATCGTCGGCGTGCTGTCGCAGGCGCTCGTCGCGCAGCGTCTCCCCGGGGACCTCGTCCAGTCGATCGACGCGTGGGGCCGGCAGGGTGCCGTCGCGCTCATGCACGCCCGCGGGCTCGTGGACGTGCTGGTCCCACGCGGTGGCGCGGACCTCATCCAGACCGTCGTGCGCGAGTCGACGGTGCCGGTCGTCGAGACCGGCGTGGGCAACGTGCACGTCTACGTCGACGAGACCGCGGACCTCGCCGTCGCCATCCCGATCCTGCTGAACTCCAAGACGCAGCGCGTCGGCGTCTGCAACGCCGCCGAGACCTTGCTGGTGCACGCGGCCGTGGCCGACGAGTTCCTCCCGGTCGCCCTGGCGATGCTGGCCGACGCGGGCGTGACCGTGCACGGCGACGAGGCGACCCTCGCGCTCGCCCCGGACGAGGTCGGGTGCGTGCCGGCCACCGACGACGACTGGGCGCGGGAGTACCTGTCGCTCGATCTCGCCGTCCGCGTCGTGGACTCGCTCGACGACGCCCTGGAGCACATCCGCGAGTGGAGCTCCGGGCACACCGAGGCGATCGTCACGCGGGACCTCGCGGCGTCCGAGCGGTTCGTCGCCGAGGTGGACTCCGCGGCGGTCATGGTGAACGCGTCGACCCGGTTCACGGACGGCGGCCAGCTGGGTCTGGGAGCCGAGATCGGCATCTCCACGCAGAAGCTGCACGCGCGGGGGCCCATGGGTCTCGGGGAGCTCACCACCACGAAGTGGATCGTCCACGGGGACGGGCATGTACGCCCCTGATGGCACAGCCGATCGTGCGACACTGAGGGCTCTCGCCCACCTTGGAGGATTGACGTGCATGCTGCCCTGATCGCCGCTGCTGAAGCTGCTGAGCACACCAACGAGCTGCCGTTCCCGCCCGTGGTGTTCGGCGTCGGCGCGTTCGTCGGTCTCGTCGCCATGCTGCTCATCACGTTCGCCTTCCGGAGCGTCGGGACGCGCCACTGACCGACGGACCGGAAGGCACCGAACAGATGACGGAGCGGCCTCGCAGGCTGGGAGTGATGGGCGGCACGTTCGACCCCGTCCACCACGGTCACCTGGTCGCCGCGAGCGAGGTCGCCGCACGGTTCGACCTCGACGAGGTCGTCTTCGTCCCGACGGGGCAGCCGACGTTCAAGCTGGACCAGGACGTCACCACCGCCGAGCACCGCTACCTGATGACGGTGATCGCCACCGCGTCGAACCCGCGGTTCACGGTGAGCCGCGTCGACGTGGACCGGTCCGGTGTGACATACACCGTGGATACCCTCCGCGACCTCAAGACCGCGCGCCCTGACGCCGAACTCTTCTTCATCACGGGTGCGGACGCCATCGCACAGATCCTGACGTGGAAGGATGCCGACGAGCTCTTCTCGATGGCGCAGTTCGTGGCGGTCACCCGCCCCGGGCACGCGCTGTCGGTCGACGGGCTCCCCGGTGATCGTGTGCACATCCTGGAGGTCCCCGCCCTGGCGATCTCCTCGACCGATGTCCGCGCACGAGCACACGCCGGGCAGCCAGTCTGGTATCTCGTCCCTGACGGGGTCGTCCAGTACATCGCCAAGCACAGGTTGTATCGAGGTCAGTCATGAGTGAACCGGGAGAGCGGCGCCGCCGTCGCGAGCTCCATCGCAACCCTGAGACGGGTGACGTCCAGGGCGTCGCACCCGACCCCGGGTCCGCGGCCGCACCGTCGCCCGCCGTGCCGTCGCCCCCCGCGCCGGCGCGTCCGGACGTCCCGGTCTCCCGACGTGCCATGCGTGGGCCGAGCGGCGCCGAGGACACCCCTGCGCGCGGGACCGCGGCCGACTCCAGCCGGTCCCGCCGGTCCATCCGTGACACCTCGCTGGACCCGACGAGCTCGCGGCCCGCTCCGACGAGCTCCGGCACCCCGGCCTGGTCGACCCAGCCGCCCGCTGCCGCACCGCCCAGCCGTCCGGCCGCGCCGCCCGTCGCCCCGCCGCGTCAGGCACCGTCCAGCACGGCTCCCGCGATCTCCCGGCCCCCGGCCGCCCAGCGGCCCGCCGTCGCACCGCCGACCTCCCCGGCGACGTCGCGTCCCGCAGCGCCGACGTCGTCGGCGACGTCCCGTCCTGCCGCCGCTGCCCCGAGCAGTCCGCCCACCTCGCGCCCCGCTCCGACCCCGGACGCTCCGGCCCAGTGGGGTCAGCGTGGCGCCGCGCCCGCCGGTCCGAGCGCACCGGCCGGCCCGGGCGCGGGCTGGTCGCCGTCGCAGGAGCGGTCGACGACGAACCCCCCGCAGAGCAGCACCGCCGCACCGCCCGTCCGGCGCGAGAGCTCCGGCTGGTCCGGTGCAGCCGCGGCTGCCGCACCGGTCGGGTCGTGGGGCACGCAGCCGTCCGCCCCGCAGGTACCCGCACCGCAGCCGGCGCCGTGGCAGCAGCAGCAGCCCGCGCAGGCACCGGCCCCTGCCGCCCCGACCGCCCCCTGGCAGGCGACCCCGTCGGCCACGCGAGCGCCCGCGACGAGCCGGCCCGCCGCACAGCCGACCGGCCAGCCCGGCTGGTCGGGAGCGCCGACCCCCACCGCCCCCGCACCGGAGGCGGCACCCGCTCCGGCCGCGTGGGCGCCGACGGGACTCTCTCCCTCGGGCACCGTGCCCGCCCCCCGCGCAGGCGGGGAGCCCGCCGCGCCGGCGATGGCCACCGCGCCGGCTGCCGCTCGACCGGACCACGTCGGGTTCGGGGTAGGCCGCGACGAGGACGACGACGACTACGACGACGATGACGACGACCTCGACGAGCGCCCTCGCCACCCGTACACGTGGCTGCACCTGATCGTGCTCGCCCTCGTCGCGTTCGTGCTGGGCTTCCTCATCGTCCTGCTGCTGAGCAACAACTCGGACGAGGACCCCGGCTCCACCGCCGCGTCATCGTCCGCCGTGCACGTCGTGACCGGCCACTCGGCCGGACCCGCCTGACCTGCCCCACCCCGAACCAAGGAGACCCGTGGCTGCGACCGAACGAGCGATCGAGCTGGCCGTGGCGGCCGCTCGTGCCGCCTCCGACATCAAGGCCGAGGAGATCATCGCTCTCGACGTCAGCGAGCAGCTGGTCCTCACCGACGTCTTCCTCATCGCCTCCGGCACCAACGAGCGGCAGGTCGGCGCCATCGTCGACGCCGTCGAGGAGGCGCTCTTCAAGCTCGGCGCCAAGCCCATCCGCCGCGAGGGCAAGGCCGCGGGCCGGTGGGTCCTCGTGGACTTCGGCGACGTCGTGGTGCACGTCCAGCACGCGGAGGACCGGGTGTACTACGCCCTCGAGCGGCTGTGGAAGGACTGCCCCGTGATCGATCTCCCCGCTGACGCGCGGGGGACCGACGAGGGCACCGACGCGTGACGGCGGGGCGTCTGCTCCTGGTCCGGCACGGCCGGACCGCGTACAACTCGGAGGCGCGCCTCCAGGGCCAGGTGGACATCCCGCTGGATGCCGTCGGCCGCTGGCAGGCCCGCACCGCCGCCGCGCGGCTGCTGACGCGGCACGAGCCGACGGCGATCGTCGTGTCCGACCTCAGCCGCGCGCACGAGACGGCCAGCTTCCTGGCCCGTGCCGCCGGTCTCGACCTCACGGTCGACGCCCGGCTGCGCGAGCGCGCGTTCGGCCTCTGGGAAGGACTCACGGGCGACGACCTGCGCCGGGAATGGGCCGACGAGTTCGCCGTGTGGCGCGCCGGTGGCCAGCCCGAGGGCGTCGGCGCGGAGACGCGCGCCGAGGTCGCGGAGCGCGTGCGGGAGGGCATCCTCGAGCACGCCGCCGCGCTCGGTCCCGACGACACCCTCGTCGTCGTCTCGCACGGCTCCGCCATCAGCTGCGCCGTCGGTGACCTGCTCGGCATGCCGACCGACTGGCACGGCTTCGCCGGGATGCTCAACGCCCACTGGACCGAGCTCGTCGCCACCCGCGGTGACTTCTCACCGTCCTGGCGCATGGTCGGGTACAACCTCGGCCCCACCGACGCGTCGACGGACTGGAACGCGGGACCCGACACGACGCGCGACTCCGACGCCGACGCGGAGACCCGCGACCCCGATTAGCGTTTCTGGCCGCGTTCGATCTAGACTCTCCGAGCGCCTACGGGCGTATGTGGATCCCCTTCGGGGGAACCGCGGGGCTGTGGCGCAGCTGGTAGCGCACCTGCATGGCATGCAGGGGGTCAGGGGTTCGAATCCCCTCAGCTCCACCGAAAGTGCTGGTCAGAGGCCACGCCGGGATCCTGAACACAGGAGCCTGACGTGGCCATCGGCCGTTCGTGGACACTGACCGGTCTGGACTCGACCCCGGTGGGTCGAGTCTCGGACCCATTGCCCGTGTTGGGCCGAGCTCCGCACACCTGCTGGCGCGGAGCACAACGTGACGTCGGCCACGGAGCCGGCGATGACTCTGTCCGAGCTCTGTGCCGGTCGACCCGGACGAGGCCCTGCTCGCGAACGTTGGCAGAGACATCGATGCCGACGCACTCGAGCGCTTCGGGAGCATCGAGGCCGCTGGGCATGCGGCTTGCCCGCTCTACGTACGGCCCGCGGCGTCGGCGGCCGTTCCGACGGTGGGCGTCATCTCGGGCCGAGCTCCGCCCAGACGACCTTGCCTCGGTCCGTGCGGTACCAGGCGGTGTCCAGGGACAGGAGTTGCGTGATCCGCAGCCCGAAGCCGCCCTGGCCGCGGGGTCGTTCGGTGGCGATGCGCGGCTCGGCGGACAGGTCTTGGTCGGCAACGGTCACCAGGAACCGGGTGTCGTGCTGGAGCAGCTCGACGATCGTGGGTGGCAGTCCGTAGCGGATCGCGTTGCTCGCGAGCTCGGTGGCGACGAGCACGACGTTCTCGGCGATGCCGCCCAGGAGCCGGTCGGCGCGCAACCGGTCCCGGGTCGCGATCTCGTCACGCAGCCCGGCACGCAGGGCGTGCAGCTCGCCAAAGGTGTCCAGGATCCACCGGCGCACCGGTGAGAAGGAGGATGGCGGAGGTGAGGTACGCAGCCCAGCATCGTGGTCGACGTCCTCGCCCGAACGGTGGTCGAAGGTCACGGGACGACGGTAGGGGCGCTGGCAGTCGAACGCCCCCCGAAGGGGTGTACTCCGCATCGCCCTGGAGCGCTTAGGGTCCTGCGTGACAGAGCGGTGGCGCTCGATACAGCACGAGAGGTGGCACGTGACATGAACGGCAACGTGCAGCTGCGAGGTCCCGAGGACCGCGAGGGGACCGTGCACGTCCTCGCCACCGCGGAGGCTGTCCAGATCACCTTGACCGGCGAGATCGATGCCGATCTTGGCGACGAGCTGGACGCCGCGGCGAGCGCGGTGCAGGCGTACCGCTTGCCCGTCCGGATCGACGCCACCGAGGTGACGTTCATGGACTCCACCGGTGTGCGACTCATCGCCCGCTGCTACGCCAACGGCCCAGTGACTGTTGCCGCGTCACCCACGGTCCGGTTCCTGCTCGAGATCCTGGCTATGGACGACCTTCTCGCCACACCGTAGGAGCGAGATCCCACCGCGCGATCGCGGCGCACCCCCTGCGTGCGCGGGCCGGAACACGATGCCTGGCCTGTGGCAACCAGCTGGATCCAGAGCGCTCAACCCTGTGCTGCGTCAGCTCTCGTCCGGGAACTTCCCCCGGACGGTTCCGTCCATGGCGTCGGCGAGGGCGTAGATCACCGGCCAGGCGCCCTCGGAGCTGTTGCCGAGCACGGTCACGGTGGTGCGGGTCTCCGGGATGTGCGTGGACCGGAACGACGCTCCGGCGTCGTAGCCCTCCAGGATCAGCGACGAGCTGCGGCGGCCCAGCCAGAACCCCATCCCGTACCGCTTGTGCTCGGACGGCACGTCGAAGCGGGGGCGGATCATCTCGGCGAGCGTGCCGGGCGACACGATCCGGCCGTCCAGCAGTGCGTTCCAGAACCGGTGCAGGTCATCAGCGGTGAAGTACATGCCGCCGTCGCCGTTGCCCCGTACCGGGAGGTGCAGCACGCTGGTGCGATTCCCCACCTCGTCCAGGTACCCGAGCGCGGCATCCCCGGGGAGGTCGTCGGAGCGAAGGAATGCGGATCCGGTGAGTCCCGCACGGTCGCAGACCTCGGTCTGGACCAGCTCATGAAATCCCCGGCCGCTGACGCGCTCGGCGACGAGGGCGAGCACCATGTACCCGCCGTTGCAGTAGGAGAACCGCTCGCCGGGCGGGAACTTCTGCGGGAAGCCGTCGAGGGCGGGCAGGAACGCCTCGGTCTCGGCCAGCTCGTGCAGCGGAATGGAGAAGAGATAGTCGTCGATCTCCCCGTCACCTTCCTCGTCGAGGTAGTCGCCGATGCCGGAGCTGTGGGTGAGCAGGTGCTCGATCGTGACCGCGTCGTCGATGAGAGGCAGGTCGTCGCCGAGGATCGGACGCACCAGGTCCCCGAGGCCGAGCGTGCCGCTCTCAGCGAGCCGCGCGATCACCAGCGCGGTGAAACCCTTGTTGCCGCTCGCGGCCGAGATGCGGGTGCTCGGCGTGTGGGGGACGCCCAGGGCGCGGTTCGCGAACCCCTCGCAGCGCTCGAGCGTGCGCCTCTCGCCGACATCGATCGTGAGCACGCCCGTGAACGACTCCGCCGCGACAGCGGCGTCGAGCGCCTCAGGGGTGATCGGGATGGTCATGGTCGGAACTCCCTAGGGTTCGGGAAGCGCCTGTTCACCCCCAGGCGCCGCGCGAGAAGGAGCACGATGTGTCCTGATCGTCGCCCCTCGAGACCGTTCGCCAGCGTATCTGCCAGGGGTGAGGCGGTCTCCTCCTTTTGCACAGGCCTCAAGACGGCCATCCACAAGGAGGAGGTCATCATGCGTCTTCGCCGCAAGCTTGCGGTCGCCGCGACATCCGTCGTTCTGGCGGGCTCTGGAAGCATCGCCTCGGCGGGACCCGCCGCGGCAGTGAGCTCCTACGCCGAGCTCTTCATCAGCCCGTCGTGGGACCACCCCGGCTACTACGTGGTGGTGGTCTCGGGCCACGTGCACAACGCACCCGGGATCACGGTCGGGATGCGTCTCATCGGCGACGATCCGGTGTTCAACGACGACCTGGGCGTCTCGCGCAGCACCAACACGCCGACCGGTGACTTCTCCATCGAAGTGCTCGTCTGGCACGGCACCCTCAACGAGGACCCGGAAGGTCGCGACGAGATCTTTGCCAAGGTCAGCGCCTCCAACGGATGGACCAGGAGCACAGCGAACGTCAACGGCTACTACTGAGCAGCCACCTCCTGCGCACGGACGGCCGTCTGGCTCCTTCCTCGTGACACCTCCCGCCAGGAACCGCGGGAGCGGCCGGACAGCCGGCGGAATGAGGGGTGCGGCGACCGACTTCGGTGCCGCCAGACACTCTCCACGACCGGGGGAGCGGCAGGGGGATCGGGAGGTCGGGCGGAGAGGCGACCTCCTCCCCTTGCGTCAGACGGGCCGGTTCAGCGACCACCGGAGGGCGTCGGGGAGCAGGACGCCGCCGTGGTTGGGGCTGTGCCCGCCGTCGCCGAGAACGAGGTGAAAGTCGTATCCGGATTCCGCCAGCGCCGCGCCGACGCGCAGGTTCTCCGCCAGCCAGTTCCTTGTCGGTGCGTTCCAGTTCAGGTCCCGGTGCCCGGCCTGCAGGAACGGCCGCACCGGCTTCCGAGCACTGCGTGCGATGAGGTCCGGGTAGGGGTTGCCGCCGGGCATCTGGGCGAAGCTGGAGAGGTAGCACACGACGCGACGGAAGCGGTCGGGGCGCATCCAGGCAGCGGTGAAGGCGGCGTTGCCTCCGCTGCTGCCCCCGCAGATGCCCCACCGCTCGGGGTCGTCCGTCACGGCGTACCGGCTGGTGACGAGCGGGACGATCTCGTCGAGCAGGAACGTGACGTAGCGGTCGTCGAAGGCGTCGTACTCGACGTTGCGGTTCTTCGGCTGCTCGGCGCCGACGAGGACACCGGGCTCCACGAAGACGCCGATCGTGAACGGGATGTCGCCCCGGTGGACGAGGTTGTCGAGGACGATCGCGCCGCGGACCTCACCGGCCGGGTCGAGGTACCACCAGCCGTCGTTGAACACCAGGAGAGCAGCCGGCGGCGCGGGGTCGTGGTGCGCGGGGACATGGATCCAGACCCTGCGCGACGTCCCGGGATAGATCGAGCTCTGTGTCCACCGCAGCTCGATGGTCTCGCCCGTCGGGACGCCGGGCTGGCGGTACGAGTCGGGACCGTGCGCGTACTCGACGCCCGAGTCGTCGAGCGGAAGGGCACGGAACGGCACGCGGGTGGGCACGCGCTCCAGGTTAGGGCGTCGCCACTCAGCGACCCCCGCGTGCGGTCAGCCGGACCTTGCCGACGCGGACGACATCCACCGCTGCGACGTGCACCCCGTCGGGGATCTCCCGCACGGTCGGGTCGACCCAGACCCCGGTGCTGCGCTGCCACGGCAGGAGCTCGAGCCGCACTCCGTGCCGGGCGATCGCGGCCGCCCACGGCGTGAGGTCGACGTCCCAGTCGCGTCCGTGCCAGAAGTGGTCGCCGATCAGCTCGTCGCCCACGTACGCACGGCCGACGTCCCCGGTCCATCGCACCCGGAGCAGCGTGCGGTCGACGCCGTCGACCAGCTCCGGGGGGACCTCGACCTGCACGACGGCGGCACCGGAGAAGTCGGTGGGCGCGCTGAGCCGGTGCAGGGGGCCACCGCGCTCGGGGATCGGGGAGGTCGCGTCGGGGTGGAGCCCGGAGAGGAGAGTGCGTCGGCCGACCTGCGGTGCGCCCACCTGCCATGACCGCCAGGGGCCGTCGTCGGACGGTTCGCTGAGGTCGCCGCCCTCCGCCCGGAGGGCCTCGGGAGCGGGGAGGAGGGAGACGGTGACGTCGGGGCTCTCCGTCTGCACGACGAGCTCGCCGTCCACCGCGTAGAGCGGTGCGGAGGACAGCACCAGCCGCTCCCGGCCGTCCACCTCGAGCAGGTAGAGCCGGTCGACGCTCGCCTGGTCCAGGACGATGATCCGCGCAGTCTCGAGCTCGACGACGCACGTCGGTCCGGCCGGTGCGGCGAGGGAGATGATCGTCGCGCCCTCGCGGTGGACGGCGACCCCCGCTCCACCCACGAGATGGTCCCCGTCGAGGACGAGCTCGACGGGGATGCCGTCGTAGGCGCCCAGCACGACGACCTCGCGGTCGTCGACGGTGACGCGAGTGAGGACCCGTGCGGTGGCACTCCGCAGGACCACGCCCGGAGCGAGCGGGTACCGCAGGGGCCACACCAACGAGATGCCGGCCGGGATCGTGACCGGCTGGGTGGGCACCGTGATGTCTCCGTCGTCGAGGGTCGCCGTGAACTGGACGTCGCTCTGTGCCGGCAGCGCGGCCTTGGCGGGCTGGTAGGTCGAGGCGAACAGGTAGCCGCTGCGACCGTCGGACCGCACGGCCCACCGCAGGATCTCCGGGTCGACGCTGCCGCCGCCGACCGTCGTGGCCATCGTGGCGATGCGGTGCCCGTCGTGCTGGAGCCACAGGTGCTGGGCCCGCAGGGCGTGGTGGTGGGGGCGGATCTGGCCGTGCTCACCGATCGGGGCGGCGAAGTCGTAGGTCACGCGGGGGACGTCGTTGGGGTAGCCGGTGGCGTGAGACTCCTGCTCGGAGCCGTGCGGACCCGTGCGCTGCGACCCGCCGGCGTACATGTAGTAGCCCTGCCAGATCGAGCCGCTGCCGATCTTGGCGAGCGCCAGTGCGGCGACGTCGGCGGGGGCGACGAACGGCCTGCGGTGGTACGCCACGTGCATCCCGCCGCCCAGCTCGCACGTCGCGAAGGGTACGGCGTCGTCGTCCTTCAACGGCACCGCATCGGGGTCGAGGGTGATCCCGTCGAGAGCCTCGCGCAGGTCCGCCCCGACGGACAGGTCGTCGCGCACAGGGCTGTAGCGGAAGTGGAACGCCGAGAACTCGGGCCACTCGGTCTGCTCGTCGTCCCAGAAGCCGTCCGAGTAGGCGCTGTACACCGGCAGCAGCGTGTCCGGGACCTGCGCACCACCCCAGCCGGTCGCCGTCCAGATCGGGACGCGGAGCCCGAGCTCCTCGGCGAGCCCGCGCAGGCGGGCGAGGTGCTGCGGCTGGTCGTAGAGCTCGTTGTCCACCTGGGCGCCGACGATGGGCCCGCCGTCGGCATGGGACAGGCCCCGGAGCTGCGCGATGGTCTGCGCGTAGAACGCGTGCACGAGGTCGAGGTACGCGGGGTCGTTGGTGCGGGTCGCGAGGTTCCGCTCGACGAGCCAGTCGGGGAAGCCGCCGTAGCGTGCCTCGCCGTGCGCCCAGGGGCCGAGCCGGACGACGACGTCGAGGCCGTGCGCCCTGGCCTCCTCGACGAAGGCGCGCAGGTCGAGCTGGCCCTCCCACCGGAACACGCCCTGCGACGGCTCGTGCGCCTGCCAGAGCACGTAGGTGGCCACGGAGGTCAGACCGCCGGCCCGGGCGTGGCCCAGGACGTCACGCCAGCGGTCGCGCGGGACTCGCGAGTAGTGGATCTCGCCCGTGACCGGGAACCACGGGACACCTCCGCGCTCGATCCACCTGCTGGTCACCTCGATCGGGTCGTCCCCGGCGGGCGGCTCGCCGACGCCCAGGTGGCCGCGGCGCGGCTCCGTCGGTGCGACGACGGTGAGGTGGTGCGGCGCCACGAGGGTGTTCGGGCGAACGTCGCTGGTCATGTCTCTCCTTGAAGCAGGTCGAAGTACCTCAGCCCTTGTCGTGCGAGCGGTACTCGGTGGGGCTCATGCCGTGGATCCGGTGGAACTGGCGGGAGAAGTAGAGGGGGTCGCTGAACCCGACCTGGGCGGCCACGGACGCGATGGGCCGGCCGGTGGTGTCGAGGAGGTCGCGCGCCGTGCCCATGCGCAGACGGGTCTGGTACTCCAGGGCGCCGTAGCCCGTGGCCCGCCGGAACAGCGCGGAGTAGTGCGAGACGCTCAGCCCGGCCATGCTCGCGAGGTCGGCCAGGGAGATGCGGGTGGAGACGTTCGCGCGCAGGTGCTCGATCGTCGCCGCCACCGGGTCCGACTGCTGCTGCTTGCCGATCGTCCGACGGTCGGCCGCCAGGAGCGCCATCGCGTGCCACGCAGCACCGGCGGACGCCAGGAGGGTCGCGGGCGTCTCGTCACGCTCCATGCGCCGGATGATCGTGTCGACCAGCGAGATGACGGGGGCCGGGTCGCCGAGGCCGAAGACCGGCTGGTCCGGCGTGGCGCCGGTCGCCGCAAGGAGGTCGGGCACCTGCTGGCCCACCAGGTGCATCCACCAGATGGTCCAGGGCTCCTCGGTGTCCGCCTCGTACCGGTGGGGCACGCCCGCGGGGATCGTGAGCGCCTGGCCCGCGTGCACCTGGTGCACGCCCGACGGCAGCGTGCAGGTCCCTCGGCCCGCCGCGCACACGATCACGATGTGCTGCGCGGCGCCGTGCGTGCGGGCGCGCCCGTGCGTCGATGCTCGCGGGAAGTACCCGACGTCGGTGACGAGCAGCTGCGACAGCGGCGGCGTCCGCGAGGCCTGCGCGACGAGAGGCCGCGGGAGCACGCGCATGCGCTGCCCAGGGAAGCCCTCTCGTCGGCGGGGCTGCGCCTCAGGCGCTGAGATCATTGATTCGTCCATGTGTCTCGGAAGACTGCCCATTCTGCAGCATGCCGACCGGAGCGTAGCGTCCTGCCCATGCTCGACCACGAGTCCCGCCTCGCACTCCCCCCCGTGCCCGCCCACCTCGTGGGTCAGGCCGTCGCCGCGTGGCGCCAGCCGGTCACGATCGACACGTACCTGCCGGACCCGGCGGACCGCTACCCGGCGTTCCTGGAGAACCGCGTCTACCAGGGCTCGTCGGGCCGGGTGTACCCCCTGCCGTTCCACGAGCGCATCAGCCCCACCAAGGCGCCCCGCGCCTGGGACGCGATCCACCTGGAGAACCCGTGGGTCCGGCTGATGATCCTGCCGGAGCTCGGTGGCCGTATCCACGTCGGGATGGACACCACCAACGGGTACGACTTCTTCTACCGCAACAACGTCATCAAGCCGGCGCTCGTCGGGCTCGCCGGGCCCTGGCTCTCGGGCGGGGTCGAGCTCAACTGGCCACAGCACCACCGCCCTGCGACGTTCCTCCCGGTCGAGGCGACGATCGAGCACGAGGCCGACGGGGCCGTCACGGTGTGGTGCTCGGACCACGACCCGTTCGCCCGGATGAAGGGCATGCACGGAATCCGCCTGCGCCCGGGCTCCTCGGTGATCGAGCTGCGCGCCAGGCTGTTCAACCGCACCGACGAGGTGCAGACGTTCCTGTGGTGGGCGAACGTCGCGGCTGCCGTGAACGACGACTACCAGTCGTTCTTCCCGACCGACGTGCACGCCGTCGCCGACCACGCCAAGCGCGCCGTGACGGCGTTCCCCGCGGCCGACCGCCCGTACTACGGGATCGACTACCGGGCCCGGAAGGCTGGGGCGCACCCCGGCGGTGCCCCCGACCCTGACCGGATCGACTGGTACCGCAACATCCCTGTGCCCACGTCGTACATGGCCCTCGGGACGCAGGACGACTTCTTCGGCGGCTACGACCACGGCCGTCGGGCGGGCTTCGTGCACTGGGCCGACCACCAGGTGGCACCCGGGAAGAAGCAGTGGACCTGGGGCACCGGCGCGTTCGGCAGGGCCTGGGACGCGAACCTCACCGACACCGACGGGCCCTACGTGGAGCTGATGGCCGGGGTCTTCACGGACAACCAGCCGGACTTCACGTTCCTGGCACCGGGCGAGACCAAGACGTTCAGCCAGTACTGGTACCCGATCCAGGAGACCGGTCCCGTCCACCAGGCCAACCTCGACGCGGCGGTCCGTCTCGACGTGGCGCCGGGCACCGCGACCACCGCTGTGCGGGTCGCGGTCGCGATGACCCGGGTCCGCGCCGGAGTCGCCGTGCGCCTGACCGCGCCGGACGGCACGACCCTCTGGCAGGTCGAGGCGGACTCGGGTCCGGATCGTCCGATCGTGCATGACCTGAGCCTCGATACCGCCTGGGCCCCCGAGGACCTGACGCTCGTCGTCGAGCACGACGGTGCCGAGGTCATCGCGTGGCGGCCCCGCGCGGCGCACGGTTTCCCGGCGATGCCCGAGCCCGCGCAGGAGCCCGCACGGCCCGCGGACGTCCCGTCCGCCGACGAGCTGTACCTCGTCGGCGTGCACCTCGACCAGTACCGGCACGCGACCCGTTCGCCCGAGCCGTACTGGCTCGAGGCCCTGCGTCGCGACGAGGGTGACTACCGCTCGAACCTGGCGCTCGCCGCGCGGCGCTACACGGCCGGGCGGTACGCCGACGCGGAGCAGCACCTGCGGACGGCGCTCGCCCGCCAGACCCGGCTGAACACCAACCCGGGGGACGGCGAGGCGATGTTCCGCCTCGGCCAGGTGCTCGCACGCACCGGTAGTCCGGACGAGGCCGACGAGGCGTGGGGCAAGGCGCGGTGGAACCAGGCGTGGCGCGTCCCGGCGCTCCTGGCGATGGCACGGCTCGACGCTGCACGCGGCAACGACCGCTCCGCCCTGGACCACGCCCGCGAGGCCGCCGCCGACGCGGACAACCTGCAGGCCCAGGCGGTGCTCGTCGTCCTGCTGCGGCGTGCCGGCCGCGACGCCGACGCGGACGCGGTGCTGGCGCG
Source organism: Cellulomonas sp. P5_C5 (assembly GCF_054049655.1). NCBI lineage: Bacteria > Bacillati > Actinomycetota > Actinomycetes > Micrococcales > Cellulomonadaceae > Cellulomonas > Cellulomonas sp. P5_C5. The sequence goes on along the minus strand of NZ_JBFULY010000012.1, from coordinate 7,529 downwards.
GGCGCTGGACCGCGACCCCCTCGACGTGTGGATCCGTGACCTGGCAGGTCACGACGTCGCGACGGACGCCCCGACGCTGCTCGACGTCGCGCTGGAGTACGACTCGCTCGGCATGTGGCCCGATGCGGTCCGCGTGCTCGAGGCCGCCGCCGAGGTCGAGCCCGCCCTCGGTCAGGTGGAGGTCCGACCGCTCGTGCACCTGCACGCCGCACGCATCCTGCAGGCGGCCGGCGAGCACGACGACGCCGACCGGCACCGCGCCCTGGCACGGACGGTGCCCGCCGTGCACTGCCTCGCCTCGCGCCTCGACGACGCGGACATGCTGCAGGACCACGTCGAGCAGTACCCCGACGACGCCCGGGCCTGGGCGATCCTCGGCCACTGGCTGTACTTCCAGCGTCGTCACCACGATGCGATGGCCGCGTGGTGCACGTCGACCGAGCTGGATCCGAGCGACCCCGTCGTCTGGCGCAACCGGGCGGTCGCGGCGTTCAACGTCCTGGCCGACCCGGACGCCGCGCGGCAGCACTACGAGCGCGCACTCGCGGTCGCTCCCGGCGACCCCCGCCTGGTCTACGAGCGCGACCAGCTGGCCAAGCGGTCCGGCGCGAGTCCCGAGGAGCGCCTCGCGGTGCTCGAGGGCGAGCGGTCGGCGGTCGACGCCCGCGACGACCTCACCGTCGAGCTGGCCCAGCTGCACACCGCCACGGGCAGGCCCGAGGTCGCGCTCGAGCTGCTCCTCTCCCGCCGGTTCCAGCCGTGGGAGGGCGGCGAGGGGCAGGTGCTCTCGGCCTGGGACGAGGCGCACCTCGCCCTCGCCCGCCGCGCACTCGACGACGGCGACGAGCAGCTCGCGCTCGAGCACGTCGGCGCGGCCCTCGAGCCCGTCGCGAGCCTCGGCGAGGCCCGGCACCCGCTGGCCACCACGGCCCAGCTGCACCTCGTGCTCGGCGACGTCCTCGCCGCGACGGGTGACGAGGCGGGCGCCTCCGCCGCCTGGTCGCACGCCGCCGGCTCGACGGGCGACTTCCAGAGCATGGCCCCGGTCGCGTTCTCCGAGCTGACCTACTACGCCGTGCTCGGCTCGCGCCGTCTCGGCGACGACGCCCGCGCCGACGCCCTGGTCGACGGCCTCGCTGCACACGCTCAGACGCTCCGCTCGACGCCCGCGACTCCTGACTACTTCGCGACCTCGCTGCCGACCTTGCTGCTCTTCCAGGACGACCTGGAGGCCGCGCAGACGACGACGGCGATGCTCCAGGAGGCACAGGTCGCCGCCCTGCGGGGCGACGGCGACGCCGCGGCTGCGGGCCTCGACGACGTCCTCGCCCGCGAGCCCGGTCGGCTGCGGGCGCTCGACCTGCGACGGGAGCTCGCGCGCTCGTGCCAGCATGAGCCGTGCTGAGCGTGAGCGTGATCGTCACCGCGTTCGACCAGGGCAGGCTGGTCGCCGACGCGGTCGAGTCGGCCCTGCGCCAGACCCGCGTCCCGGAGGCCGTCATCGTGGTGGACGACGGCTCGACCGACGACGAGTCGGTCGAGATCATCGAGCAGCTCCAGCGGGACGCTCGTGTCCAGGTGCTGCGTCAGCCCAACCGCGGGGTCGGCGCGGCCCGGAACGCCGGGATCGCCGCCGCGGGGACCGACCTCGTGGCTGTGCTGGACGGTGACGACCGGCTCGCGCCGACGTTCCTCGAGCGGACGGCCGCGGTGCTGGAAGGCGACCCCGACGCCCGTGCGGCGTCGTCGTGGCTGCGTGCGCACGGGGTGATCGACGCGGTCGTGCGGCCCGGCGGAGGGTCTGCTGTCGACTTCCTGCACCGCAACGCCTGCCCGGCGACCGCGCTCGTCCGCCGCGACGCCTGGCGCGCGTGCGGCGGGTACGACGAGGACATGCGCAGCGGGTTCGAGGACTGGGACTTCTTCCTGTCGCTCGTCGGCGACGGCGGGCACGTCACCGTCGTGCCGGAGCCGCTCATCGAGTACCGGACGGCGCCCGCCTCCGCGAACGTCCGCTCCATGGACTCCCGGCTCGAGCTCTACGGCGGACTCGTCGACAAGCACCGCGCCGTCTTCGAGCGACACCTGCGCGAGGTGCTGCTGGCGCTCGAGGCCCGCGCCATGGACGCCGCCGGACGGTGGGAGGACCTCGTGGCCGCGGACCGGTCCCTGCCGGTCGGGGAGGTCACCTACGGCGACGGCGGCATGGCCGCAGCCGTCCGGATCGCCGTCCGCCGGGGCTGACGGCCCAGCGGGACCTCAGGGCACGAGCGGCCGGTCGACGGTGCTCGTCGTCGCCCTCGCGCCCCGCGTGGCGGGGACGTCGAGGCGGCGCAGGACCAGGAGCGCGATGCCCGCGGACAGGAGCTCGCCCGCGGCGAGGCCGGTCCAGGTGCCGGTGGGGCCGACGTGGCCGAGCGCGAGCACGAGCGGGACCTTGATGACGAGGAGGGTCCCGACGGAGAGGAGGTACGACGGCCGGGGTCTGCCGAGAGCCTGGAAGTACGCGGAGACCAGGGGAGTGACGCCGGCTGCGGCGAACCCGACCGCCAGGATGCGCAGCGCGTCGACGGACGCGGAGCGGACGGCGGCGTCGTCGACGAAGGCGGCGGTGATGGGCTCGGCGAGCAGCGCGACGAAGCCCGCGGCGACGGTGCTGTAGACGAGGGTGCCGCGCAGCGACAGGGTCCGGGCGCGCCGGACGCGTGCGGCGAGCCGGCGACCGGCGTTGTACCCGACGATCGGCTGCATCCCCTGGCTGATGCCGAGCTGGGGCATCGAGACGAACGTCTGGATGCGGGAGCAGATCGCGAACGCGGTCAGTGCCGCAGTGGCGGCGGCCACCCGGGACAGCGTGGTGTTGACGACCACGACGAGCAGGGTGGCGCCGAAGCCGGCGAGGAACGAGGGGGCGCCGATGCCCACGAGGGTGCGGACCGTGGGGAGGTGGGGTCGCAGGTCGGACCTGCGGATGCGGTAGGGGCGGTGCCGCTGGGCGAAGAAGAACCACATGCTCATCGCGGCGGAGACGGCCTGGCCGCCGACCGTTCCCAGGGCGGCTCCCCGGACGCCGAGGTCCAGCCCGAAGATGAGCAGGGGATCGAGGGTGATCTGGACGGCGACCGGGACGACCCACAGCATCGTGGCGAACCGCATCCGACCCTCGGCGCGCACCAGGCTGGAGAACCCGGTCGAGACGATCGCACCGGCCAGGATCACCACGGCGTAGTCGCGGGCGTAGCCGAGGGTCTCGCCGTGGGCGCCGAGCAGCCGCAGGAGCGGCTCGAGCCCGGTCAGCCCGATCACGGTGATGAGGACGGCGGTGGCCCAGAACGCGGTCAAGGCGTTCCCTGCGGCGCGTGCGGCGGTGCTCGTGTCGCCGGCGCCGAGGTGCCGGGAGACGACGGAGGCTGCTCCGACGCCGAGGGCGGTCGAGACCGCTCCCAGCGCCAGGAGCAACGGGGCGACGAGGTTGACCGCCGCCATCGCGGTCGTCCCGACGCCTCGCGCGACGAACCAGGCGTTGGTCAGCGCGTAGATCCCGTAGACCCCGACGGCGATGGTGGTCTGGGTGCAGGCGTGCCACAGCAGCCGCCCGACGGGCCGTTCGCCCAGGGCGGCCGCGTCGAGCGTGCGGGTGCTCACGGCTCGGTGAGCAGGCGCATCATCGTGTCGATCTGCACGCGAGCCCAGTCGTACTGGGTGGGTGTGGTGTGTCCGCGGTAGACGGTCTCGATCGCCATGATCACGACCAGGTGCAGGCAGTACAGGCCACGACGCGTCTGCTCCCGCGGGGTGAGCGGGTCCTGGCCGTAGCCGCGCATGAAGGCGGTCGGGTCACCGAAGTCGGACAGGAAGGTGCCGGCGAAACCGGCCTCCATCAGCGGGTCCCCGTACAGGGCGCGCTCGTGGTCGATGATCGAGACGATCCTGCCGTCGCGGACCATGACGTTGGAGTCCCAGAGGTCCCACTCGACGAACCTCGGCTCGACGACGTCGTCGAGGACGTCCGCGTGCAGGGCGACGACCTTGCGGATCTCGTCGTAGTCCCGGCCGATGTCGACGGTGCGGGCCTCGCCGTCGGCCAGGACGGCCTCGACGAGGCCGGTGAACACGACCCGCCACGACGGGTCACCCGGGCCGGCGAGCGGTCCGAACCGGCTCCCACGGATCGAGTTCAGCTCGCGGTTGGCCGCTCCGAGCGCCTCGTTGTACGCGTCGCGCTGCTCGGCGCTCAGGCTCTCCGTGATGATGCCGAAGTTGTCGGCGTCGACGAACGGCATGAAGAAGTAGTCGGCGTCGACGAGCTCGTGGCTCAGGTCGGCGTGGTCGACCTGCGGGACCGGGACGCCGGTACGTGCCGCGATCAGCGCCAGGGAGTCGAGCTCGATGCGCATCGCGCCGCGCTCGGCGGTCAGCACCGGCACGTCCGACGGCGGCGCGATCTTCACGACGACGGCCCGGCCGTCGCGCAGCACGATCCGGTAGGCGACGTTGAACCAGCCGTGCCCCAGCTCCTCGAGCCAGGACTCCGGCTCGCCCGCGGGCACCTGCTCGGCGCCGTAGGCGCGTTCGACCATCGCGCGCAGCGTCGCGGGCGTCTGGCGGTTCTTGGTGATGCTCTCCATCGAGTCCTCTTCGTCGGGCGGCGGGGTGTGCGGCCCTGGGTGGCGCAGGCGCCGTCGCGGGTCGAGGTTCAGCGCGGAGGGGGGCCGGTGCTCGCCCGGACGATGAGCTCCGTGGGGATGACCGTCAGGGCCGGCGGTGCCACGGACCGGGACCGGAGCTGACCGACGACGAGGGTGATGAGTGCACGGCCGATGGCGTGGAAGTCCTGCCGGACGGTCGTCAGGGGTGGCGAGGTCCAGCCGGCGACGGCGATGTCGTCGAAGCCCACCACGGACACGTCGTCGGGCACGCGGCGGCCGGCCTCGTGCAGCGCCCGCACCAGGCCGAGCGCCATCTCGTCGTTGGCGCAGAACACGGCGGTGACCTCGGGGTCGGCCGCGAGCCGCTGCCCCGCCTCGTAGCCGTCGTGCGCGCTCCAGTCCCCGTAGACCGGCTCGGGGGGACGGATCCCGGCCTCCAGGAGGCAGCGGCGCCACGTGCCGCTGCGCACCAGGGCGTGCTCCGAGTCCCGCGGCCCGGCGAGGTGGTGCACGGTGCGGTGTCCCAGAGCGAGCAGGTGGCGGACGGCGTCCTCGCTGCCCTGGACCTGGTCGGCGGTGACGGTGGGGTAGTGGCCCGCGAACTTGGAGAAGGACACCGCCACCGGCATGCCGGCGGGGAGTGCCAGCGTCGCCGGCGACGCCTGCTCGGCGCGCATGATGACGAGGCCGTCGATGGCCTGGTGCGAGATGCGGTGCGCTGCGCTGTCCCAGCTCTCCCGAGCGGGGTTGCGCACGTGCAGGAGCGTCACCGAGTAGTCCTCGAGCGCGGCGGCCTCGACCAGGGCCTCGGCGGTGAGCGCCTCGCCCGTGCGCTGGAAGCCGGTCGAGAGCACCCCGATGGCGCCGAACGTGCCGTTCCGCAGCGCCTGGGCGGCACGGTTGGGCGAGTAGCCGAGCTGGTCCATCGCCTGCACGACGCGTGCGCGGGTGCTCGGCCGGACCGAGTCGGCGCCGGTCGAGACGCGCGAGACCGTCTGGGGCGAGACGCCGGCGAGGCGGGCGACGTCACCGATCGAAGGACCTGAGCGGCGGCGGCCAGGTGCTGACGCGGTTGTCATGCCGAGATGCTAGTGGTGACAAGCATGATGACGTAACCATCGGACACATGTCGCACCGAAACACGGTAGTTAGCGTTACCAAAGCGTTGCAGAGCATGCCGCTGAGCGCTGCTATGGTGACGTCACCAAACGCCAGAGAGGGTCGGGGGACACCGTTGTCGCTCGAGGTCGGTGTGGACAAGACCCCCTTGGCGTGGAGCTGGAAACCGCCTCATCTACGGCACGGCGCACAACCTCCAAACAGCACAGTCGACCTGTCCCGCTCGACCCCACCGCGACGTCGCGGTGAGGGAGCGGGAGCCGGCGGCTCGGCGAGAAGCCGGCGACGGTCCACGGGACGACCAACAGCACGAAGGGATCACCCGATGAAGAAGACACGCACGCTCGGGGCGCTGGGCGCCGTCTTGTCGCTGAGCCTCGCCCTCGCCGCTTGCAGCGGCGGAGGCGGCTCGAGCGAGGACGAGACGACGGGCGCGGACGGCGGTTCCGGCGACAACACCCTGACCGTCTGGGCCTGGGACCCGGCGTTCAACATCTACGCCCTCGAAGAGGCCGAGAAGGTCTACCAGGCCGACAACCCGGACTTCAAGCTCGAGATCGTCGAGACGCCGTGGGAGGACGTGCAGACCAAGCTGACCACGCTGGCCCAGTCGGGCGAGACCGACCAGCTGCCTGACATCTTCCTCATGCAGAACAACGCGTTCCAGAAGAACGTCATCAACTACCCGGACATCTTCGCCAACTTCACGGACTCGAAGGTGGACTACAGCGAGTTCCCCGAGTCCGTCGTGGCGTACTCCACGTACGACGACGTCAACTACGGGGTGCCGTTCGACAACGGGACCGCGATCGGCGCGTACCGGACGGACCTCCTGGAGCAGGCCGGCTACACGATCGACGACTTCACCGACATCACCTGGGACGAGTTCCTCACCCTCGGCAAGGACGTGCTGGCCAAGACGGGCAAGCCGCTGCTCACGGGCCAGGCGGGCTCGGCCGACACGATCATGATGATGCTGCAGAGCGCCGGCGCGAGCCTGTTCGACGACGAGGGCAAGCCGACCATCACCGACAACGACGCGCTGCTGGCCGCGATCGACATGTACGGACAGCTCGTCGACGCGGGCGTCTTCGTCGAGGTCAACTCGTGGGACGAGTACATCAACACGATCGTCAACTCGAACACGGCCGGCGTCGTCAACGGCATCTGGATCTCCGGCTCGATCCAGTCCGCCGCCGACCAGTCCGGCAAGTGGGCCGTCACCAACGTCCCGAAGCTCGACGGCGTCGACGGTGCGACCAACTACACGGCGAACGGCGGGTCGTCCTGGGCGATCACCCCGAACGGCAACGAGGCGCTCGCCAGCGACTTCCTCGACGCCACGTTCGCCGGCTCGACCGAGTTCTACGACACGATCCTCCCGAAGTCCGGCGCGCTCGCCAACTGGCTCCCGGCCGGTGAGTCGGACGTCTACAACGAGCCGCAGGAGTTCTTCGGCGGGCAGCCGATCTACGCCGACGTCCTGAAGTTCGCCGCGGAGGTGCCCAGCAACAACACGGGCGCGTACTACTACGAGGGTCGGGACGCCGTGAGCGTCGCCATCACCAACATCCTCAACGGCACGGACCCGGCCGCCGCCCTCGAGGAGGCGCAGCAGACCGTCGAGTTCGCCATGGGGTGATCCCAGGGCGGGCGGGGGTGGTCAGTCCTTGACTCCGCCGCCCGCTTCCCCGCCCAGTCCGTCACCGGCGAAGTAGAGGTGAGCTGATCGTGTCCGCTCCCACCGCACCAACCGAGGAC
>NZ_JBFULY010000011.1:0-110601 GCF_054049655.1 Cellulomonas sp. P5_C5 | reverse complement strand
GCGCAGGACCAGCGCGAGCAGCAGCACGATCAGCGCGTAGGAGATCCCGTGCTTCCACGGGTTGACCGGGTTGGGCGGCTCCACCACGGCGAGCCGGGCGATGATCCCGGCCGCGGCGGCGAGCCCGACCACCCGCAACGACAGCACCGTGCGCGCCCACAGGATCAGCCCGATGCTGCAGAAGCCCCCGATCATCAGCAGCGTCGTGGAGCGCACGACCAGCGGGTTCACGGCGTGGTCCGAGGACGCGACAGCGCTGAGCCACAGCCCCGACAGGAGCGCGAGCGCACCCAGCCCGATGAGCACCCGCGCGCCGACGAACTGCTTGGTCGCCCGCCACCACACGGGCGCCAGCGCGACGGACACCAGCGTCGCGCTGGTGATCGCGTCCTTGACCGGGAACGCGAGCGTGATCGCCGCGACCCCGCCGAACGCCAGGATCTGGCTCGACGTCCACCCGGCGCCCTGCGTCCGCGGTCGGTGCGCGACCGTGACGGGGGCGTCGGCGATGCTCATGGCCGCCAGGGGGCCGCAGGCACGACCTGGATGCGGTGCTCGACCTCGTCGGCCGCGTCACGCTCGTCGAGGGCCCGCTCCGGCTCCGCCGCCGGGTCGTGCCCGTCGAGGGTCGGCTCGGCGGCGGACGCGAGCGTCGCGTCGGAGTCGTCGGGCTCGAGGACGGCGACGGTCGCCGGTCGCGGCTCGTCGAGTGTGGCGGCACGGACGTGGTGACCCGTCGGTGCGGCCGGCTGGTCGAGCGCGACAGTCGCGTGCCCGGCTGTCCGAGCGGGTCCTTCGACGGGCTGTTCCGTCGGCACGGTGGCCTGCTCGGCGTCGGCCCGCTCGGCCACCGGCTCGGCGTCGGCGGGCTGGGCGTCGGCCGGGCGGGGCTCCTGAGCGGCTGCGGCGACCTCCCCGCCGGTCTCCACCGGGACGGTCGCCACGCTCGACGGCGAGACCACCCGTGCGGCGACGTGCGCGGCGAACTTCGACGACGCGCGCGACGCGTCGAGCTCGTCCACGTCCCCGGCGGGCTCCGCGCGCTCGACGGGAGCCGGTACCGGGGTGGGCGTGGCGGTGGCGACGGGGATGTCCTTCGGGAACACCGGGCTCGTCCCGACGGCGGTGACCTCGCCGCGGTTCGCGCGCGGGCGCCGGGACACGCGCTGGGGGCGCGCGTCCTTCCCGTGCGTGCGGGCCGTCGCGTGCGGGGTGGACCCGTAGACGTAGGTGGCGCCGACGTCCTTGCCGGACACGCGGTTGAAGACGAGGCCCAGGACGCGGCCCCCGGCTGTCGAGAGCGTGGCGAGACCGTCGGCGAGCTGGTGGCGGTGCACCCGCTTGGACCCGACGACGACGAGCGCGCCGTCGGTGAGCCGGGACAGGACCGCGGCGTCGGTGACGGGCAGCAGCGGGGCCGAGTCGAGGATGACGACGTCGTAGGACGCGGCGAGGTCCGCGAGCAGGTCGACCATCGTCGTCGAGTCGAGCAGCTCGCTCGGGTTCGGCGGCACCTGGCCGGACGGCAGGACGTCGAGCATGTCGCCCCACCGCTGCACGACGTCGGCCACCGTGGCCTCGCCGATGAGCACCGTGGTGAGCCCGACGGTGCCCTCGATCCCGAGGTGCCGGGCGATCGACGGCCGGCGCAGGTCGGCGTCGACGAGCAGGACGCGCGCCCCGCCCTCCGCCATCGCCCAGGCCAGGTTGATCGACGTCGTCGTCTTGCCCTCGGTGGGCAGGGAGGAGGTGACGACGATCGAGCGGTTCGGTCCGCGCAGGTTCAGGTAGCGCAGGTTGGTGCGCAGCCGGCGGTACGCCTCGGCCTGGTCGCCGAACGGCTGGCTGCGCATGACGGCCGCCTCGTGCGCCGACTTGCGGTCGTAGCGCACGGTGCTGAGCACGGCGACGTCGCTGACGCGGCGGATGTCCTTCTGGGTCCGCACGCGGGTGTCCAGGATGGTGCGGGCCAGGGCGAGCACGACGCCGATGGCCAGGCCGACGACGAGTCCCGTCGCCGCGTTGAGCTTGGTGTTGGGCGTGAACGCGAACGACGGCGCCGTGGCGGGGGAGATGACCGTCATCCCGACGTGCGGGGTCGTGTCGTCGTCGCTGCCGGCGCCCTCGATGCGCTCCACGGCCCGCGCGAGCTCGGTGCTGACGGTGTTCGCGATGTCCGCGGACTTCGCGGGGTTCCCGCTGACCGCGGAGATGTCGAGGATCAGGCTGTTGATCGGGCTGGTCGCCTCGACCGAGTGGGCGAGCGAGCGGGCCGTCGTGTCCAGGCCCAGCTCCTGGATGACCGGGTCCAGCACATAGGCCTTGGTGGCCAGCTGGGCGTAGGACTCGATGCGGTTCTGCGCGTACGTGGACCCCTGGAGCGACTCGCCGACCGTGGCGCCCGCCTGCTCGGAGACGAACAGCGAGGCCGTCGCGCGGTAGCTGGGCGGGATCGTCTGGGAGTAGGCGTAGCCGCCGACGAACCCGATCACGCCGAGCATGGCGATCATCAGCCAGTGCTTGCGCAGCAGAGCGAGGTACTCGCTCGGTTCCATGGTCACCCCTCCTCGATCACGGACGGGATCGATGGTTCACGGCACCGGTATGGGCCCGGATCGATTGTCCAGGATGTGCCGACGCCATGGTGAGGGCGGATGGGGGCGATATGTGGAGATACGAGGTAATTCACCCGACCAGTGGAACGCCTGTTCACCAGCACCGACGTGCCCGTTGGGCCATCCGTGGACTTCGGGTGAAGTACGCCACGAACTATCCCCTTTGTCCGACTTGCACCCCTATCGTGAACGGGGTCGGGCCAGGTCGGTCGGACGTCCAGAAGAGCGGAGGCGACACGTGGCGCGAATCGTCGGGTACGCCCCGGGGGCGTACGACCTCTTCCACGTCGGTCACCTCAACATCCTCAAGCACGCCAAGCGGCGCTGCGACTACCTGATCGCCGGTGTCGTCGCGGACGACATGCTGGAGCTGACCAAGGGTCGCCGCCCGATCGTCCCGCTCGCGGAGCGCATGGAGATCGTCCGGCACATCTCCTACGTCGACGAGGTCGTCGCGGAGGTCGTGCCCGACAAGGTCGAGACCTGGCGGTCGGTCGGCTTCGACGTGATCTTCAAGGGCGACGACTGGCGCGGCACCCCGAAGGGCGACCGGCTGGAGCGCGACTTCGCGGCCGTCGGCGTCGAGGTCATCTACTTCCCGTACACGATGCACACGTCCAGCACGGCGCTGCGGCGGGCCCTGGCCGTCTTCGACGACGCGGAGCTGGTCGAGTCCGAGGTCGGCTGACCCGCACCCGGCAGGACCGCGGCGGCGGCCGCTCGCCCCGACGGGACCGTCGTCGGCGGTGCTGCGCACGCGCCGCTGCCCGTGTCGGTGGGGCGCCCTAGACTGACGACGCACCCCGGGTCCACTGGATCTGGGGCATTCGCGTTGCTCGGACGGTCCCGTGCGACGCCGACTGCTGCTCGCCGTCCTGTGCGCTACCGAAGGACCCCATGGACCTCACCGGCCTCCTGCCCGCCCTGCTCTCCGACCCCGCCGCCGCCGCTGCCGTCGAGAACGTCCGCGCGCGCGGCGAGCTCGACGTCGTCGGACCCGCGGGCGTGCGTCCGCCGCTGCTGGCCGCGCTCGCCGCACGACGACCGCTCGTCGTCGTGACCGCGACCGGCCGGGACGCGGACGAGCTGGCCGCCGCGATCCGGTGCTACGTGCCGGCCGACGACGTCGCGGTGCTGCCGTCGTGGGAGACGCTGCCGCACGAGCGGCTGTCGCCGCGCAGCGACACCGTGGCGCGGCGCCTCGCCGTCTTCCGCCGGCTCGCGCACCCGGAGACCGAGGGGCACGCGGGGCCGGTCCGGGTGCTCGTCATGCCCGTGCGGGCGCTGCTGCAGCCGGTGGTCGAGGGCCTCGGGGAGCTGGCGCCCGTCGCGATCAGCACGGGTGACCGGGTAGACCTGGCGGACCTCGCGGAGCGGCTGGTCGCTGCGGCGTACACGCGCGTGGACATGGTGGAGAAGCGCGGCGAGTTCGCGGTGCGCGGCGGGATCATCGACGTGTTCCCGCCCACCGAGGACCACCCGCTGCGCGTGGAGCTGTGGGGCGAGGACGTCGAGGAGATCCGCTGGTTCTCCATCGCGGACCAGCGCAGCCTCGAGGTGGCCGACCACGGCGTGTGGGCGCCGCCGTGCCGCGAGATCCTGCTCACGGACGCGGTCCGGGCGCGCGCCGCCGAGCTGGTGCCGCAGCTGCCCGGTGCGGTCGACATGCTGGACAAGCTCGCGGCCGGCATCGCGGTCGAGGGGATGGAGTCGCTGGCGCCCGCGCTGGTCGAGTCGATGGTGCCCGTGCTCGACCTGGTGGGCGACGACAGCCTGCTCGTGCTGGTGGACCCGGAGCGGGTGCGCCGCCGCGCGCACGACCTGGTGGCCACCACGCAGGAGTTCCTCGAGGCGGCGTGGACGTCAGCGGCGGCCGGTGCGGCGACGCCCCTGGACCTGTCGGCGGCGAGCTTCGCGTCGTTCGCGGAGGTCCGTGCGCTCGCGGCCGTGCGCGGCCTCGGCTGGTGGACGCTGTCGCCGTTCTCGCTGGACGTCGACGCGACCGAGGCAGCGAAGCCCGACGACTTCTACGAGGGCGACACGGGCACCGGCCACACCGCGGCACGCAATCTCGCACCTCATGAGCACCGCATGGCCGACGACCTGGCCGCGACCGCGCAGACCCTCGTGATCGCCGCCCGGGACGTCGAGCGCTACCGCGGTGAGGTCGCCCGGGCGGTCGCCGACGTGCGCGTCCTGCAGCAGGCCGGCTGGCGGCTGGTGCTGGCGACCGAGGGGCACGGACCGGCGCAGCGCATGGTCGAGCAGCTGAAGGCCGCCGAGGTTCCGGCGCGGCTCGTCGGCACCATCACCGAGGAGCCCGAGGGCGGGGTCGTGCTCGTCGTGCCCGCCCCCGTCGGCCCCGGCTTCGTCGCCGAGCCGCTGCACCTCGCCGTGTTCTCCGAGTCGGACCTCACCGGCCGCGCCGGGACGTCGACCCGGGACATGCGCAGGATGCCGAGCCGGCGTCGCAACGTGGTCGACCCGCTCCAGCTGCGCCCGCACGACTACGTGGTGCACGAGCAGCACGGCGTCGGGCGGTTCGTGGAGCTGGTGCAGCGGACCATCGGCTCGGGCGCCACCGCGGCGACGCGCGAGTACCTGGTGATCGAGTACGCGTCGAGCAAGCGCGGGCAGCCGGGGGACCGCCTCTTCGTGCCCAGCGACCAGCTCGACCAGGTCACCAAGTACGTGGGCGGCGAGGCGCCGACGCTGTCCAAGATGGGCGGCGGCGACTGGGCCAAGACCAAGGGCCGCGCCAAGAAGGCCGTCAAGGAGATCGCCGCGGAGCTCATCCGGCTGTACTCCGCGCGCATGGCGACCGCGGGGCACGCGTTCGGCCCGGACACCCCGTGGCAGCGCGAGCTCGAGGACGCGTTCGCGTACGTCGAGACGCCGGACCAGGCGGCGACCATCGACGAGGTCAAGGCCGACATGGAGAAGCCGATCCCGATGGACCGGCTGGTCTGCGGGGACGTCGGCTACGGCAAGACGGAGATCGCGGTGCGCGCCGCGTTCAAGGCGGTGCAGGACGGCAAGCAGGTGGCGATCCTGGTGCCGACGACGCTCCTGGTGCAGCAGCACCTCGACACGTTCAGCGAGCGGTACAGCGCGTTCCCGGTGACGGTGAAGGCGCTGAGCCGGTTCCAGTCACCGAAGGAGTCGAAGGAGGTCGTCGCCGGGCTGTCCGACGGTACGGTCGACGTGGTCATCGGCACCCACCGGCTCATCACGGGCGAGGTGCGGTTCAAGGACCTCGGGCTCGTGGTGATCGACGAGGAGCAGCGGTTCGGCGTCGAGCACAAGGAGACGCTCAAGGCCCTGCGCACCAACGTCGACGTGCTGGCGATGAGCGCGACCCCGATCCCGCGCACCCTGGAGATGGCGGTCACGGGCATCCGCGAGATGTCGACGCTGGCCACCCCGCCCGAGGAGCGGCACCCGGTCCTGACGTTCGTCGGCGCGTACGACGAGAAGCAGATCAGCGCGGCCATCCGGCGCGAGCTCCTGCGCGAGGGCCAGGTGTTCTTCGTGCACAACAAGGTCGACTCGATCGAGCGGACCGCGTCGCGGCTCATGGAGCTGGTACCCGAGGCCCGGGTCGCGGTGGCGCACGGGAAGATGAACGAGCACCAGCTCGAGCAGGTCATCGTCGACTTCTGGGAGAAGCGGTTCGACGTCCTGGTCTGCACGACGATCGTGGAGACCGGCCTGGACATCTCCAACGCGAACACGCTCATCCTCGAGCGCGCGGACCTGCTGGGCCTGTCGCAGCTGCACCAGCTGCGCGGCCGTGTCGGTCGTGGGCGTGAGCGCGCGTACTCCTACTTCCTGTACCCGCCGGAGAAGCCGCTGACGGAGACCGCGCACGACCGGCTGCAGACGATCGCCGCGAACACCGACCTCGGGGCCGGCATGGCGGTCGCCATGAAGGACCTGGAGATCCGCGGCGCGGGCAACCTGCTGGGCGGCGAGCAGTCGGGGCACATCGAGGGCGTCGGGTTCGACCTGTACATCCGCATGGTCGGCGAGGCCGTGGCCAACTTCCGGGGCGACGTCGAGGAGGAGCTGCCCGACGTCACCATCGAGCTGCCCGTCGACGCCCACATCCCGCACGACTACATCGCGCACGAGCGCCTCCGGCTGGAGGCGTACCGCAAGATCGCGGCTTCGCCGGACGCGGCGGCCCTCGGGGAGGTCCGGGCGGAGCTGGTGGACCGGTACGGCGCGGTGCCGGCGGCGGTCGACAACCTGTTCGAGGTCGCGGAGTTCCGCCAGCACGTGCGCGCGTCGGGACTGTCCGACGTCACCGCGCAGGGCAAGTTCGTCCGCTTCGCACCCGTCGACCTGCCCGAGTCCGCCCAGCTGCGGCTCAAGCGGCTGTACCCGGGCGCGGTCCTCAAGCCGGCCACGCGGACCGTCCTGGTGCCGTGGCCGATGACGGCGCGGCTGGGCGGCAAGCCGGTGCAGGGCCGCGAGGTCATGCTCTGGGCCCGGCAGTTCATCGACGCGGTCGTGCGCGGCGACGTGGCGGCGGCCGCCGCCGTGGGGACGGTGGGCACCGCACGCAGGTGAGGGCCCTACGATGACCCCGATCGACGAGCGACGACGCGGGAGGTCCGGCGGTGGCGGTGCGGTGGCGTGCGAGGGTGCGAGCAGCGGGAGTGCTGGTCGCACTGACGACGACGGCTGGTCTGGTGGGCTGCACGGGTCAGCCCGGGGCGGCGGCGGTGGTCGACGGCACGGCCATCCCCACGGCGGACGTCGAGGCCGCCCTGACGGAGCTCTCGCCGTACTACTCGGGCGCCACGACGACGAACCTGCTGGCCATCCTCGTGCAGGAGCCCACGGTCGTCGACCTGGCCGAGGAGAAGGGCGTCGGGGTCTCCGACGAGGACGCCCAGGCCCTGCTGGACCAGGTGGTCCAGCAGAAGGTCGAGGGCGGCACCGCCACGTTCACGGAGCCGTCGCTGGCGGTGGCCCGCTACTCGATCGCGTACACGAACCTCGAGGGTCTCCCGGACGCGGCCGAGATGGGTGAGGAGATCGACGCCCGGCTGCGCGACCTCGACATCGAGGTCAACCCGCGGTTCGCGTCGCTGGAGGACGGCTTCCAGGTCGCCGAGCCCGCGCCGTTCCCGTGGATCGTCGCCCCGCCGGAGGGCTCGACCGCCGACGACGGCAGCACCGAGCCGGCCCCGACCCCGGCGCCGACACCGACCGCGAAGTGACCTCGTCGCAGCCGGACGCCCTGCGCGCTCTGGTGAGCGTGATGGACCGGCTGCGCTCGCCGGGCGGCTGCCCGTGGGACGCCCAGCAGACGCACGAGTCGCTGGTGCCGTACGCGCTCGAGGAGGCCCACGAGCTGGCCGAGGCGATCGAGACGGGTGACCGGGCAGGGCTGCGCGAGGAGCTCGGGGACCTGCTGCTGCAGGTGGTGTTCCATGCGCGCATCGCCACCGAGCACCCGAGCGACCCGTTCGACGTCGACGACGTGGCGGCCGACCTCGTCGCCAAGCTGGTGCGCCGGCACCCGCACGTCTTCGAGGAGGCCGCGCTCGAGGGGGACGTGCACGTGCAGTGGGACCGCCTGAAGAACGCCGAGAAGCAGCGCGCGTCGGCGCTCGACGGCGTGCCGCTGGCCCTGGGTGCGCTGGCGCGGGCGCAGAAGATCGCCGGGCGGGCGGGCCGCGCAGGGCTGACGGCGCCGGTCCCCGCCGGGGACGGTCTGGGGGAACGGCTGCTCGCGCTGGTCCTGGAGGCCGACGCCGCCGGGGTCGATGCCGAGGGGGCGCTGCGCCGGTCGGCGGCCGGGTGGGAGGCCGACCTGCGAGCCCAGGAGATGTTCTGAGAATCCTCCGCAGGACGGAAGGAAAGCGCTTGCCGCGGACGTATCGGACCCCGTAGCCTGCCCGTGCCCGCCATGATGAGCGCGACACCGACCACTGGACGACGGAGGAACGCAGCGATGCGCATCGGCATCCCGATCGAGAGCCGGCCCGGCGAGCGGCTCGTCGCTGCGACGCCGAAGACGGTCGGCCAGCTCGTCGGCCTCGGCTATGAGGTGGTCGTCGAGAGCGGTGCCGGCGACTCGGCGACGTTCCGGGACGAGGCCTACGCGGCCGCGGGCGCGACGGTCGGGAGCGTCGCCGACGTCTGGCACAGCGACGTCGTCGCCAAGGTCAACCCGCCGACGGAGGCCGAGGTCGCCTCCCTGCGCGCGGGCGCCACGCTGGTCGCGATGCTCGCGCCCGCGGCCAGCCCGGGGCTCGTCGAGGACCTGCACGCCCGCGGCGTGACCGCGCTGGCGCTCGACGCGGTGCCGCGCATCTCCCGCGCCCAGGCGCTCGACGTGCTGAGCACCATGTCGAACGTGGCCGGCTACCGCGCGGTCGTGGAGGCCGCCGAGGTCTACGGCGGCATGTTCACCGGGCAGGTGACCGCCGCAGGCAAGACGCCGCCGGCCCGCGTGTTCGTCATCGGCGCAGGCGTGGCCGGGCTGGCGGCGATCGGCGCCGCGGGCTCGATGGGTGCCCGCGTCCGCGCGTTCGACGTCCGGCCCGAGGTCGGCGAGCAGATCGAGTCGATGGGCGCGGCGTTCGTGCAGGCCGAGGACGCGCAGCAGGCGGTCAGCAGCGACGGCTACGCCAGCGCGCTCACGCAGGAGCAGGAACGGCTGACCCAGGAGATGTACACCGCCGAGACGGCGGACGCGGACATCGTCATCACCACCGCGCTCGTGCGCGGGCACGCGCCGACCACCATCACCGCGGCGATGGTCGCCGGGATGCGGCCCGGCAGCGTGATCATCGACCTCGCGGCCTCCGGCGGCGGCAACTGCGAGCTCACCGTCCCCGGCCGGTCCGTGGTGACGGAGAACGGCGTGACGATCGTCGGCTACACCGACCTGACCAGTCGGATGCCGCAGCACACGTCCCAGCTGTTCGGCACCAACATCGTGCACCTGCTCCAGCTGCTCACCCCCGGCAAGGACGGTCGGCTGGTGCTCGACCTCGACGACCCCGTGCAGCGCGGGATGGTGGTGACGCGCGACGGCGAGGTGCTGTGGCCACCGCCACCGGTCCAGGTCTCCGCCGCGCCGGCCGCGGCAGCCGGGCCGACCGCGGAGGAGCGGGCCCTGGCGGCCACCGCCCTCGCGCAGGACAAGGCGCGGCGTCGGCAGCGCCGGTCGGTCGTCCTGGCCCTGCTCGCCGTCGTGGCGCTGTTCGCGATCTCGTTCGCGCCGGCCGTCATCCTCGGGCACTTCACGGTGTTCGTGCTCGCGGTGATCGTCGGCTACTACGTGATCTCCAACGTGAGCCACTCGCTGCACACGCCCCTGATGGCCCAGACCAACGCGATCTCCGGGATCATCCTGGTCGGCGCGCTCCTGCAGATCGGCGACGACAGCTGGCTCGTGACCGTGCTCGCGGTCATCGCCGCGTCGGTGGCCAGCATCAACGTCTTCGGCGGGTTCCTCGTCGCCAACCGCATGATCCGCATGTTCCGGAAGGACGCCTGACCCCGTGCTGACCTCCGTGGCCCAGGCTGTCTACCTCGCCGCCGCCGTCCTGTTCATCCTCAGCCTCGCCGGACTCTCGAAGCAGGAGACCGCCCGGCGCGGCAACCTCGCGGGCATGGTGGGCATGGCCCTCGCGCTCGTCGCGACCGTCGCGCTCGCGCTGGAGGGCTCCGAGCGGCCCGTCGAGGTCACCGCGTCGCTGATCCTCGTCGTGTTCCTCGTCGGGGCGACCGTCGGGACGTGGCAGGCGCGTCGCGTCGAGATGACGCAGATGCCCGAGCTCATCGCGATCCTGCACTCGTTCGTCGGGCTCGCGGCCGTGCTCGTCGGGTACAACTCGTTCCTCACCGAACCGGCCGACCCTGCGCACCTGGTCGAGGTGTTCCTCGGCGTGCTCATCGGCGCCGTGACGTTCACCGGCTCGATCGTCGCGTACCTCAAGCTGTCGACGAAGATCAGCTCCGCGCCTATGGTGCTGCCCGGCCGGAACTGGCTGAACCTGGGCATGGTCGTGGCGTCCGGGGTGCTGCTGGCCTGGTTCCTCGGCACGGGGAGCGTCTGGCCCCTGCTGCTCATGACGGTCGTCGCGCTCGCGCTCGGCTGGCACCTGGTGGCGTCCATCGGTGGCGGCGACATGCCCGTCGTCGTCTCGATGCTCAACTCGTACTCCGGGTGGGCCGCCGCCGCTGCGGGCTTCATGCTCAGCAACGACCTGCTCATCGTCACCGGCGCCCTCGTCGGCTCCTCCGGTGCGATCCTCAGCTACCTCATGTGCACCGCCATGAACCGGTCGTTCGTCAGCGTCATCCTCGGCGGGTACGGCACGGCCGGCGTGACCGTGGCGGCAGCGGACACCGAGCTCGGGGAGTTCCACGAGATCAAGCCGCCGGAGGCCGCGGAGCTGCTCGCCGACGCCCGTCGCGTGGTCATCACGCCGGGCTACGGCATGGCCGTCGCCAAGGCGCAGTACCCGGTCGCGGAGCTCGTCGCCAAGCTACGCGCCCGTGGCGTGGACGTCCGGTTCGGCGTGCACCCCGTCGCGGGGCGGCTGCCGGGGCACATGAACGTGCTCCTCGCCGAGGCCAAGGTGCCGTACGACATCGTGCTCGAGATGGACGAGATCAACGGCGACCTGGCGGACACCGACGTCGTGCTCGTCATCGGCGCCAACGACACCGTGAACCCAGCGGCACTCGACGACCCGTCGTCGCCCATCGCCGGGATGCCCGTGCTCGAGGTCTGGAAGGCCGCCCGCGTCATCGTGTTCAAGCGGTCCATGGCCACCGGGTACGCGGGGGTGCAGAACCCGCTGTTCTTCCGCGAGAACACCTCGATGCTGTTCGGCGACGCGAAGGAGCAGACGGAGCGGATCGTGGAGGCGCTCCACCAGGCCTGACCTGCACGTCCGCGCACCGGCGGCCGCGGACGGGATCGGCTCCTAACCGATTCGCCAGTGGCACGGCAGTGCGCCGCCTCCCTAGCGTCCGGCACGAGTCCAGGCGGTTCAGGCGCCGGGTCCCGTCGCGAAGGAGCGTCGTCATGCCTCGTCCTGCCCCTACGACAGCAGCGAGGCGCGCCCCGCTCGCCGTGAGCGTCCTGGCGGCACTGCTCGTCACCGTCCTGACGGCGCTCGTGCTGACCGCGACCCCGTTCGCCGGGCCGGCGCGCGCCGCGTCGCCCGCCGTCGTCGTGCAGGCCGACTTCGAGGACGGTCTCGACGGCTGGGTGGCCCGCGGGCCGGCGCCCACGGTCGCGCTGTCCACCGAGACGCCGCGCGGCACCCAGAGCCTGCTCGTCACCGGCCGCACGTCCACCTGGCACGGCGCCGGGATCGACGTCACCGACGCGTTCGAGCCGGGTGTGACCCACACGATCGGGCTCTGGCTGCGGCTGCCGTCCACCGGCACGGGCTACGCCGACCTGCGCGTGTCCGTGCAGCGCGACGTCGGTGGTGCCTCGTCGTACGACACCGTCGCGACCGCCACCGGCGTCACCAACGGTGCGTGGACGCAGGTCGTGGCCAGCTACACGCCGGGTCCGTTCGACACCGCGCTGCTGTATGTCGAGTCGACGTCGTCGCTCACCGACATCCTGATCGACGACGTCGTGGTCAGCGCGACGCGCGTGACGCCGGACCTCGCGCTGCCGCAGCTCGACCAGACGCTCGCGCCGTGGTTCACCTTCGGCCTCGCGGTCGAGCCGGCCGACGTGCTCGCCGGCCGCGGCGACCTCGTCGCCCACCACGCCGCGCAGATCACGCCCGGCAACCAGATGAAGCCGGACGCCATCCAGCCCACCGAGGGGACGTTCCGGTTCGGCGACGCCGACCTGCTGGTCGACTTCGCGCTGGCGCACGGTCAGCGCGTGTACGGGCACACGCTCCTGTGGCACCAGCAGACACCCGCGTGGTTCTTCCAGCGGGACGGCGCCGCGCTCACGACGAGCTCCGCCGACCAGGCGCTGCTGCGCTCGCGGCTGCAGACCCACATCGAGGCGATCGCCGACCACTACCGCACCGCGTACGGCGAGTTCGGCACGGCCGGCAACCCGATCTTCGCGTTCGACGTGGTCAACGAGGTGATCGACGAGAGCCAGTCCGACGGGCTGCGGCGCAGCGAGTGGTACCGGATCCTGGGACCGTCCTACATCGCCGACGCGTTCCGGTACGCCCGCGCGGCGTTCGGTCCCGAGGTCGAGCTGTTCATCAACGATTACAACAGCGAGTACCCCAACAAGCGCACGCCGTACGTCGCACTCGTCCGGTCGCTGCTGGCCGAGGGTGTCCCGGTGGACGGCGTCGGTCACCAGCTGCACGTCGAGGTCGGCCGGTCGTTGAGCTATGTCGAGGCGACGATCGCCGCGTTCGAGGCGCTCGGCGTGCGGCAGGCCGTCACCGAGCTGGACGTCTCGACGTACCTGAACGGTGGCGAGAGCTGGACGACGCCGCCGGCCGACCGGCTGCTGCAGCAGGCGCTGTACTACCGCGACCTGTTCACGGTCCTCAAGCGGCACGCGGCGTCGTTCGAGTCCGTGACGATCTGGGGTGTCGACGACTCGCGGACGTGGCTGCGGGCCGGTGCCGCGCCGCTGCTCTTCGACGGTGCGCTGCAGGCCAAGCCGGCTTTCTGGGGGATCGTCGACCCGTCCCGGATCGGCGTGACCCCGACGCCCACGCCGACCCCGACGCCCACGCCGACCGCGACGCCCACGCCGACGCCGACGCCGACGCCGACCGCGACGCCCACGCCGACCCCGACACCTACGCCCACGCCGACCCCCACCAGCGGTCCGGCCGCGTGCGCCGTCCGGTGGACGACGAACGCGTGGAACACCGGCCTCACGGCGAACGTCCGCGTCACGAACACCGGCACGACGACGGTCGACGGCTGGACGCTGACGTTCACGTTCTCCGGGGGGCAGCAGGTCACGCAGGGCTGGAGCGCGCAGTGGTCGCAGTCCGGCACGGTCGTCGCTGCATCCAGCGCGTCCTGGAACGGCCGGCTGGCCCCCGGCGCGAGCACGGAGATCGGCTTCAACGCCTCGCACCCCGGCGCGCCCACCGCTCCGAGCAACTTCCGGCTCAACGGCGCCGCGTGCGCCTCGTCCTGACCTGAGGTGACGCCGCGGCCGACCGCCCTGCATCGTGGGGCGGTCGGCCGTTGCGGTGTCGGGAACCCGCGCGACCGTCGTCGCCGGGCCGTCGTGCGGCACCCTCGACGGGTGTCCAGCGGACGAAGGTCCCGGTACGCCCCTCGTCGGACGCCACTAGGGTGAGGTCGTAAACCCACCCGCTTCCAAAGGAGCACCCATGGCCAGCATCGAGGCCGTCGGCGCCCGCGAGATCCTGGACTCGCGCGGCAACCCCACTGTCGAGGTCGAGGTCGCACTCGACGACGGCACCATCGCCCGCGCCGCCGTTCCCTCCGGCGCGTCGACCGGCGCGTTCGAGGCCGTCGAGCGCCGTGACGGCGACTCCGCCCGCTACCTGGGCAAGGGTGTCGAGGAGGCCGTCAGCGCCGTCATCGACGAGATCGCCCCCGAGCTCATCGGCTTCGAGGCCACCGAGCAGCGCCTGATCGACGGTGCGCTGATCGACCTCGACGGCACAGCCAACAAGGGCAAGCTCGGCGCCAACGCGATCCTCGGCGTCTCGCTCGCCGTCGCCAAGGCCGCCGCCGACTCGGCCGACCTGCCGCTGTTCCGCTACCTCGGCGGCCCGAACGCGCACGTGCTGCCGGTCCCGATGATGAACATCCTCAACGGTGGGTCGCACGCCGACTCCAACGTCGACATCCAGGAGTTCATGGTCGCGCCCATCGGTGCGTCCACGTACCGCGAGGCGCTGCGCACCGGCGTCGAGGTCTACCACTCGCTGAAGTCCGTGCTGAAGAGCAAGGGCCTGTCGACGGGCCTCGGCGACGAGGGTGGCTTCGCCCCGAACCTGGGCAGCAACCGCGAGGCGCTCGACCTGATCCTGGTCGCCATCGAGAAGGCCGGCTTCACGCCCGGTGTCGACCTGGGCCTCGCGCTCGACGTCGCCGCCACCGAGTTCTTCAAAGACGGCGCCTACCAGTTCGAGGGTCGCGCGCACTCCCCGCAGGAGATGATCACGTACTACGAGCAGCTGGTGCGTGACTACCCGCTGGTCTCCATCGAGGACCCGCTGTCCGAGGACGAGTGGGAGTCCTGGTCGCAGCTCGTGGCCGAGGTCGGTGACCGCGTGCAGATCGTGGGCGACGACCTGTTCGTCACCAACCCCGAGCGCCTCCGCAAGGGCATCGAGCTCAAGTCCGCCAACTCGCTGCTGGTCAAGCTCAACCAGATCGGCACGCTGACGGAGACGTTCGACGCCGTCGAGCTGGCCCAGCGCAGCGGCTTCACGACGATGACCTCGCACCGCTCCGGCGAGACCGAGGACACCACGATCGCCGACCTGTCGGTGGCCACGAACGCCGGCCAGATCAAGACGGGTGCCCCCGCCCGTGGCGAGCGCATCAACAAGTACAACCAGCTGCTCCGCATCGAGGAGGAGCTGGACGACGCCGCGCGCTACGCCGGTCGTTCCGCCTTCCCGCGGTTCACGGCCTGACGGTTGTGACGGAGGCCGGTCACCCGCTCGGGTGGCCGGCCTCCGGCGTGTCAGGGGTCAGCCGGCGCGCTGGGACACGGAGGGCGGCGGTGCGTCGACGGAGACGTTCGTGGCGAAGGCCAGCGTGGCGGCCCCCACGAGGCCCGCGACGAGCACCACCGGCGCGGCGAGCACGCACACGGTGCGCCACCCCGCGCTGCCGCGCGCCCAGCCGATCGCACCCGCGACCACCGCGGCGACGGCCAGGGGCGCGACGACCCACAGGACGACCGTGAGCGGAACGAGCGCGATCCCGAGCACGAGGCCACCGAGCGCGACGAGGACGATGCCCGTGCGTGAGTCCGTGGCCGACCGTCGGGCAGGCCGTGCGGGCAGGTCGGCGTCCTCGGGGCTCCAGGCCGCCGCGACGTCGTCGACCGGACCGAGGTCCGCGAGGATCTGCCGCACCTCGTCGGCGGTCGGCTCGTGGCCGAGCTCGTCGACGGCTGCGTCGACGTGCTCGCGGATGGCGTCGAGGATGTCCGCCCGCTCCGCCGGGTCGGCGCCGGACAGGCGTCGGTCGAGGTCGGCGAGGTAGGCCGCGACGAGCGGCGGGACCGTGCGCATCAGGCGACGCCCTTCATGAGGTGGTCGACGCCGGTGCGGAACGGCTCCCAGACGGCGACGAAGGAGCGCAGGGCGTCCCGCCCCTCGTCGGTGAGCGCGTGGTACCGGCGGGGTGGTCCGGTGGGGGACTCCTGCCAGGTGGTGTCCACCCAGCGGCGGCGGCGCAGCCGGGTGAGCAAGGGGTAGAGCGTGCCCTCCGACCCGAACAGGATGTCGTCCCCGCCGAGCGCGCGGGCGATGTCCTGGCCGTACGACGGCCCGCGGTCGAGGTGCGCGAGCACGCAGTACTCGAGCGTGCCGCGGCGCAGCTGGGTCAGGACGGCGTGCGCGTCAGATCCGTCCGGTTCCATGTGACGCATGGTACCGAGCGACGCATGGGACCTGTCAACGGCGGTCCGGCGCGCCACGGCATGCGATATCCGGGCAGGTCGGGGCGGTACGGGGCAGAATCGACGCCATGTCTGCCCCCCGACGCCCGGCGTCCCCGAGCGCCCCGGGTCGGCGCGCGGCGGCACCCCGGTCCGGGGGGACACCGACCCCCGCGGGCGGTGTCCCGCGCGGGAGCGCGGGCAGCAGGCCGTCGGCACCCCGCTCCGGCGCGACCCCTCGCGTCGGTCCCACCCCCTCGTCGTCGCCCCGACCGTCGTCGTCGCGACCCGCCGCCACCCGGCCCGCCACCCGCGGCACGCCGACCCCGCCGCGGGGGACCCCGCGCGCGGAGCGGGTGCAGGTGCGGGTCCCGCGGCTGTTCACCGTCCGCACGATGGTGTTCTCCTGCGTGCTCCTGCTCGCGTTCGTGCTGGTGTACCCGACGCTGCACGCCTACCTGCAGCAGCGCGTCGAGGTCGACCAGCTGCGGGCCGAGGTCGAGGCCGCTCGCGCGCGGAACGACGACCTCGAGGCGGACCTGCGGCGCTGGGAGGACCCGGCCTACGTGACGGCACAGGCGCGCGAGCGGCTGTCGTTCGTGCTGCCGGGGGAGAAGGCGTTCCGCGTCGTCGACCCCGAAACCGTCCCCGACACCCCGCCCGCCGCCGACGGCCCGGCCACCGTGCTGGACGCCGGCGCGACGCTGCCCTGGTACGCGAACGTGTGGGAGTCCATCGAGGTCGCCGGGGTGACGCCCGTGCCCGGTGCGGAGGATGCGGCGACGCCGGGCGACAATGGGACGCCCGCACCGCCCGCCGGCGGCTGACCGGACCCCCTGCACGAACGGACCGACCTGTGGCCCCCACCTTCGACGACGTGACCGACCAGGACCTCGCGGTGCTCGCCGAGCAGCTCGGCCGACCTCCGCGCGGCGTCGTCGGGATCGCTGCCCGGTGCGTCTGCGGCCGCCCGCTCGTGGTCCGCACCGCCCCCCGGCTGGACGACGGCACCCCCTTCCCGACGACCTACTACCTCACCTGCCCGCCGGCGGTCGCCGCGGTGAGCACGCTCGAGGCGGGTGGGCTGATGAAGGAGCTCACCGCCCGGCTCGCCGACGACGAGGAGCTCGCCGCCGCCTACCGTCGGGCTCACGAGGCCTATCTCGTGGACCGCGAGGCGCTCGGGCACGTCGAGGAGATCGCGGGCATCTCGGCCGGTGGCATGCCGACCCGCGTGAAGTGCCTGCACGTCCTGGTCGGACACGCCCTCGCGGCCGGCCCCGGCGTGAACCCGATCGGCGACGAGGCCCTGACCCTGATCCGCGACGACTGGCGCCCGGACCGCTGCACCTGCTGATCCCGCTGCTGCCGCGACACGCGACGTCCGGGCATCGCGAGGTTGGTCCCTGTGCGTCCGCGGACAAGTGAATGGCCACCCCGGGACGTCCGAGCTTGTGCGCGCTGGAGCAGCCACATCCTCGGACGCTGTGTGCGCCAACCTCGGGACGTCCGAGCTTTCGGCCGTTGGAGCAGCCGTTTCCTCGGACGCTGCGAGCAGCAACCCGGGGACGTCCGAGCTTGGAGCGAGCACGTCCTCGGACGGCCGGCGCGGGGCGGCGTGTTCGAGTGGCGTGGGGGAGCGGTGCGAGGATGTGCGCGTGACTCGTGTGGCTGCCATCGACTGCGGGACCAACTCGATCCGACTGCTCGTCGCCGACGTCGACCCGGACGCCGGGACGCTGGTGGACCTGGACCGCCGGATGGAGGTCGTGCGGCTGGGCCAGGGTGTGGACCGGACCGGGCGGATCGCCCCCGAGGCGCTCGAGCGGACCCTCGACGCCGCCCGCCGGTACAACGACATCTGCACGGGGCTCGGGGTGGAGGCGATCCGGTTCGTCGCCACGTCGGCGTCGCGCGACGCGGAGAACCGCGCGGACTTCGTCGACGGCGTGCACGCCGCGCTGGGCGTCGAGCCCGAGGTCGTCGCCGGTCAGGAGGAGGCCGAGCTGTCGTTCCGCGGGGCCACCGGCGTGCTCGGCGCGCGGCACCCCGGACCGTTCCTCGTGGTCGACCTCGGCGGCGGCTCGACAGAGCTGGTGCTGGGCACCACGACCCCCGAGGCGGCGTTCTCGATGGACGTCGGCTGCGTGCGGATGACCGAGCGGCACCTGCGCAGCGACCCGCCGACGGCCGCCGAGATCGCGGCGGCGCACACGGACGTCGCGGCGGCGCTGGACACCGCGTCGGCCGTCGTCCCGCTCGGCAAGACGGTCACGCTCGTCGGCCTCGCCGGCACGGTCACCACCGTGACCGCCCACGGCCTCGGGCTGCCCGCGTACGACCCCGACGTCATCGACGGGTCGGTGCTGCCGGTCGACGTCGTCCTCGCGGCGTGCGACGACCTCCTGGGACGGTCCCGCGAGGACCGCGCCGCCCTGGGCTTCATGCATCCCGGCCGGGTCGACGTCATCGGTGCCGGCGCCCTGGTCTGGGCGGACGTCATCCGACGGGTGCGCGACGAGGTCTCCGCCGCCGGAGGCCGGCTGACCGAGGTGGTCACGTCCGAGCACGACATCCTCGACGGCATCGCCTGGAGCATCGCCACCCGCTGACGTCCGCATTCCGGTGGGTCCCCACCCGCACGAGTGCGGACGTCCGGGGATCCGAGCGCTGGGGCAGCCACATCCTCGGGCGCGACGGCCGGGGCGAAGGCAACGTCCGAGGAAGTGCGCGCCTGGGCAGCCACTTGCTCGGACGTCGCGGATGGCCCGCGCGACACGCCGTGACGCGCGGCGACACGCCTGGCGCGTTCTGGACGGTAGTGCGCAATGTGTAATAGCGTCTCGCCTGCGGGAGCCGGAGGGGGTTCCCGCACCAGCTCGCCGGCCCGGCGCCGTCGGTCGCCCCGAAGGGCGGTCGGCGCCGCCGGGCGCGAACCCCGGAGGACCCATGGACACCACCCAGCTGCTCAAGGGCGTGCTCGACCTGGCCGTGCTCGCCGTCGTCTCGGACGAGGACGGGTACGGGTACGACGTCGTGCGCCGGTTGCGCGCCGCGGGCATCGAGGAGGTCGGGGACGCGTCGGTGTACGGGACGCTGCGGCGCCTGTACTCGTCGGGAGCCCTGACGTCGTACGTGGTGCCCAGCGACGAGGGACCGCACCGCAAGTACTACGGCATCAACGCGCAGGGTCGGGCGATGCTCGAGGCGCAGCGCAAGGACTGGCAGGAGTTCGCAGGCACCATGGGCCGCCTGCTCAAGACGGAGGTCGTGCGATGAGCGTGCTGGACACCACGGACGTCCTTGACGTCGCCGGCTACGCGGCGGCGGTGCGCCGCAGCCTCGCCGACCTGGGCCCGGAGCAGGTCGACGACCTCACGGACGACCTCGAGGCGGACCTTGCGGAGGCGCTGGACGACGAGCGGCACGTGGCGCACGGGCGCGGGGTCCTGGAGCAGTTCGGGCCGCCCGAGGACTATGCGGCGGAGCTGCGGGCGGCGGCCGGCCTGGCGCCCGCGACGGCCGACGGGCGGCGGGTCCGGCGGTTGAGCGACCCGGTGGAGGACACCCGGCGGTTGGGCCGCTGGATCCTGCGACGCCTGCGCGCGACGACGTGGTGGGCGCCGGTCGAGGCGTTCCTGATCGCGCTGCGGCCTGTCTGGTGGCTGCTGCGCGGCTGGGTCGTCTACCAGCTGGTGGCGACGTTCCTCGGGGTGTCCGGGTGGCTCCCGCGCAACCTTGCGGCGTTCCTCGTGCTCGTGGGCGCCGTCGTCCTCAGCGTGCAGTACGGGCGAGGGGAGTGGTTCCAGTCGCGTCGGGTGGCCTGGGTCGCGGTGACGGCGAACGCGGTCGCCGTGGTCGCCGTCCTGCCCTTGCTGGGGGGTGTGCACGACCGGGTGAGCGCGAGCGAGTCGGTCTACGCGGACTACACGGCCGGCCAGCTCGGCGGCGGGGGCACCCAGACGATCATCCAGGACAAGGCAGTCGACGGGGTCGTCGTCGACGGCATGCAGGTGAGCAACCTGTTCGTGTACGACGCCGAGGGCAACCCGCTGAGCGACGTGCAGGTCTACGACGACCGCGGCCGCCCGGTGCGCACGACGTTCGACAACGGCTTCGAGCAGTACTGGTTCCCCGAGGCCACGGAACCGTGGTCGTTCGTCAGCCGGGTGGACACGGACGGGCGTGCCCGCTGGAACGTCTACCCGCTGCAGGGTGCGCCGACGTCCGAGTTCACGTACGACGACGACGGCGCGCAGGTGCTCCCGATCGGGTCCAGCGCGATGACGCCGCCGTGGCCGTTCGCCAAGGCCCCGGCGCTCGACGCTCCCGCGGAGGCGGCGATCGGCGCGGAGGGTCCCGCCCCGTCACCGTCGCCCTCCAGCACGCCGTGACCTCCGTCGGCGGCACCTGACGAAACGGGTGCCGCCGACGCCCTCGTCCTGCGAGAATGCGTGGTGGGAACGCTCCCACCACTCGACGAGGAGAGGCATGCTGAATCGCCGCACGGTCCTGCAGCTCGGTGCCGGCGTCTCTGCCGCTGGACTGCTGGCGGCCTGCACGTCAGACGGGCCGGTCACGGCGACGCCGACGCCCACCGCACCAGGGTGGCAGCCGCCCGCCGAGCCCATGGCGTTCCCCGCGGGGTTCGTGTGGGGGGCGGCGACCTCGTCGTTCCAGGTCGAGGGCTCGACGACCGTGGACGGGCGCGGGCAGTCGATCTGGGACACGTTCGCGGCGACGCCGGGGCGGATCAGCGACGGGTCGACGGGTGACCCGGCCGCCGACCACTACCGCCTGTGGGAGTCGGACCTCGACCTCGTCGCGGACCTCGGGCTGCCGGCGTACCGGTTCTCGGTGGCGTGGCCCCGCATCCAGCCGACAGGTTCCGGGGACGTCAACCAGGCGGGCGTGGACTTCTACCGTCGGCTGGTGGACGGCCTGCTGGCCCGCGGGATCCACCCCGCGATCACGCTGTACCACTGGGACCTCCCGCAGGCACTGCAGGACGCCGGTGGCTGGGCGGTGCGCGAGACGGCGGACCGGTTCGGCGAGTACGCGGCGGTCATGTTCGACGCGCTGCGGGACGTCGACGCGACGTGGCTGACGATCAACGAGCCGAAGACGACCGCGTACGTCGGCCATCGGTGGGGGGTGCACGCCCCGGGGATCACGGACGTCGACCAGGCGGCCGCGGCGATCCACCACCAGCTCCTCGGCCACGGCCGGGCGGTGCAGGCGTTCCGGGACAGCGGGGCAGCAGGGGAGATCGGCATCGCGCTGAACCTGCTGCCCGTCTACCCGACGAGCCGCGACGCGGACCCGGCGGCGGTCCGGACGGACGCCGTCGAGAACCGGATGTTCCTGGACCCGGTCCTGCTGGGGCGCTACCCGACGGACGCGATCGGCCCGCTGCGGGGGCAGCTGCCGGCGGACGCGGCGGCGTTCGCGGACCTGGTCCAGGACGGCGACCTCGACGCCATCAGTGCGCCGCTCGACGTGCTGGCGGTGCAGTACTACGGCGTGACGGGGGTGGA
The DNA here is from genome assembly GCF_054049655.1 of Cellulomonas sp. P5_C5. Taxonomy (NCBI): domain Bacteria; kingdom Bacillati; phylum Actinomycetota; class Actinomycetes; order Micrococcales; family Cellulomonadaceae; genus Cellulomonas; species Cellulomonas sp. P5_C5. Next base: position 88,864 of record NZ_JBFULY010000011.1, on the reverse strand, counting down.
CGACGCCGGCAACCAGGTCGAGGCGTACCCGACGTCGGCGGCGGTGTGGCAGCAGGTCTACCCCGAGGGCCTCTATGACCTGCTGATGGACCTGCTCATCGACTACCCGGACGCGCCCCCGCTCGTCATCACCGAGAACGGGATCCCGGACCGGACGTCCGAGGGCACGACGGACGACCCGGAGCGGCTGGAGTTCCTCCGCGCGCACCTGCAGCAGGCGGCGCGGGCCATCGACGACGGTGTCCGGCTGGTCGGCTACTACGCGTGGTCCCTGCTGGACAACTTCGAGTGGGCCGAGGGGATGAGCCAGCGCTGGGGCCTGGTGCACGTGGACTTCGAGACCCAGGAGCGGACCCCGAAGGCGAGCATGGAGTGGTACTCGTCGGTGGTCCGCGCGAACGCGGTGGCGCGTTCCTGAGTTCCCACTGTGCGCATTATCACCGCCCTCTCGGGGCTTCCTGGAGCGCGTCAGCATGTCCGCGCCGCTACCGTTGAGGCATGCCTATCCCCGCCTCCGACGTCGCCACCACGACCAGCACAGCTGCGGCAGCCCGCCCGGGCAAGCCGCGCAAGGTGCCCCGTGTCGTGATCCTCGGCGGCGGCACCGTGGGCCTGTACACCGCGCGCCGGCTGCGCAAGCGGCTCGGCAAGCGGGAGGCGGCCATCGTCGTCGTCGACCCCCGCCCGTACATGACGTACGCCCCGTTCCTGCCGGAGACGGCCGCCGGGTCCATCGACCCCCGCAACGTCGTCGCCCCGCACCGCCGCGCCCTCAAGGGCATCGACGTGCTGCAGGGCAAGGTCAGCGAGATCAACCACGCCGGGCGCACGGTGCAGATCACGCCCGAGGAGGGTGAGCCGTACTGGATCACCTACGACCACCTGGTCGTCGGCCTCGGCTCGGTCGCCCGCACGCTGCCCATCCCGGGGCTCGCGGAGCAGGGCATCGGCTTCAAGAACGTCGAAGAGGCCATCGCGGTCCGCAACCACGTGCTCAACCGGATCGACATCGCCGCCAGCACCTGGGACCCCGAGCTGCGCAAGCGCATGCTCACGTTCGTCTTCGTCGGCGGCGGGTTCGCCGGCATCGAGGCGCTCGGCGAGGTCGAGGACATGGCCCGTGCCGCGGTGAAGTACTACAAGGCCATCGAGCAGGAGGAGCTGCGCTTCGTCCTGGTCGAGGGCTCGCCGCGGATCCTGCCCGAGGTCAGCGAGGAGCTCGGTGGGTACACCCTCGAGCAGCTGCGCAAGCGGCAGATCGAGATCCACCTGTCCACGTTCCTGAGCAGCTGCGTCGACGGCCACGTGGTGCTGTCGAACAAGATGGAGTTCGACGCCGAGACCCTGGTGTGGACGGCGGGCGTCAAGGCCAACCCGGTGCTGCAGAACTCGGACCTCCCGCTGGACAAGATGGGCCGCGTCACCTGCAACGCCGCCCTGCAGGTCGTCGACGCCGAGGGCACGGTCGTGGCCGACGCGTACGCCGCCGGTGACTGCGCGGCCGTCCCGGACCTGTTCAACCCGGGCCAGTTCTGCCCCCCGAACGCCCAGCACGCGCTGCGCGAGGGGAACCACCTGGGCGACAACCTGGCGCGCGTCCTGCGCTCGGCCGAGGTGACCGACTACAAGCACAAGAACATCGGTGCCGTCGCGTCGCTCGGCATGTACAAGGGCGTCGCGCAGATGTTCGGCCGGATCAAGGTCCGCGGCTTCCTCGCGTGGGTCCTGCACCGCAGCTACCACGTGGCCGCCATGCCCACGTGGAACCGCAAGATCCGCATCGCGGCCGGCTGGACGGGCGCGCTGCTGCTGCGTCGTGAGGTGGTCGCCCTCGGCAGCCTGCACGACCCGCGCGCCGAGTTCCGCGCCGCGTCGGTGCCTGCCAAGCCGCGCGCCGTCGAGCCGGGCGAGGGCGACCTGGCGCTGCCGCCCCAGAAGGCGGAGCCCGGATCGCCGGCGTCGAAGAAGTCCGCCAAGACCGCCTGATCACTCTCGACGCGAGCCCTCGACCCCCCGCGGGGTCGGGGGCTCGCGTGCTGTGCGGCTGGCAGGATGGCGCGCAGCCCCCGTAGCCCAACTGGCAGAGGCAGCCGGCTTAAACCCGGCACAGTCCGGGTTCGAACCCCGGCGGGGGCACCACGTGCGCGCGAGCCCATCTTTCCGCCGCGGCGGATCGGCGTCTCTGCGACCGAAAACACCGAAACCCATTGCGGTCGTTGCAGACCGTATGCGACGCTCCTGGCATTCCTCGCATTCTCAATGGAGAGAGGCGTTCCGGACGTGAAGATTTCGCTCCTCGCATCGGGCCGTGCCCGGGTGCTCGCAACCTCGTTTGTCGCCGTTTCGGTCGTCGCCGTGTCGTTGGTGCCGGTCGCGGCGTCGGCGGTCCCCGGAGCGGAGGTTCCGCAGAGCAGCCTGGGCATGCCGGTCTTCGAGGGATCCGACACCCCCGTCCCGGACACCGGCGTGGAGTACGGCCCGTCGCCGTACCTGCAGCGCGTGTTCGACGAGGACGTCGCCGCCGGCGCCGGCAGCGCACCCGGCACGGACTTCTGGATGGACCGGATGCTCGCGCGCACCGGGCCCGGGTTCGACGCCGACGAGAACCGCGTGGCGTTCACACGCGGTCGCGCCGTGTTCATGAAGAGCCACCAGCCGACCGCGCTCGGCTGGGACGGGGATGTCGCGTACTGGGAGTCGCTGGGCCGCGGGGGAGCGTTCACGTTCACCGTGCAGGCCGACGGCTCGCCCGTGACCCTCACCGAGCAGCCGTCGCAGCGCCGCCAGACCCCGTCGTACTTCTCGAGCGTGTTCACCGGCGGCGGGCTCACGCTGCGGCAGACGAAGTTCATCACCGACGACGACGTGCTGGTGGCCGACGTCGACGTCACCGACACGTCCGGCGCCGCACGCACGGTCACCCTGAGCGCCACGTCGCCGCTGACCACGCACGCCGAGGGCGACGAGCTGGTGGGGGCCGTCCGCGCGTTCAACTCGATCACGACGGTCTACCCGCGGCTCTCGGGCGACGGGTTCACCGCGGCTGCCGGCGCGCTCACGGCAGACCTGACAGTCCCCGCCAACGGCACGGCCGGCACCAAGCTCCAGCTCGGCATGCTCGTCGACGAGCTCCCGGGGTCCGCGTCCGGCTACGCCGCGTACCGCGCCGCGAGCCCGGCCGAGGCGTTCCGCACGCACGTCACGGCCTACAACCGGTGGTGGGCGGAGAACATCCCGTACCTCGACACCCCCGAGGACAACATCGACAAGACGCTCTTCTACCGCTGGTGGCTGATGCGTTACAACTACCTCGACGCCGACGTCCCGGGCAACGACTACCAGTTCCCGACGTCCATGGAGGGCGTGCTCGGCTACAACAACGCGATCGTGCTGACGGTCGGCATGTTCGTCGACGACCTCAAGTACTTCCGGGACCCGACGTACGCGTACGGCCCTGCGCTGTCCGTCGGCGAGGTGTCGAAGAGCGGGAAGTTCGTCGACAACCCGGGCGACCCGGCCAACTGGTCGAACTCGTACACGGAGTACATCACCGAGGCCGCGTGGCGGGCGTACGAGCTGCACGGCGGCCCGGGCGCGATCGGTGGCACCCTCGGCCAGCACTCGATGGACGACGTCGAAGGGCTGCTCGACGCGTACGACGGCAACGGCAACGACCTCATCGAGTACAGCTGGGGCGCGATGACGGGCAACGACGCCGACGCGGTGTCGTTCCACTGGCCGGGGCACGGCGCCAACATGGACCGCACCGAGAGCGCGTACCTGTACTCCAACGCGAAGGCTGCCGCCGAGTTCTTCCGGGTCGCCGGCGAGACCGAGAAGGCCCAGCACATGGAGGACCTGGCCGCGCGCGTGCGGTCGGCCGTCATCGACCTCCTGTGGGAGCCGGCCCAGACGACGCCGGACCAGGTGGGCCTGTACGGGAACCTGCTCAAGCACCGGATGACGCAGGACGGGACGCTCAACCCGTACAAGGAGATCAACAACTACTACCCGTTCACCGTCGGGCTCATGCCGAAGCAGGGTGACCCGGACTACGACGCGTCCTACGTCGAGGCGCTGCGCCTGTTCGCCGACGCCGACCAGTACCCGGTGTTCCCGTTCTTCACCGCCAACCAGGTGGACAAGGACGACTCCCCGGAGGCGGGCTCGAACAACTTCTCCGTCATCAACTCCACGGTGCTGTTCCGGATGTTCGCCTCGGTGCTGCGCGACTACCCGTCGGACTACGTGACCCCGGAGATGTACAAGCAGCTCCTCTACTGGAACGCGTTCGCGCACTACCAGGGCGGCGACAACCGGCTGCCCAACCAGAACGAGTTCTGGGCCAACGGCTCCGCGGCCGACGGCGGCTCCATCGGGTACCGCTCGTGGATCCAGCACACGATCCTCGGCGCGACCAACTTCACGGTCATCGAGGACGCGATGGGTCTGCGCAGCCGCGCGGACGGCAAGATCGAGCTCGACCCGGTGGACATCGACTGGCCGTACTTCACGGCCAACAACATCCGGTACCACGACCGCGACCTCACGGTGACGTGGGACGAGACCGGCGACCACTACGGCGCCGACGTGCCCGCCGGGTACTCGGTGTTCCTCGACGGTGAGCTCGCGTTCACGGTGGACGACCTGGCGCACGTGGTCTACGACCCGGCGACGGGCACGGTCGAGCTGCCCGAGGGTGGCGCGCAGGTGGTCACGGCGTCCGGGGCGGCGCTGGCTGCGGCGGCGGACGTCCGGTTCGCCGACGACGCCCGCGTGGTCGACATCTTCGCCAAGGCGGGCACCGACATCACGACCGCGTCGACCGGCTCGGCCAACCTGGCCGCGGGCCGGCCGGTGACGGCGACGTTCGAGGCGGCGGGCCGGGGTGCCGCGGGTGCCGTGGACGGGACCACCGTCAACGAGCCGTTCTGGGGCACGGCCGGGTCGCCGAACGCGACCGACTCGGTCGAGGTCGAGCTGGACGGCACGCAGACCGTCGACGACGTGCGGCTGTACTTCTACCGCTCGTCGTCCACCGCGACCGTGCAGGGCTACGCGGCACCCGAGCTGTACACGCTCGAGTACCACGACGCCGCGGGCTGGCACCCCGTCACCGGGCAGGCGCGCACGCCGGTCTACTCGACCGCCAACCTCAACCACGTGCAGCTCCCCGCCGTGCAGGCGGACCGGCTGCGCGTCACGGTCAAGCACGCTGCGGGCTTCCGCACGGGCATCAAGGAGATCCAGGCCTTCGCGACGGGGGTCGAGGCGCCGCCGTCGACCAACGCCGCCCCGAAGGTCACGGCCTACCAGGACCCGGCGTTCGACCAGCCGGGCCAGGTGCGGCTCATCGGGTCGGTCACCGACGACGCCCAGCCCGCCGGCACGCTGACCAGCGGCTGGACCGTCGTCAGCGCCCCCGACGGGGCCGAGGCCGTCATCGCGAGCCCCGCAGCGGCGACCACCGTCGTGCGGTTCGACACCACCGGCCGCTACGTCCTGCGCCTCACGGCCTCGGACGGCGAGCTGAGCACCGGCACGGACGTCGTGGTCGACGCCGTGGTCAGCGGCAGCGCGAAGACGAACGTCGCGCCGGATGCCACCGCGACGGCGTCCGCCGTCACGGGCTGGAACAGCGTCGCCGCCATCAACGACGGCAACACGAACTACCCGGCCGCGGCCGAGTCGGACGCGTGGGGCACGTGGGGGACCGCCTCCGGGGCGGGCAACACGTACTGGGCGCGGCTGACCTGGCCCGAGCCGGTGCGCGTCGACGAGTCGCGCATCCTGTTCCACTCCAACCGGGACCCCGGTGGCGTGCTGCCCCCGTCGTCGTGGTCGCTGGAGTACCTGGCGTCCGACGGCTCGTGGCTGCCGGTGACGGGTGCGAGCGACTACCCGACGGAGGACGGCTCGTTGAATGCCGTCACGCACGACGCGGTCACGACGACGTCGCTGCGCGCCACGCTGGTCCGCAACGGCGCGAGCTACCCCGGCATCATCGAGTGGCAGGCGCTCGCGGACGAGCCCGTGTCGGTCGAGCCGGTGGCGGTGCGCACGCTCGTCGGGGTCGCACCCGTGCTGCCCGACGAGGTCGAGGTCGTGTTCGCCGACGGCACCCGCGTGCCCCGGGCGGTCACGTGGCAGGACGTCCCGGCCGAGGCCTATGCCGCGCAAGGGGACTTCACGGTGCCGGGCTTCGTGCAGGGGACGTCGCGGCTGGCGCGGGCGACGGTCTGGGTGCGCCCGACCGACGCCGTGCAGGTCAACACGTTCGAGCCGCTCGCGGTGACCACCGTGGCCGAGACCGCACCGGTGCTCCCGGCGCGGGCGATCGCGGTGTACAACGACGGGTCGCAGGCCTCCGTGCCGGTGACCTGGGACGCGGTCGACCCGGCGTCGTACGCCGAGGCCGGTGAGTTCACGGTCGAGGGGACCGTGGTCGGCACCGACAAGCGGCCGACGGTCGTCGTCACCGTGACCTCGGGGGCGCCCGCGCCACCGGTGGTCACGGCCACCACCGAGCCGGCGCGTCCGGCCAGCGGGTGGTTCACCGGCCCGGTCGTCGTCACGGTCACCGCGACCGACGAGGACGACCCGGCACCCCGCGTCGAAGCGCAGGTCGACGGGGGTGTCTGGACCGAGGTCACCGGTCCGCTCACGGTCAGCGGCGACGGGCGGCACACCGTGCGCGCCCGGGCCACCGACGACGGCGGGCTGGTCTCGCCGGTGCAGTCGGTCGCGGTCGACATCGACGGCACGGCACCGGTGGTGGCGGCGAGCTTCGACGAGTCGCGGCGACGCCTCACGGTCACGACCACGGAGACGGGCTCCGGCATCGCGTCGATCGAGTACCGGGTCGACGGCGGCGCGTGGACCACCTACGGCTCCGGTGCGACGATCGCCCAGGCGGCGACCGTCGAGTACCGGGCGACCGACCGGGCGGGGAACGTCTCGACCGTCGGCACCCTGGAGGTGCCGCCACCGGACCCGAACGCCCCGGTGAACATCGCGCCCAACGCCGTGGTCAGCGTCTCGGCGTCGACCACGTGGAACCGCGCGGCCGGCATCACCGACGGCGTCGCCGTCCACCCGGTCACGTCGCAGGCCTCGGCCTGGGGCACGTGGAACATCGCGGGCGCCACCCAGTGGGCCCGGCTCGACTGGCCGACGCCCGTCACGACGACGACGAGCAGGATCCTGTTCTTCGACGACGGCGGAGGCGTTCGACTGCCGGCGTCGTGGACGCTCGAGTACCTGCTGGACGACGGCACCACCTGGGCACCCGTGCCCGAGCCGTCGGGGTTCACCACGACGCTCGGCCAGTTCGACACCGTCACGCACGCCCCGGTCACCACGACGGCGCTGCGCGCGACCCTGACCAAGCCCGCCAACGGGTGGGTCGGGATCGTCGAGTGGGAGGTCGACAGCGCGAGCGTCGCGCCGCTCGTCCTCACCGTCCCCACCGGTCCGGTGACCGCGGGCGACGCGTTCGACGCGACCCTCGCGGGCGGTACGGCCGACGCCGACTACGCGGTGACGCTCGAGCCGGGCGGCGTCGCGCTCGGCACGCTCGCCACCGACGCCGACGGAGCCGGCTCGCTGCGCACGGCACCGCTGCCGGCCACGCTCGACGCGGGGTCGTACACGGTGCGGGCCACGAGCGGGGAGTCGGTCGCCGAGGCGCCGCTCGAGGTGGCCGCCGGACCCGGCGAGGCCGTCGTCACCGCGGGCACCGTCGAGGTGGTCGGCATCCCGACGGTCGGGCAGGTGCTGCTCGCGCAGACCGCCGGCTGGGGACCCGACGGCGTCGAGCTCGCCTACCGCTGGTCGGTCGGCGGGAAGCTGGTCAAGGACGCGACCGGCTCCGAGTACGTGCCGACGTCGAAGGATGTCGGCAAGACCGTGACCGTGGAGGTCACCGGGTACCTGGACGGCTGGGAGAGCGTCTCGGTGACGTCCGCGGAGTCCGCGGCCGTGGTCCGGCCGACGGTGCAGGCGGGCACGGTCGCGCTCGGCGCGGCGGTCGTCGGTCAGCGGGTCACCGCGCAGACGACCGGCTGGCCGGCGGACGCACGGCTCGAGTACCGCTGGATGCTCGACGGGAAGTCGGTCCGGGGAGCGACGAGCAGCAGCTACGGCCCGCGTCCCGCCGACGTCGGCAAGGCGCTCGCGGTCGACGTCCGGGGCGCCGCGGCCGGGCACGACCCGTCCGCGTGGGTCTCGTCGCCACCGACGACGGTCCAACCCGGGCAGCTCGGCGCGCACGACGTGCGCATCGTGGGCATCGCGAAGCCGTGGTTGCCCGTCGTCGCGGTCACGACGCCGTGGTCACCGTTCCCGGTGTCGACGAGCTACCAGTGGTTCCTCGACGGCAAGGCGATCAAGGGCGCCGACCTCCCGGTCTACCTGGTGCGCACCGCCGACAGGGGCAAGGTCCTCACGGTCACGGTGACCGGCACCAAGGACGGCTACACCCCGACCAGCCGCACCTCCGACGGCACGAAGGTGGGACGTTGATCATGAGGAAGACACTCACCACCGTGCTCGCCGGCGCTCTCGTCGCGACGGCCCTGACGGCCTGGCCGTCGGCTGCCGTCGCGGCGGACCCGCCCGCCACCCGGTCGTTCCACACCGAGGGCAACCCGATCCTCGGCGACGGGACGTACTACTCCGCCGACGCGGCACCGCTGTCGGTGGACGGGACGCTCTACGTCTACGGCGGTCACGACGAGGCGGCCGAGCAGCAGGGCGGCTTCGAGATGCACGACTACGGCGTGCTGACCACGGCCGACCCGACGAGCGGCGACTGGAACCTGTACGCCGACAACCTGGACCCCGACGAGGTCTTCGACTGGGCCACCGGCGACGGGGCGTACGCCGGGCAGGTCACCCGCGGCGCCGACGGGAAGTTCTACTGGTACGCGCCGGTGCAGTGGGAGAACACGGAGGTCCCCAACCGGATGGCGATCGGCGTCGCGGTCTCCGACGGCCCGCTGGGCCCGTGGACCGACGCGGTCGGCGAGCCGCTGCTCACCTGGACCGACGTGTTCGGCACGTCGACGAACGGCCAGGAGGTCATCGACCCGCACGTCTTCACCGACACCGACGGCCGCGTGTACCTGTACTGGGGCTCGTGGGGCGTCGCGCGGGTGGTCGAGCTCGAGCCGACGATGACCGCCACGACCGGCGCAATCTCGACCCTGGGCGGGCTGACCGGCTTCTTCGAGGCGCCCTGGGTGGTCGAGCGCGAGGGCACGTACTACCTGGCGTACGACTGGAAGCAGGGCGGCTCGGAGTGCACGCCGTCGAACTACCAGGCGTGCATCGCGTACGCGACGGCGCCGTCGGCCCTGGGCCCGTGGACGTACCAGGGGATCATCCTGGGCGGCACGTCCGCGACGACCGTGCACCCGTCGATCGTGGAGCACGACGGCCGCTGGTGGATCACGTACCACACCAAGGACGCGGTGGGCGGGGGCCACTTCCGTCGCTCGATCGCGATCGACGAGGTGCAGTGGGACGGTGACCGGATCCTGCCGGTGGTCCCGACGCGTGCGGACGACCCGGCGTTCCGGCTGACCGACAACGTCGCGCTCGCGGCGACCGCGGCCGCCTCGTTCACCGAGCAGCCGCCGATGACGCTCCGCTCGATCAACGACGGCTTCCGCGCCACGACCGCGCTGCTGCCGCCCGACCAGTGGGGCAACTACCGCGGCGTCACCAGCTCGAACGCGACCGACTGGCTCCAGTACACGTGGGACGCCCCCGTGCGCACCGGCAGCGTCGGCATCGAGCTCCACCGCGACGGCAACTGGATCCGTCCACCCGCCTCCTGGGTGGTCGAGTACCGCGACGAGGCCGGCGACTGGCAGCCGGTGCAGGGTGCGACCTACCCGACGGCCACGGACGAGTGGCACACGGTGACGTTCACGCCGGTGACGACGACCGCGCTGCGGGCGACGTTCCGCGGTCAGGACGAGGGTGCGTACGTGCACTCCGTCGCGGTGTCCGAGTGGGAGGTCTACGCGGTCCAGGCCGGCGCGCTGCCGGACGTGGATGTCGCGACGCCCGTCGGCACCGCGCCCGTGCTGCCCGAGGCGGTCCGCGTCGACGGCCTCTGGACACCCGTCAGCTGGCGCCCGGTCGACCCGGCGCAGTACGCCGCGGAGGGCACGTTCACCGTCGAGGGCCGCGCGCTGGGGCAGTCGGCGGCCTACCTGACCGCGACCGTCCACGTGGGCGGCACGGTCGACCCGGGCGGCGACGACACGACGGCTCCGACGGTCACGGTCGCCGCGTCCGGCACGTCGGGCGAGGACGGCTGGTTCTCCTCGCCGGTCACCGTCCGGGTGGCCGCCGACGACGACACCTCCTACCGGACGGTCATCGAGACGCGCACCGGGGCCGGTGCCTGGACGGCCACGCCGGACGCCCGGTTCGTCGACGTCCCGGTGGACACGCAGGGCGAGTCGACAGTCACCGGCCGCGCGACCGACGCGGCGGGCAACGTGTCCGCCGAGGTCACCCGCACCGTCAAGGTGGACACCGCCGCACCGACGGTCACCGCCACGCTGGACGCCGCGACGCGCGCGGTCACGGTCGGCGGGTCGGACGTCCTGTCCGGTCTGGCAGCCCTGGAGCACCGGTTCGACGGGGCGGGTGACTGGGTCGCGGTCGAACCCGGTGCCGTCGTCGAGGCTCCGGACATGCTGCCGCACGAGCTGGTGGTCCGGGCCCGCGACCGCGCCGGGAACACGGCGACCACCACGGTCTCCGTGCCGCTCGGCGACGGCGCCCAGCTCGAGGGCAACGTCGCGCCGTACGCGACGCCGACCACGTCGTTCACCTCCGGGTGGGAGGCCGTCGGCGGGCTCGTCGACGGCACGAACGCCTGGGGCGAGGACGACGCGAGCAAGTACGGCGCCTCCTGGGGCACGTGGGACCGCGTCGGCGAGCAGTGGGCGCAGCTGACGTGGGACTTCGACGTGACGGTCGACCGGGCAAACGTCTGGTGGTACCAGAACGTGCCGGACGCCCAGAACGAGGGCCTCATCGCGCCCCGCTCCTGGGTGCTCCAGTACCTCGACGGTTCGACGTGGCACGACGTGACGCTGACGGACGGTGAGTACGGCCGGAACAGCGAGGGGTTCGAGCCCGTCGGGTTCGAGCCCGTGACCACCCGGGCGCTGCGGATCGTCGCGCAGTCGTGGGGTGCGGCCGCCGGGCAGGGCTCGGTGGGCATCCGCGAGTGGCAGGTCGGGGCCGCGGAGGCCGACGGCGTGGTCACGCCCGTCGCGCCGACGTTCCAGGCCGCGCCGGTCTGCGACGGGACCGCCACGGTCACGATCCCGGACGTCGAGGGCGTGCTCTACGCGATCGACGGTCAGGACGTCACCGGCACGGTGGAGGTCGCGGCGGACGCGCAGGTCGTCGTCACGGCACGCGCGGCCGACGGCTTCGAGCTCGCCGCCGGCGCCGTCGCCGAGTGGGAGCACGCGTTCGTCGCCCCCGGGTGCGCGGACGTCGTCGTGACCCCGCAGGCGCCCGTGTTCACGGCTCCCGCGTGCACCGGCGACGGGTCGCTCGCCGTCCCGACCGTCGAGGGTGTCGCGTACACCGTCGGCGGCGCGGCGGCCGAGGGCACCGTGCCCGTCCCGCTCGGCGGCACCGTCACCGTGACGGCCCGCCCGCTCGACGGGTTCGCGTTCCCCGCCGGTCCGCAGGTGGCCTCGTGGGCGTTCCGGGCCGACGCCCCCGACTGCGCACCGTCGCAGACGGTGGTGCCGGGGACGGTGAAGGTCACCGGCGACGCCCGCGTCGGCAAGACGGTCCGGGCGACGACCTCCGGCTGGCAGCCCCGCGACGTGCGCCTGGCGTACGCGTGGTTCGCCGACGGGGTGCGGCTCGACGGGGTGACGGGGGAGCGGCTCGCCGTGACCCCGGCGCTGGAGGGCGCGACGCTCACGGTGCGCGTGACGGGGTTCGGGGCGGGCCTCGTCACGGCATCCGCGACGTCGCAGCCGGTCGGTCCCGTGGCGCCGGAGCGGGGGTCGCTCTGGCCCTGGGACTGAGCACGCAGGAGGCCCCGGTCACGCCGACCGGGGCCTCCTCGCGCGTCAGCTGACGACCGGCCAGCCTGCCGAGTCCCAGCTCAGCCGGTTGATGCCGAGCCGGGAGTCACCCGCGTCCGTGTAGTAGTGGTAGAAGAGGATCGTCCCGTCGCCGTCGGTCAGCGTGGCGGAGTGGCCGGGGCCGTGGATGGACCCGTGACCTGCGAGGATCTGCGTCCCGCCGCCGCTGGTCATGGCGGTCCCGTTGCGGTCCACGTACGGCCCGGTCACCGACGTCGAGCGCCCGACCATGATCCGGTACGTGCTCTGCGCGCCCTTGCAGCAGTTGTCGAACGAGGCGAACAGGTAGTAGTACCCGGCGCGGTAGTAGATGTCCGGCGCCTCGATGCCGCTGCCGTTGCGTGACGCGACCGACGTCAACGACGTCCCGGACCGCAGGCCGGTCGACGGGTCGATCGCGATGACCTTCAGCCCGGACCACCACGACCCGAAGCTGAGGAACCACTTGCCCTGCTGGTCGACCACCAGGTCCGGGTCGATCGCGTTGTAGTTGCTGGAGCTGGTGGTGCTCACCACCAGTCCGCGGTTGGTCCAGGTGCCCGCGTTCCCGCTCGGGCTGGTGGCCAGGAAGATCGCCGAGCTCATGCTGCCGAACGTCGAGGCCGAGTAGTACAGGTAGTACTGGCCGTTGCGGTACGACAGGTCCGGCGCCCACAGGTCACCGGTGGTGTAGCTCGACGTCCACGGGGTGCCGTTCGGGAACGCGGAGCCGACGTCGCTCCACGCGGTGCGGTCCGACGAGGTCTTGAGCGGGATGCCGCGGCCCGTCGTCGCGACGAGGTACGTCCCGTCGGGACGCTTCACGACGGTGGGGTCATGGGCCCAGGTGGCGCCCGTGATGTTCCCCGGCCCGGGGTAGGCAGCAGGAGCCGACCAGCGCTGGTTGGCGCCGCCGTTGCACGTCCACAGCGCGACGGGGGTGCCGTTGGCGGTCTTCGATCCGGTGACGTCGATGCAGAGCTTGGACTGCTGGTGGACCAGCGAGCCGTTGGACCCCCAGGCGAACCGCTGGTTGGCGCCGCCCGTGCAGCTCCACGAGATCAGCTTGGTGCCGGGCGTCGTGCCCCAGTTGAGAGCGTCGAGGCAGCGGGTGCCGTCGAACGTGCGCAGCTCGCCGGCCGACGTGAGCGTCCAACCCTGCCCGGCGACGCCGTTGCAGTCCCAGATCTGGATGCCGGCGCCGGGCGTGGCGTCGTTGCCGTTGACGTCCAGGCAGCGCCCGGACTGTGCGGACACCAGGGGCGGCGCAGCGGCCTGCGCGGCGGGTGCGAGTGCCGTGATCGCCGCTCCGGCGACCAGGGTCGCGACCGCCGCGAGAGCGGCGAACCGTCTGCGGCTGCGGGTGCGTGCTCGGATCATGGGTCTTCCTCCGTGACGTCGTCGTGACGGCTCGTCCCCGCGGAGCGCGGCGCACCCGCACGGACGCACGGCGTCGTCGCGACGCCGTGTGAGCGCTAACATCGCGCCTCGCGGGGGTGACGGCAAGGCGTGAAGCGGTTAGGCGCGCGCACGTGGGGGAGCGCTTACCCGCGGCGCCGAGCCGCACGTCCGGCGCAGCAGCGCGAGCGGTACGTCGGCCAGCCCTGGGGCGCCCACCCTGAACGCCCCGGTGGCCACCGCGTACGCACCCCAGAGCGGTCACCCGGACCCCCGGGGGTCAGACCACGCAGAACTCGTTGCCCTCAGGGTCCGCCAGCACCACGTGGTCGAGCCCGTCGCGCCCGGGGTGCTCGGCGAGCACGGTGGCGCCCGCGGCGGTCAGCCGGTCGACGGCAGCGCGGATCAGGGCCTCGCGCTCGTGCTGCGGCACCGACCGCCCGCCGGACACGCGCAGGTCGAGGTGCAGCCGGTTCTTGACGACCTTGCCCTCGGGGACCTTGAGGAACGACAGCGACGGCAGCACCCCGGCGGGGTCCGCGAGGTAGGCGCCGTCGTCCAGCTCGTCGTCGGGCACCTCGTGGTGGCGGGCCCAGTCGTCCCAGGTCGCGAACCCGTCGGGCGGGGGCGGCTCGACGTAGCCGAGCGCCGGACCCCAGAACCGGGCCATCGCCGCCGGGCTCGCGCAGTCGAACGTCACGCTCCACATGGGTCAGTCGAGCCCTTCCGCCGCCTCGGACTGCTCGATCGTAGCGAGCCAGTCGCGCTTGGTGGCCCGCCAGCCCTCGTCGTCGGCGCCCAGGCGCCAGTAGCCGGACACCGAGAGCTGGTCCCGCGTGATCCCGCGGTCGGCGCGCACGTGCCGGCGCAGCTCGCGCACCACGCCCGCCTCGCCGTGCACGAACGCGCTGACGGGCGCCGGCAGGTCGGGGAGTGCCGTCACGGTGTCGACGAGCGCGAGACCGGCGACCGAGAAGCCCTGGTGCACCCAGAGCACCTGGACGCCGGCGGGGGAGGCCAGCGGGATCTCGTCCTCGGGGCCGTGCACCTCGATCACAGCGTGCCCGACCGCGTCGGCGGGCAGCCGTTCGAGGGCGACCGCGATCGCGGGCAGCGCGCTCGCGTCGCCGGCGAACAGGTACGACGCCGCGTCGGGATCGGGCGACCACGCGCCGCCGGGGCCGACCACGAGGACCTCGTCGCCAGGCTGTGCAGCCGCCGACCACGGTCCCGCGAGGCCCTCGTCGCCGTGCACGACGAAGTCGAGCGTCAGCTCGCGCGAGACCGGGTCCCACGCGCGGACGGTGTAGGAGCGCTGGCGGGGCTGCTGCTCGGGCGGCAGGCTCGCGCGCACCGCGTCGAGGTCGAGGCGGCCGTCCGCGCGCAGCGGGCGGTCGGTGCCGGCCGGCAGGAAGACGACCTTGACGTAGGAGTCGGCGTGCGGCGACGGCTCGAACGCCGCCAGGCCCGCGCCGCCGACGACCACCCGGACCATCGTCTCCGCGAGCCGTTCGGTCCGGACGACCTCCCCGACGAGCGGTGCGGGGCGGGTGCGGGCCGGTGCGTCGGTCATCGAGGTCCTTCGTCGTGGTGGGCGTTCCTGCGGCGGCCCACGCTAGCCGGTGTCAGGTCCTGCTGCCCTGGGCGTCGAGCTCGTCGTTGAGCCGGGTCAGCAGGTCCGCGAGGAGCCGTCGGTCGTCGTCGGACCAGTCGGCTAGCAGGTCCGCGTAGACCTCGGCGCGAGCGGCGCGCGTCTCGGCCAGCGCCCGCACGCCGGCGGGGGTCGTGGTGACGACGGCGCGGCGACCGTCGCGCGCGTCACGTAGCCGGCGCTCGGCGAGGTCGTCTGACATCGACGAAGGGGGCGGTCCGCAACCGGACCGCCCCCTTCGTCGTGCGTCAGGTCAGGCGTCGCGCTTCTTCAGCAGCACGGCGGCCGCCCCGAGGACGATGACGACCCACAGCACGAGGACGCCGTAGCCCTCCCAGGCGCTCAGGTCGGCCCCGATGTCCGAGAACTCGGCCGCGGCCTCGAGCTGGCTCTGCGTCTGCGTGAGCTGCTGCCCCGCGATGCCCGGGAGGAACGGGAACATCAGGGTCAGCGGCTTCCACGGGATCGAGCTGAAGAGGATCGGCGCGACCAGGAGGAGGCCGAGCACGGTCGCGATGGCCGCGGCCGAGTGGCGCATGAGCGCCCCGAGGGCGAACGCGAACAGCGCGATCGTCGCCAGGTACACGGCGGTGCCGACGAGCGGCCGAATCATCTCCGGGTCGCTGAAGTCGACCGAGAGCCCTTGGCCGTCGAAGAAGAGCCACTGCAGGGCCGTCCCGATGGCGACGCCCACGACGCTCGCCCCGAGGACCGCGACGATCAGCACGATCGCCTTGGACCACAGGACCGGGAGGCGCTTGGGCACGGCGGTCAGGCTCGAGCGGATCATCCCGGTGGTGTACTCGCTCGTGATGGTCAGCGCGCCGAGGACGGCCAGGGCCAGCTGGCCGAGGGTCACGGCGAAGCTCAACGGCGCCAGCGCGTCGGTCGCGTCGGGCGGGCCGCCCTGCTCGGGGCCGGGGGCGTTGACGTACGCCAGGCTGATCAGCACGACCAGGCCGACGGTCGCCAGCAGGAAGATGCTGATCGTCCAGATGGTCGAGCGGACCGACCAGAACTTGATCCACTCACCGCGCAGCAGGTGGCCGAAGCTCAGCCTGTAGTCCTTCAGCGGGGTGGCGTGGCGGTGGGGCTCGGTGGCGACGGCGGTGCTCATCGGGCGTCCTCTCCGGTGGTCGTAGCAGAGGTGGCGGCGTGGGCGCCCGCCGAGTGGGACTCCTCGCCGGGGAGCGCGGCCGAGTGGTACTCGACGGAGTCGGACGTGAGGGACATGTAGGCGTCCTCGAGGGAGCCCTGGAGCGGCGTGAGCTCGTGCAGGACGATGCCCGATGCCGCCGCGATCTCGCCGACCTCGACGGCTGTGGCCCCGTGCACCTCGATCAGGCCGTCCTCGGCGGGGGTCACCGTCACGTCGGGACCGGCCAGGCGGGCCGCCAGGTCGGTGGCCTGCGGCGACCGGACGCGCACGGTGGACCGCGTGGCCTCGGAGATGACGGTCTCGACCGGTCCGTCGGCGATGATCTTGCCGCGGCCGATCACGATGAGGTGGTCGGCCGTCACCGCCATCTCGCTCATCAGGTGCGAGGAGAGGAAGACCGTGCGCCCCTCGGAGCCGGCCAGGTACTTGACCAGGTTGCGCACCCAGAGGACACCCTCGGGGTCGAGCCCGTTGACGGGCTCGTCGAGGATCAGCGTCTGCGGGTCGCCCACCAGGGCGGCCGCGATGCCGAGGCGCTGCCCCATGCCGAGCGAGAAGCCGCCGACGCGTCGCTTGGCGACGGTGTCGAGCCCGGTCATCGAGATGACCTCGTTGACGCGCTTGTTGCCGATGCCGTGCGTCGCGGCGATGGCGCGCAGGTGGTTGCGGGCGCTGCGGCCCGTGTGGACCGCCTTGGCCTCGAGCAGGGCGCCGACCTGCGTCAGCGGGGAGTGGTGCTCCGCGTAGGGGCGGCCGTTGACGGTGACGGTGCCGTGCGTCGGCCGGTCGAGGCCGACGATCATGCGCATCGTGGTGGACTTCCCGGCACCGTTCGGGCCGAGGAAGCCGGTGACCCGGCCGGGCTGCACGGTGAACGAGATGCCGTCCACCGCCGTCTTGCTGCCGTATCTCTTCGTGAGGTCGTGGGCCTCGATCATCACTGTTCCTCGTCAGTCGGGAAATGGAGCCGTGACGACCCTAGAGGTGTCCGGCAAGGCCATACATCGGACCAAGGGGGGATCCGCCCCCGCCGAAAGGCCGAGGCGTACGAGGCGTGGGAACGAACGCGCCCCCGTCGACGTTCGCTACGGTGACAGCCTTGTCTGACAGCGCCCGATCCGTCCAGGAGGACGCCATGGCCAATCCGATCTTCAACAACAGTCCGGTGTTCCAGGACCCCGTCCAGCGCAAGGGCCAGAAGACGCCCACGTCGACGGTCTCCTACGGGACCCCCGGCCCTCAGGTGGCCGACGCCGCCACCCTCGACCAGATGTACGCCGCCCCCGCCGCGACCACGCGCGAGACGGGCCGGCTGACGTACGACGACGTCATCATGAAGACCGCGGGCCTGCTGGCCGTGCTGGTCGTCACCGGTGCAGCCACCTGGGTGCTCGCGCCCGGACTGTGGATCGTCGGCGCGATCGTCGGGCTCGTGCTCGGCCTGGTCAACGCGTTCAAGAAGGAGCCGAGCCCGCCGCTGATCCTGCTCTACGCCGCGGCGCAGGGTGTGTTCCTCGGTGGCCTGAGCCAGTGGTACGAGTCGTTCTACAACGGCATCGTCGGCCAGGCGGTGCTGGCCACCATCTCGGTCTTCGCGGTCTCGCTCGTCCTGTTCAAGTCCGGCAAGGTCCGGGTCACGCCGAAGTTCCAGCGCACCCTGCTGATCGCGATGGTCGGCTACCTCGTGTTCTCGCTCATCAACCTCGGCCTCATGCTGTTCGGGGTCGGCGGGGGCGAGTACGGCCCGCTGCGGTCCGGCTGGATCGGCGTCGCCGTCGGTCTCATCGCCGTCGTGCTCGCGGCCGCGATGCTCATCGTCGACTTCGACTCCATCAAGCGCGGCGTCGAGGCCGGTGTCCCGGCCAAGCTCGCGTGGACGGCGGCCTTCGGCCTCGTCGTGACGCTGGTCTGGCTGTACCTGGAGCTGCTGCGGATCTTCGCGATCCTGCGTGGCGACTGACGCCTGACCTGACTGCCGTGGGCCCGGGTGCGATGATCGAACGCACTCGGGCCGACGTGCGTCTGGCCCACCCCAACACCCCTGGGAGCAGTCGGTCGTGAAGTACGCGAAGCACATCTCGGAGCTCGTCGGCGGCACCCCGCTCGTCCAGCTCACGTCCGTGACGGCAGGCCTGACGGCGACGATCCTCGCCAAGGTCGAGTACCTGAACCCCGGCGGCTCCGTGAAGGACCGCATCGCCCTGAAGATGATCGAGGCCGCGGAGGCGAGCGGCGAGCTCCTGCCCGGCGGCACCATCGTCGAGCCGACCAGCGGCAACACCGGCGTCGGCCTGGCGCTCGTCGCCCAGCGCAAGGGCTACCGCTGCGTCTTCGTCTGTCCCGACAAGGTCAGCCAGGACAAGCGCGACGTGCTGCGCGCCTACGGTGCCGAGGTCGTCGTGACCCCCACCGCGGTCGCCCCCGACCACCCGAACTCGTACTACTCGGTGTCGGACCGCCTGGCGAAGGAGATCCCCGGCGGCTGGAAGCCGAACCAGTACGCCAACGTGAACGGCCCGGCCAGCCACTACGAGACGACCGGCCCGGAGATCTGGGCGGACACCGAGGGCCGCGTCACGCACATGGTCGCGGGTGTCGGCACGGGCGGCACGATCACCGGCACCGGGCGGTACCTGCACGACGTCTCCGACGGACGGGTGGTCGTCATCGGCGCCGACCCCGCCGGCTCGGTGTACTCCGGCGGCGACGGACGGCCGTACCTGGTCGAGGGCGTCGGTGAGGACTTCTGGCCCACCGCCTACGACCCGACGGTGCCCGACGAGATCATCGCGGTCTCCGACGCGGACTCGTTCGCGATGACCCGTCGGCTCGCCCGCGAGGAAGGGCTGCTGGTCGGCGGCTCGTGCGGCATGGCGGTCGAGGCGACGCTGCGGTTCGCCCGTCGGCTGCAGGACGAGGACCCGTCGGCGGCGGCCGCGGCCGTGATCGTCGTGATCCTGCCCGACAGCGGACGCGGCTACCTGTCCAAGATCTTCAACGACAAGTGGATGCGGTCGTACGGGTTCCTGGCCGCCGACGAGGGCGCCACCGTGGCGGACGTGCTGCGCACCAAGACCGGCACGCTGCCCGACCTGGTGCACACCCACCCGAACGAGACGGTCCGCGACGCCATCGAGATCCTGCACGAGTACGGCGTCTCCCAGATGCCCGTCGTCGGTGCGGAGCCGCCCGTGAAGATCGGCGAGGTGGCCGGCGCGGTCAGCGAGCGCGAGCTCCTCGACGCGGTGTTCTCGGGGGACGCGGAGCTCTCCGACCGGGTGGACCGGCACATGTCCGCCGCGCTGCCGCTGATCGGCTCGGGGGAGAGCGTCGAGTCGGCGAGGTCGGCCCTGCAGAAGGCGGACGCGCTCATGGTGGTGGACGACGGGTCGCCCGTCGGGGTGCTGACCCGGCATGATCTGCTCGGATTCCTCGCCCGCTGACTCTTCCCGCTAGGAGCACGATGGCCCTGTTCGACCTGCCCCTGCCCGAGCTCGAGCGCTACCTGCCCGTGCTGGACGAGCCGGCGGACTTCGACGAGTTCTGGGACACCACGCTCGCCGAGGCGCGTGCGTTCGACCTCGGGCTGACCGTGACGCCCGTCGACTCCGGGCTGACGGTCATCGACGCGTTCGACGTGACGTTCGCCGGGTTCGGCGGGCACCCGATCAAGGCGTGGGTGACGCGCCCCACGGGGGTGGCCGGGGACCTGCCCGCCGTCGTCGAGCTCATCGGGTACGGCGGCGGGCGCGGGTTCGCGCACGAACGGCTCGCCTGGGCCGCCGCGGGGTACGTGCACCTGGTCATGGACACGCGCGGGCAGGGCTCCACGTGGGGCAACGGCGGCCACACGCCGGATCCGGCGGGCTCGGGACCGGCGTCGCCGGGCGTCATGACGCGCGGGATCCTCGACCCGCACGACCACTACTACCGCCGGCTCATCACGGACGCGGTCCGCGCGGTCGACGCCGTGCGGGCGCTGCCCGGTGTCGATCCCGCACGCGTGACCGTCGCGGGGATCAGCCAGGGTGGCGGGCTCGCGCTCGCGGTCGGCGGACTGGTCGACGGGCTCGCCGCGGTCATGCCGGACGTGCCGTTCCTGTGCCACTACCCGCGTGCGCTGGGGATCACCGACGCGTTCCCGTACGGCGAGCTCGTCCAGTACCTCGCCGTGCACCGCGACCAGGAGGCGACCGTCCTGCGGACCATGTCCTACCTGGACGGGGTGCACTTCGCGCGGCGCGCCTCGGCGCCGGCCCTGTTCTCGGTCGCGCTGCGGGACCAGACGTGCCCGCCGTCCACCGTGTTCGCGGCCTACAACCACTACGCCGGGCTGTCGGCTGCGGACCCGGCGACCGAGATCGAGGTCTACGCGTTCAACCAGCACGAGGGCGGTCAGGCCCACCAGCTCGACCGCCAGCTGCGCTGGCTGCGAGCGCTGCTGGCGTCGCGGGCCGTGCTGGTCTGAGACGACCTCAGGGGGCGAGCCCGAGGCGGAACCACTGCGGTGACGTCCTCGACATGGGCCACCCGAGCCCGGTCGTGCTCGCGGGCTCGGCCGCGAGCAGGTCCCAGCCCGCGAAGGCCGACTGGATCTCCGCCCGGGTCACGCCGCCGACGAACGAGCGCAGCCGGGTCGCCCCGAACTCGAGCATCAGCAGCGTCGCGCCCGGGTTCGCGAGCGCGGTGACGCCGCGGCCCATCGCCGTCCGCTCGGCGAGGTCCAGGTGCTGGAAGCAGCCGACGTCGAGGAAGAGGTCGAACCTGCCCAGGTCGGTGGCCAGCGCGGTCACGTCCCCCACCACGAAGCGCGCCCCGGAGGGTGCGCCCCGGCGCGACCCCTCGATGGCGTGCACGGCCGTGTCGACGCCGACGGCGTCCCAGCCCCGGCGGGCGAGCTCGTGGGTCTTCTGGCCGCGGCCGCAACCGAGGTCGAGCGCCCGACCGGGCGGGTGTGGCCGGTCGGCCTCCTCGCGGTCCAGGAGGGCGGCGACGGTCGACGCCTCGACGCGGCCGTAGTGCTCCCACGGCGTGAACCCGATGCGGTACGCCAGGCCGTACCCCGTGCGGACACCCTTCATCGCCCGACACCTCCCCGCCCCCATCCCAGCACCGGACGGGCCGGGTGCACAGGGCTACCGGACGCTGAGGCGCTC
Organism: Cellulomonas sp. P5_C5; assembly: GCF_054049655.1. NCBI lineage: Bacteria > Bacillati > Actinomycetota > Actinomycetes > Micrococcales > Cellulomonadaceae > Cellulomonas > Cellulomonas sp. P5_C5. The sequence continues at coordinate 67,384 of NZ_JBFULY010000011.1, read as the reverse complement.
CAGGCCGCCGACGAGCCCGGCGACGAGGAACTCGAAGCTGGCGTCGACGTCGTCGGGCATCCCGAAGCCGCCGTCGAGCTCGAGCACCACGAACCCGTGCACCGCGGCACGGACGGCGCGCACGGCGTCGATCCGGCGGTCGTCCGGGACGCCGAGCGCGGTGACGGCGTCGGCGATCTCGTCGACGACCCGGATGCTCGCCTCGCGGACGGCGTGCGCGTCGGGGTCGTGCACCCAGGCCGCGCCCTGCACCGCCTGGTAGCGGCCGGGGGAGCGTCGGGCAAGGCCGCGGATCGCCCGCGCCATGGCGGGGACCAGGTCGGTGCCGGAGTGGTCCGCGCGGACGGCCTGGAGGGCGGCGTCGTACTCCTCGATACAGACGAGCGCGACCTCGCGGCGCAGGGCAGGCAGTCCGGCGACGTGCTTGTAGAGGCTGGGCACCGCGACGCCGGCCCGGGCCGCGACGGCGGCGAGAGTCAGGTCCGCGAAGCCCGTCGCGCCGCCGTCGTCGACGACCGCGAGGGCGAGGTCGACGACGGCGGACCGGTCGAGCCCCGCCCTAGGCACGCGTGCTCGCGCGGACCTGGAACCGGCCGGTCGCGTCGCGGGGGAGGTCCGCGAGGAACGCCAGCGTGCGGGGGACGACGACCTCGGGCGCCTGGTGCTGCGGGTAGTGCGCCACGTCCGGGATGAGCGTCACGTCGGCACCGATCGCGCCGCGCAGCCACTCGGCCTCCGCCGCGGGGTCCGGGAAGTCGGGGTCGATGGCGCCGACGAAGGCGACGGCCGGAGCGGTGATCTCGCCGACGCGGGCCTCCACCGGCGCGTGGGTCAGCTGGACGGTGAGGTGCCGGAACGAGCGCAGGTGCGCGGGGTCCTTCATCGCCGACCTCAGGTCCGCGACGTGCTCGTCGAGCCACGGCGCCTTGGTTCCGCGGTTGAGGTACCCGCGGTAGTAGGACGCCCAGAGGGCCGCACCCCAGGGGCGGGAGAACAGCACCCGCTCGAGGCCGTGCAGGACGGCGACGGCGATCGCCGGCATCGGGCGCTCGCGCAGGAACGGGCCGGTCAGGACCAGGCCCGCGACGAGGTCGGGTCGCTCGGCGGCGGCCCATGCGGCGGCGCCGGCGCCCATCGAGTTGCCGACGAGGACCGCCGGGCCGCCCAGGTGCTCGACGAGCGCGAGGGCGTCCTGGCCGGTCACGACGTCGCCGTGCGTGGCGAAGGTGGTGTCGGATTCGCCGTGGCCGCGCAGGTCCATGACGGCGACGCGGTGGCCGGCCTCGGCGAGCGGGCCGACGAGCTCCCGCCAGGTGCTGCGCAGGTCTCCCATGCCGGGGACGAGGACGACGAGCGGACCGGCAGCCGGGCCGTCGAGCGAGTAGGCGATGCGCCCTTCAGGGCGGCTGAGGAACTGGGTCATGACGGTAAAGCTAATGGCATTAGCCAACGCCGTCAACCCGTCGGTTCGGCGCCTGTCGGTCGGGGTTGGCAAGATGGTGCGCGCACTGTCATCCACCGAAGGAGTACGTCATGTCCGCAGCGCTGCCCGAGGTCTCGGGTTCTTTCGGCCAGAAGCCGACGCTGACCTTCCCTGACGCCAGTGCGTCCGGTGAGCTCGAGGTCCTGGTCCTGTCCCGCGGCGACGGCGTCCTCGTCGAGGCCGGCGACGAGCTCGAGGTGCACTACCTGGGCCAGTCGTGGCAGGGCGGCATCTTCGACAACTCCTACGACCGCGGCGCCACGACCAGCTTCCCGATCGGCGTCGGCATGGTCATCGCCGGGTGGGACCAGTCGCTCGTCGGCCAGCAGGTCGGGTCGCGCGTCCTCGTCTCGATCCCGTCGCACCTCGGCTACGGCGACCGCGGCGTGCCGCAGGCCGGCATCAAGGGTGGCGCCACGCTCGTCTTCGTCGTCGACATCGTCGGCACCAGCGCCGCCTGATCGCCCGCGACGGGCCCCTGCGCTCCGGCGCAGGGGCCCGTCGCTATCCTCGGCCCGTGGCGGACGGCGAGGTGACCATCGGCGAGTTCGCGCGCCGGTCGGGCCTCTCGCTCAAGGCGCTACGGCTCTACGACGCCCGCGGGCTCCTGCAGCCGGTGCGCGTCGACCCGGGCAGCGGGTACCGCTACTACGACCCCGAGCAGCTGGGCAGGGCACGCACGATCTCGCTGCTGCGGCGGCTGGAGATGCCGCTCGGCACGATCGCCGACGTCCTCGCCGAGCCTGCTGGACAGGCGGCCGCGATCCGGGCCTGGTGGCAGGACCGCCAGCGCGACCTGGCCGACCGAGGCCCGGAGCTCGACCTGGTGCTGCACTCCCTGGGCACCCCGGACCGTGTCGGGCACCCCGGGCAGTTCGGCGTCGACGACGTGGTCGTCCGGCAGGTCGAGGCACGGACGGTCGCGACGATCCGCCGGCACGTCCTGCAGGAGGACCTCGTCGCCGCGTTCGCATCGGACGTGCTGGAGCTCCGCGCGTACCTTCACGCCGGCGGTGCGTCGTACGGCACCGAGTTCTGGGTCCTGTTCCACGGTGCGGTGGGGCACGACGGCGACGGCCCGATCGAGACGTGCGTGCCGTACGAGGGTGCGGTCGTCCCCGTCGGCCCGGTCGTGCTGCGGCAGGAGCCGGCGCAGACGATGGCGTTCGTGCCGGTGACGGCCGCCGACTGCCGGTACCCGCAGATCATCGGCGCCTACGTGGCGCTGGAGACCTGGTTCAGCACCGACGGCCGTCGAGCGGCAGGACCCTCACGCGAGATCTACCCCGTCCCGTGGTCCGACGAGGGCGTCGTCGCGCACGTCGCGCAGCCGGTCGCTTGACCCTCCCCCAGGGGCAGACGCCACGCTGAGGCCATGCCCGCTCTCGACGCGTACGCCAGCCACAGCCCGTTCACCGACCCCGGAGCCCACGGTCCGCTGCTCGCGGCGGTCGGCACCGACCCCGCGGCGCTGCACCTGGCCGCCTGCAGCACGGTCGTCCACTACCGGGCCGGCGCCGAGCAGCTCGCACCGGGCCAGGACGCGGACATCGACCTGCGCTGGCTGTCCGACATCCTCGGCGAGGCTCAGGAGCGCGCGGCCGGACCCCTCGACGCAGCCCGGCCGCCCGCGCAGCAGATCGCCGGCTGCTGCCGCGACCACACCCTGTTCGCGATCGGGGTCCTGCGCGAGCACGGCATCCCGGCGCGCAGCCGCGTCGGGTTCGCGGGGTACTTCCGCCCCGGGTTCCACCACGACCACGTGGTCGCCGAGCGCTGGGACGGGTCGCGCTGGGTGCGCTTCGACGCAGAGCTGAACATGGCCGAGAACTGGTTCGGCTTCGACTCGCACGACATGGCGACCGGGCTCGGCGCACCGTTCGAGACCGCGGCGGAGGTCTGGCTGGCGCTCCGTCGCGACGGGCTCGACGTGTCGACCTACGGCGTCGACCCGTCGCTGCCCGAGCTGTGCGGCCCCGAGTTCGTCCGCGGGTACGTGGTCACCGAGCTCGCGCACCGCCAGCGCGACGAGCTGCTCCTGTGGGACGTCTGGGGCGACACGCTGCCCGAGACACCGACGCCCGCCGAGGAGCTCGACCGGCTGGCCGATGAGGTCGCGGAGCTGCTCGTCGCCGCGGACGCCGGCTCGGCCGCGGCCGAGGCGGAGCTGGAGGAGCGGTACGCGAGCGACCCGCGACTGCAGCCGGGCAGCGGTGTCGTGACGCTGTCGCCCACCGGCCGGGTCGGCGACGCGGACCTCGTCGCGAAGGTCAACCGCTGGCGGTCCTGACCTGACGCCGCGACGTCCGAGGATGTGAGCGCCATGACGCGAACATCCTCGGGACTAGAGGACGTGCCGCTCCAGGAAGTCGTTGCGGAAGACGCCGTCGGGGTCGGTCCGTGCGACCAGGGCCCGGAAGTCGTCCCAGTGGGGGTAGAGGCGGGCGAGGTCGCGGTTCTCGTCGGCGAAGAGCTTGCCCCAGTGCGGTCGTGCGCCGAACGGCGCGAGCGCGGCCTCGATCGTGGGCAGCACCGCCTCCACCTCGGCCTGCCGCGGGAGCCAGGTGAAGTGCAGGCCGACGCGGGGGCCGCCCTGCGCGCCGGAGAGCCACAGGTCGTCGCCGGCCATCGTGCGGACCTCGGTGACCTGCAGCAACGGGGAGACGAGGCTGCTCAGTGCCCGGACCGCCTCCAGCGCGGCGACCGCGTGCGCGCGGGGGACCAGGAACTCCGACTGGAGCTCGTCGCCGTTGCTCGGCGTGAAGTCCATCCGGAAGTGCGGCAGGCGGTCGTGCCACGGGCCGGGCTCGCCCAGCTGCGCGGTGCAGTTCACGGGGTCGATGCCGGGCAGCGGATGGCGGGGGCCGTCGGCGGGGGTGGTGCCGAACAGGTCGGTGCGCAGCGTGTAGCCGGGCGTGACGCGCGTCTTGCGCCAGACCTGCTGGATCGTGTCGCCCGTCCAGTCGGTGAAGAGGCTCACCGAGTCGGCGCTGCTCGTGATCTCGTCGAGGTGCTCCAGCGCCGCCGTCCACGGCAGGTCCAGGTGGACCTCCTGCGCGACGTCGTAGGTGGGCTCGATGTCGAGGGTCACGCGGGTCGCCACGCCGAGCGCACCCAGCGCGACGACGGATCCGGCGAAGTCGTCATCACCGCGGCGGACCGTCCGCAGCGTTCCGTCCGGGCCGACGATCTCCAGCGCCGCGACGGCGGACGCCAGGTTCTTGCTCGCGTCGCCCGAGCCGTGCGTGGCTGTGGCGACCGCACCGGCCACCGAGATGTGCGGCAGGGACGCGAGGTTGTGCACCGCCCAGCCGGCGGGGTGCAGGTGCTGCGCGAGCGTCCCGTAGCGGGTGCCGCCGGTGACCGTGACGGTCCGCGCCTGCTCGTCGACCTCCGGCGCCGCCTCCAGGCCGTCGAGCGCGACCAGCGCGGCGGGGTCGTCGGCAAGGTCGTTGAAGCAGTGCCGGGTGCCCAGCGCGCGGATCCTCGGGGAGGCCGCGACGAGCTCCTGCAGCTCCTCGACGGAGCCCGGGTGGTGCACGACCCCCGCGCGGTAGGTGTAGTTGCCGGCCCAGTTCGTCAGCGTCACCGGACCAACCTACGGCGCTTCGCCCGGGGTGGGTCCGGTGATGAAGATGTCGAACATGCTCGGGTCGTGCGCGTGCACCAGCACCATGAACACGAAGAGGTCGAACAGCAGGTGCACCGCCACCACGTAGGTCAGCGACGTGGTCCGACGGAAGATCCAGCCCTGGATCAGTGCGAACGGGACGGTCAGCAGCGGCCCCCACTCGCGGTAGCCCAGCTCCCACAGGAACGACACGAACACCGTCGCCTGCAGCAGGTTGGCCAGCCAGAACGGGAAGTGCGGTCGCAGCAGCGCGAGCACGACGCAGATGAAGAACAGCTCGTCCCAGATGCCGACCGCGTTGACGCCGACGAACAGCCGCGCGACGTCCCCCGTGCCGTCGAGGTCCGGCCAGTTCTGCCACACCCCCGACCCCAGGAAGTACGCCGGCAGGATCAGGTACGCCGCGAACGCCACCGCGACCAGGTACAGCGCCTGCCACCGGTCCCAGCGCCTGCCCGTCCGGACGGGGAAGTGGATCTTGTCGTCGTGGAACACCCGGCTCGAGATGAGGGTCGGCACGATCACCGCCAGACCCAGCGCCACCGTGAACCGGAGCATGCCCACGTTGGACAGGTCGGCCTTCAACGAGATCGTGCTGATGATCACCTGACCCAGCGCGATCAGGGCGAGGTCCCGGCCGAGACGCTTGTCGACGACGAGCCCGAGGGCGACGCCCAGGACCAGCGGCACGTACCCGAGCGGGCGGACGTGGACTGCGAACAGCAGGACCGCCGCACCGCACACGAGCGCGGCGGCGAGGATGCGGAGAGCGTCCTGGCCTCGCGTCCGGTCGACGACCTGGGTGGTGCTCGCGCTGAGCGGGTCTGTCACGGGGGAGCCTCCGGGGTGTCGAAGCAGCAGTCTGACTGCTCGTCGGCCGCTGGGCGACACTTGCCCCATGGACCTCCCGCGCGTCGCGATCACCTACTGCACGCAGTGCCGCTGGCTCCTGCGCGCCGCCTGGTACCAGCAGGAGCTGCTGACCACCTTCCACCGCGAGCTCGGGGAGGTCGCGCTGCGGCCCGCGACCGGTGGGGTGTTCCGGGTCGAGGTCGACGACGTCCTGGTCTGGGACCGGTCGGAGCGCGGCGGATTCCCCGACCTGCCCGAGCTGAAGCGGATCGTGCGGGACCTCGTCGCGCCGGACAAGCCGCTGGGGCACACGGACCGGGTGGCCGAGGGCTGACCGAGATGGACGTTTGTGCAGGTGGACCGGGGTCCAGCGCCAGATGGACGACCGTGGACGGTGTCCGTCCGGCGTCGATAGGTTCGCGGCGGACCGGTAGGGAGAGCGACCCGGCCGGTCCGCCACAGACGTTCCCGAGGGCGGCTGGCCGGGAAACACGGGGGACTCCGGCCGGCCCCATGACGGGCGGGTGACCGACAGCGGGGGCTCCTCGGTCACCCGCCCGTACATCTGACGGCGACGAGCCAGTCACGATGCCGGGCCGCGACGGACGTGCGACGACGCCGGCCCGCCGCTGATCAGCGACGGGCCGGCGTCGGTCGGGTGACGGGTCAGGCGTCGGTCGGGCGGGGGCAGGACACGCCGGTGCCGCCGAGCCCGCAATAGCCTGCCGGGTTCTTGTCGAGGTACTGCTGGTGGTAGCCCTCGGCGTAGTAGAACGTGCCCGCCTCGTCGGCGGACCGGATCTCGGTGGTGATCTCCCCGAAGCCGGACCTGGTCAGTCGCGGCTGGAACTCGTCGCGGGTGCTGCGTGCGGCGAGCTCCTGCTCGGGCGTGGTGGTGTAGATCGCCGACCGGTACGTGGTGCCGACGTCGTTGCCCTGCCGGTACCCCTGCGTCGGGTCGTGCGACTCCCAGAAGGTGCGCAGGAGGTCGCCGGCCGAGACGACGGTGGGGTCGTACGCGATCATCACGATCTCGGTGTGCCCGGTCTGCCCGGTGCACGTCTCCTCGTAGGACGGGAAGGGCGTGAACCCACCCTGGTAGCCGACGGCGGTCGTGACGACGCCGGGGATCTTCCAGAAGGTGCGCTCCGCGCCCCAGAAACAGCCCATCCCCACGTAGAGGACCTCGGTGCCCTCGGGCCAGGGGCCCTGCAGGGGGGTGCCGAGGACGGTGTGGGTGGTCGGGACGGTGTACGCGTACCGGTCGCGTCCGGCCAGGGCCTTCTCGGGGGTCACCATCGTGGTCTTGAGGGCGGAACCGAACAGCCAGTTCATGGTCGTGATCCTCTCCGGGAGCCCGGTGGGTCAACCCGGTCCTCCCGGGATCTGCAACGGTACGCACCCCGTCCGTGTTCCCGCGGAGATGAAGAAGTCTTGACCGAACCAATACCAGACCGATAGCGCACCACCCCATGACCAGGAGCGCACCCGGCGTTGCCCGCCCGAGCACGAACGCACGGAGCGCCTAGCCTGGGACGCGTGACGAACCACGCGCACCCCCACGACGACGACTGGTCCTCCGCAGGCTTCTCGACCCGCGCCATCCATGCAGGTCAGGAACCGGACCCGGCCACCGGGGCGGTCGTCCCGCCCATCTACGCGACCTCGACCTACAAGCAGGACGGCGTGGGAGGGCTGCGGGGCGGGTACGAGTACTCGCGCTCGGCCAACCCGACGCGGACCGCGCTGGAGTCGGCGCTCGCCGCGGCGGAAGGGGGCGCCGCGGGCTTCGCGTTCGCGTCCGGCCTCGCCGCCGAGGACACCCTGCTGCGGGCTACCCTGCGGCCCGGCGACCACGTCGTCGTCCCGAACGACGCGTACGGCGGCACGTACCGGCTGATCGCGCGGGTGTTCGGACCGTGGGGCATCGAGCACACCCCCGTCGACCTGTCCGACGCCGACGCGGTGGTCGCCGCGATCCAGCCGGGGCGCACCAAGGTGGTCTGGGTCGAGACGCCCACCAACCCGCTGCTCGGCGTCGCCGACATCGCGGTCCTCGCCGCGCACGCGCGTGCGGCCGGTGCCCTGCTCGTCGTCGACAACACGTTCGCGACGCCCTACCTGCAGCAGCCGCTCGCGCTGGGCGCCGACGTCGTCGTGCACTCCACGACCAAGTACATCGGCGGGCACTCGGACGTCGTGGGCGGCGCGCTCGTCGTCGCGGACGGTGCGCAGCTGCCCGTCGGGCTGGAGGCGCCGACGGGGACGACGAGCCTCGCCGACGCGGTGCGGTTCCACCAGAACGCCTCGGGTGCCGTCGCGGGCCCGTTCGACGCGTGGCTCACGCTGCGCGGGCTCAAGACGCTCGCGGTGCGCATGGACCGGCACCAGAGCAACGCGCGCGCCATCGCCGACTTCCTCGTGGCGCACGACGCGGTGACGTCGGTCATCTACCCCGGCCTCGACAGCCACCCCGGGCACGAGGTGGCCGCCCGGCAGATGACCGGGTTCGGCGGGATGATCTCGTTCCGGACGGGCTCCGAGGCCTCGGCGCTGGCGGTCTGCGCGGCGACGCACGTGTTCACGCTCGCGGAGTCCCTCGGCGGCGTCGAGTCGCTCATCGAGCACCCGCACAAGATGACGCACGGCTCGGTGGCGGGTACCGAGCTGGAGGTCCCCGACGACCTCGTGCGGCTCTCCGTGGGCATCGAGGACGTCGCCGACCTCATCGCCGACCTGGACGCCGCGCTGGCTTCTGGACGCGACGCGTGAGCGCCGCCGAGCCACGCCTCCCGAACCCTGACGGCACCTCGGTCCCCCCGTCGGTCCGCAACGCCGCCGCGTGGTCGTGGCGCCTGCTGCTCATCGGTGCCGCCCTCGCGGTGCTCCTCTGGCTCCTGAGCGAGCTCAAGGTCGTCGTCGTGCCGATCGCGGTGGCCCTCCTGGTCACGGTGCTGCTCGCCCCGTTCGTCGGCTGGCTGGACCGGCGCGGGCTCCCGCGGGTGGCGGCCGTCGGCCTCTCGCTCGCCGGCCTCGTCGTCCTGGTGGCCGGGCTGCTCACCCTGGCGGGCCGCTCGATCGTCAAGGGCTTCGGCGAGCTGTGGGACCAGGCCGCACAGGGCATCGACAAGCTGACCACGTGGCTCGCGGAAGGCCCCCTCCAGCTCACGACCACCGACATCTCCGGGTGGATGGAGAAGCTCCAGGGGTCGCTCAGCGGAGGCAGCTCCGAGCTCGTCACCGGCGCGCTGCACGCCACGACGACCGTCGCGCACGTCGCCGCGGGATCGCTCATCGCGCTGTTCTGCACGTTCTTCTTCCTGCTCGACGGCCGCACCATCTGGGCGTGGATCGTCGGGCTGCTGCCGCGCGGCTCCCGCGAGCACGTGCACCAGGCGGGCCGGCGCGGACTGGTCACGCTCGGCGCCTACACGCGCACGCAGATCCTGGTCGCGGCCGTCGACGCCGTCGGGATCGGCCTCGGCGCGGCGATCCTGCAGGTGCCGCTCGCGCTGCCCCTGGCGGTCCTGGTCTTCCTCGGCTCGTTCATCCCGATCGTCGGAGCCGTCGTCACGGGCTCGATCGCGATCCTCGTCGCGCTCGTGTCCAACGGCCCGGTGACCGCGCTCTGGATGCTCATCGTGGTCCTGGCCGTCCAGCAGATCGAGGGGCACGTCCTGCAGCCGTTCCTCATGGGCCACGCGGTGTCGCTGCACCCCGTCGCCGTCCTGCTGTCGGTGGCGGCGGGCTCGTTCGTCGCCGGGATCGTCGGCGCGCTGTTCGCGGTGCCGATCGCCGCGACCCTCAACACCGTCCTGCTCTACCTGCACGGGCACGACAAGTTCCCGCAGCTGGGCACCGACGACCACATCCCCGTGCGCGGTCGAGGCCATCCCGTGCTCGACCGCGCCATCGCGCAGGTGGCGGAGGCGACCTCGGAGCGGGTGGCGACCGAGGCGGAGACCGCCGAGCGCCTCGACGCCGACGAGCCGCCCGCCACCGTCGACACGGTGGCGGAGGAGGCCGGCGAGCCGGGTGGCCCGGACGACGCGCCGACGACGAGCCCGCGATGACCGACCTCGCCGACGTCCGTGCGGCGGCGGTGCTGCTCGACGGGGTCGCCGACCGCACCCCGGTGCAGCTCAGCCGCGCGCTGTCGCAGGCGTGCGGGGCCGACGTCTGGCTCAAGTGCGAGAACCTGCAGCGCGCCGGCTCGTTCAAGCTGCGTGGCGCCTACGTCCGCATGGCCCGGCTCTCGCCCGAGGAGCAGGCGCGGGGTGTCGTCGCGGCCAGTGCGGGCAACCACGCGCAGGGGGTCGCGCTCGCGGCGCGCATGCTGGGCCTGACCGCGGTCGTGTTCATGCCCGCCGACGCCGCCCTGCCGAAGATCGCCGCCACCCGCGACTACGGCGCCCGGGTGGAGCTCGTCGGCGCCAGCGTCGACGAGGCCCTCGTGCACGCCCGCGAGTTCGCGGAGCGCACCGGCGCGGTGCTGATCCACCCGTTCGACCACGAGGACGTCGTCGCCGGGCAGGGCACCATCGCGCTCGAGATCGTCGAGCAGGTCCCCGACGTCGCGACGGTCGTCGTGCCGATCGGTGGTGGTGGGCTGGCCGCGGGCGTGGTCGCCGCGCTCGCCGAGCTGCGTCCGGACGTGCGCGTGATCGGCGTGCAGGCCGCCCGCGCCGCGTCCTACCCCGCCTCGCTCGCCGCCGGGCACCCGATCCCGGCCCCGGAGCTGCGGACCATGGCCGACGGCATCGCGGTCGGGACGCCGGGCTCCGTGCCGTTCGAGATCCTGGCCGGACACCACATCGAGGTGGTGACCGTCTCCGAGGAGGACCTCTCCCGTGCGCTCCTGCTCGTCGCAGAGCGCGCCAAGATGCTGGTCGAGCCGTCCGGGGCAGCCGCCGCGGCCGCGGTCATGGCAGGCCTCGGACCCCTCGAGGGTCCGGTCGTGGTGATCCTGTCCGGCGGCAACATCGACCCGCTCGTGCTCATGCGGGTGGTCCGCCACGGGCTCGCGTCGGCGGGGCGGTTCCTGCAGCTGCAGGTCCGGATCGACGACACCCCCGGCGCGCTCGCGGACCTGCTGCGGGCCCTGGCGGACACCGGCGGGAACGTCATGCACGTCTCGCACGCGCGGACCGTCGGCGACCTGCAGCTCGACGAGGTCGCGATCGTGGTCCAGGTCGAGACCAAGGGCCCCGACCACTGCGAGCACGTCGTGGAACGGTTGCGGGCGGCGGGCTACCGGCTCGGCACGTGAACGACGACGAGGCGCCACCCCGTGGGGTGACGCCTCGTCGTGGTGTGCGGGTCAGCCCGCGAAGGGCTTCGCGTCGGTGATCTTGACCTTGATCTCACGCCCGTTCGGCGCGGTGTACGAGGTGGAGTCACCGATCTTGGTGCCGTTGATCGCCGCGCCGAGGGGGGACGTCGGCGAGAAGACCTCGATGTCGGACGTCCCCGCGATCTCGCGGGAGCCGAGCAGGAAGACCATCTCGTCACCGGCGACGAGGGCGGTCACGACCATGCCGGGCTCGACGACGCCGTCGTCCGAGGGCGTCCCGATCTGGACGTTGCGCAGCTTCTCCTTGAGCTCACGGATGCGCGCGGCCTGCTTGGCCTGCTCCTCGCGAGCGGCGTGGTAGCCGCCGTTCTCCTTGAGGTCGCCCTCGTCGCGCGCGGCGGCGATGCGTTCGATGATCTCGGCGCTGCCCTCGCCCTCGAGGTGGGCGAGCTCGGCCGTGAGGCGGTCGTAGGCCTCCTGGGTCAACCATGTGGCCGCAGTCGTATCGGTCACGATCGCTCCTTTCCTGACGTGTGTGCCGGACGGGGCCGATCTGCACGCTGCCCGGGGGGTCAGCGCTCGGCAGTCCGATCGACCGGACGCATCCTGCGGACGCGTCCGGATAGCGGGTACTCCAGGGGTGCTCCGCCGTTCCCTCGCGGTCGGGTGGACCAGTGATGGCGCCGGACCGGGGCGGCGTTGAAACGAACAGGATAGCAAGGCGGGGCCGACGGAACCCCGAGTTCACCCGCCGCGCGGCCGGATCAGGGCGCGGGGTCCTCGACGAGCTCGCACGACTCCACGATCCCGGTCACGGCGAGCTCGGTGGTCTGCACGGTGACGGTGACGCGGCGGGTGGCGGTGTCCGCCGGGCCGACCTCGACCGTGCGGACCCCGACCTCGGCGTAGGACTCCGACAGCGCCGAGACCGTGCAGGTCACCGTCGCCTCCTTGGGCTTGGTCACCTCGAAGGTCACGTCGACCGACCGGGACCCGTCGACGTGGAAGCCCACGTCCTTGGTCGAGACGGGCTTCCCGGCCATGGCGAGGCCGATCCAGACGACGAGGGCGACGCCGACGACCGCGGCCACCACGATCCCGATCCGTCCGCGCCGGGCGGACCGTGCGGTCGGCTCGGGACCGTACCGACCGGCGGGCGGTCGGGTGGCGGGCGACTCGGTCACGGGGCTCCTCGTGCTCTCGCGCGGGCGACGAGAGCGGACGGTGTTCGGTGCGGATGGTGGCGCGACGTGCGCGTCGCGTGAGCGATCATTGTCTCTCGTCCAGCCACCCGCCCGTGCCGAGCGGACCGCGCCCCCGCGGTCCCGGCGGGCCACCGGCGGGCGACCGACGGGAGGCCCGAGGTGACCGGAGAGCGGCTGCGCCTGATGGCGGTGCACGCCCACCCCGACGACGAGTCGAGCAAGGGCGCCGCGACCACGGCGAGGTACGCGGCCGAGGGCGTCGACGTCCTCGTGGTGTCGTGCACCGGTGGGGAGCGCGGCGACGTGCTCAACCCGCAGCACCCGGCGGTCGAGGGCGGTCTGGACGGCATGCGGGAGTACCGCAAGCACGAGATGGCCGCCGCCGCGGCCGCGCTCGGGGTCCGGCACCGGTGGCTGGGCTTCGTCGACTCCGGGCTGCCCGAGGGTGACCCGCTGCCGCCGCTGCCGGAGGGCTGCTTCGCGCTCCTCCCGCTGGAGGAGGCGTCGGCCCCGCTGGTCGAGCTGGTCCGCGAGTTCCGGCCCCACGTGATCACCACGTACGACCCGTCGGGCGGCTACCCGCACCCCGACCACATCATGTGCCACCGCGTGTCGGCGGAGGCGTTCGAGGCCGCGGGCGACCCCGAGCGCTACCGCGGCCGCGGTGAGCCGTGGGCGCCCTCGAAGCTCTACTACAACCACGGCTTCTCGCTCGCGCGGATGCGCGCGGTGCACGACGCGATCGTCGCCGCCGGCCGCGAGTCCCCGTTCGGCGACTGGCTCGACTCCCGGCAGGCCCGCGAGGTCCCGGAGCGCGAGGTGACCACGCGCATCGAGTGCTCCGCGTACTTCCCGCAGCGGGACGACGCCCTGCGCGCCCACGCCACCCAGATCGACCCGGACGGCTTCTTCTTCGCGGTGCCGCGCGAGCTCGAGATCGCCCAGTGGCCCACCGAGGAGTACGAGCTCGCGTCCTCGCGCGTGCCCGTGACGCTGCCGGAGGACGACCTGTTCGCCGGCCTGCGTGAGGGCGCGACGCCGTGACCGGTGCCCTGCTCCTCGTCGCGCCGAGCCCGTCGCCGACGGACGTCTCGATCGACGGCACCCCACTGGGTTCGCCGGGGTTCCTCGGGTTCGTGTTCACGTTCGCGCTCGCGCTCGCGGTCGTCTTCCTGTTCCTCTCCCTGACCAAGCAGCTGCGGGTCGTCGACCGTCGTGCCAAGGCCCTGGGCCTCGACGACGACGAGGACGGGGACGACCGGACCGCCCGACCGCACCAGGACCTCGGGATGATCGACGCCGGCCCCGGTGGCCCGGACCTCGAGGTCGACGCGGACGTCGAGGTAGCCCCGAGGGACGTCCGTCCCGACGACGAGCCGGGCGACGGGTCGCCCGGACAGCCGGGCGCGCCCCGGTGAACGCGGCCCCGGCGCCGCCGCAGCGGCCCTCCGTGCGGGTGACCGTGGCGCAGCTGCAGGTCAGCGACGACCACACCGCCAACCGCGAGGTGGTGGAGGACGCCTTCCAGACGGCGTCCCGGGCCAGTGCGGACGTGCTCGTGCTGCCGGAGTACGCGTCGGGGTTCGACCCTCGCGGGGTCGGCGCCGAGCACGCGGAGCCGCTCGACGGGCCGTTCGTGTCGATGCTCCGCGCGCGCGCGAAGGCGACGGGCGTGGCCGTGCTGGCGGGTACGACGCTGCCCGCGGACGGTGACGACCCGCGCGCGGTGAACGCGGTCGTGGCCGTCGACGGGTCCGGCGTGCTGGTCGGGGTGTACCGCAAGGTGCACCTCTACGACGCGTTCGGCCAGCGGGAGTCGGACCGGTTGGCGCCGGGGCCGACGGACGCGCCGCCGCTCGTCGTCGAGGTCGGTGGCCTGACCTTCGGGGTGCTGACCTGCTACGACCTGCGGTTCCCGGAGTCGGCGCGCCGGCTGGTCGACGCGGGCGCCCAGGTGCTCGTCGTGCCCGCGGCGTGGGCGGCCGGCGACCTCAAGGCGATGCACTGGCGGACGCTCGCGATCGCGCGTGCGATCGAGAACACCGCTGCGGTGGTCGCCGTCGGGCAGGCCGGCAGGGGGGTCACCGGGCGCTCGCTCGTGGTGGCGCCCGACGGGATCGTCGGCCTGGAGATGGACGAGCAGCCACAGGTGCGGACCGTGGACCTGGACGGTGCGGCGCTGCTGCGCGTCCGGGAGCAGAACCCGTCGCTCGGCAACCGACGCTACACGGTGGTCGCGCTCGACTGACCCGTCAGACCGACCCGTACGACGCCAGCGAGACCGCGACGTAGTGGCACCCGTACCCGACCACGGTCAGCACGTGGAAGATCTCGTGGAACCCGAACCAGCGGGGGCTCGGGTTGGGCCACTTGGTGCCGTACACCACCGCGCCCAGCGTGTACGCGAGGCCGCCTCCGGCGATGAGCAGGACGATCGCCAGGCCGCCGGAGCGGTAGAACTCCGGGAAGAACCAGACCGCGACCCAGCCGAGCGCCACGTACACCGGGACGTAGACCCAGCGGGGCGCGCCGAGCCAGAACACGCGCGCGAGCAGGCCGACGAGCGCACCCGACCAGACGACGATCAGCAGCGTGCGAGCCGTGTCGGCGGGCAGCAGCAGGACCGACAGCGGCGTGTAGGTGCCGGCGATGATGAGGAAGATGTTGGTGTGGTCGAGCCGGCGCAGGACCCCGGCGACCTTGGGCGACCAGTGACCCCGGTGGTAGACCGCGCTGGTGCCGAAGAGCATGACCGCGGTGACACCGAAGACGGCGGTGGACCACTTGGCCAGCGGCGTCGGCGAGAGGACGACGAGGACGATCGACGCGACGAGCACGAACGGGGTGACGCCCGCGTGGATCCAGCCGCGCAGGTGCGGCTTGACGGTCTCGGCGACCCGGTCCACCAGCCCCTCGTGCTCGACGGCCTCGGGCGAGGCCGTGGCCGGTGCGCCCGGCTGTCCGGGCGCGGGCGCGGGGGTGGAGCTCATGGACCGGACTCGATTCGTCAGCGGAAACCTACGACACCGTAGGTTACGACACCGTAGGTAGCGTGTCGACCGTGTCGGGGGCGATGTGACGCGGTCGACGGAGCCCCCGGGTGATACCTCCGAAACTACCCCGCGACCGGTCCTGGGCGAGGCCTGTGAAGGTCCGGTGGCTGTCGTCCCGTGGGCGGGGACACCGGGTCCGCGGGGCGCCCCCGGCGAGTACGGTGAGCGGGTTCCCGTCGCCTGGACCAAGGAGTGCGCGTGCGTCTGCCCCACCCGCTCTACGGGCTGTACGAACGCCGGCTCGCGGCGTCGCTCCCGAAGGACGGACTGCCACGCCACGTCGGCGTGATCCTCGACGGCAACCGCCGCTGGGCGCGCAGCGTGGGGGAGTCCACCCGGCACGGGCACCAGGCGGGCGCGGACAAGATCGCCGACCTGCTCGAGTGGAGCGAGGACATCGGCGTCGAGGTCGTCACGCTCTGGATGCTGTCCACGGACAACCTCGCCCGCAGCGCCGACGAGCTGGAGCCGCTCCTGCGGATCATCGAGGACGCGGTCGGCGCCCTCGCGGCGACCGGGCGGTGGCGGATCCAGGCGGTCGGCGCGCTCGAGATGCTGCCGGACCAGACCGTCAAGGCCCTCGTCGCGGCGCAGGACGCCACGGCCGGTGTGGTCGGTCTGCACGTGAACGTCGCGGTCGGGTACGGCGGCCGCAAGGAGATCGCCGACGCCGTGAAGTCGTTCCTGCGCCAGCACGCCGACTCCGGGTCGAGCCTGGACGAGCTGGCGGAGGCGTTCGACGTCGAGCACATCGCCGAGCACCTCTACACCAAGGGGCAGCCGGACCCCGAGCTCGTCATCCGGACCTCGGGGGAGCAGCGGCTCGGGGGGTTCCTCCTCTGGCAGAGCGCGCACTCCGAGTTCTACTTCTGCGAGGCGTACTGGCCGGACTTCCGGCGCGTCGACTTCCTGCGCGCGGTCCGCGCCTACGCCGCGCGGGAGCGCCGCGGCGGACGCTGACACCGTTCGGGTTAATTCTGCGGACGCGCGTCCAGGCCGTTCCGGGCTGATCTGCCGCTCCCACCTGCGGCTCCGCCGCGAGTCGGCCGTCGGAGCCTCGAAACGTCAGATGAACGGCGTGTAACACCTTCGCGTGCCTCCCCGTGGCGGCGTCGCGACGGGCTTATGTTCCGCCGTAGAGGACAGCGACCGCCGTCCCCGGGAGGCCAGCCCATGGAGCATCCGCTCCGGGAGGAGGGCCGGATCCGGCCCTCTGTTCCTGGAGGGGCCGACCGCCCCCGTCCCGTCGCCGTACGTCGGTGCGTGGTCCTGCTCTGGCAGGACGCCGGTGTCCGGTGCCCGTCTCGGCGCACGTAGCGCCAGAGGGAGCCTGCCGTGGTCAGCAAGGCGCAGCTCGACCCCCAGTCCACGACCCCCGTCACCGTGACTGATGGCCGCAAGACCCACGTGCTCGACACCTCGGTCCTGCTCTCGGACCCGCGGGCGATCCTGCGGTTCGCGGAGCACGACGTGGTCCTCCCCGTCGTCGTCATCACGGAGCTCGAGGCCAAGCGGCACCACGCCGAGCTCGGCTACTTCGCCCGGTCGGCCCTGCGGATGCTGGACGACCTGCGCATCGAGCACGGCCGCCTCGACATCCCGATCCCCCTCGGGGACGACGGCGGCACGCTGCGCGTCGAGCTCAACCACACGGATCCCAGCGCCCTGCCGGACGGCTTCCGGCTCGGCGACAACGACACCCGGATCCTCGCCGTCGCGGCCAACCTCGCGGCCGAGGGGCGCGACGTCGTCGTCGTCTCCAAGGACCTGCCGATGCGCGTCAAGGCGTCGGCGGTCGGGCTGACCGCCGAGGAGTACCGCGCGGAGCTCGCCGTCGACTCCGGCTGGACCGGCATGGACGCCCTCGACCTGGCCGAGCAGCAGATGTCGGCGCTCTGGGAGCACGAGTCGGTGGCGCTGGCCGACGTGGCGAGCGGCTTCGGCGGGGGCCAGAACCCCAACGACATGCTCTGCCACACCGGCGTCGTGCTGCACAGCCCGCGCGGCTCGGCGCTCGGCCGGGTCACCGCGGACAAGCACGTGCAGCTGGTCCGCGGCGACCAGGACGTGTTCGGCCTGCACGGGCGCAGCGCGGAGCAGCGGATCGCGATCGACCTGCTGCTCGACGAGGAGATCGGCATCGTCTCGCTCGGCGGGCGCGCCGGGACCGGCAAGTCGGCGCTCGCGCTGTGCGCCGGGCTCGAGGCGGTGCTGGAGCGTCGGCAGCACCGCAAGGTCATGGTGTTCCGGCCGCTGTACGCGGTCGGCGGCCAGGACCTCGGCTACCTGCCCGGCAGCGCCGACGAGAAGATGAACCCCTGGGCGCAGGCCGTCTTCGACACCCTCGGGGCGCTGGTGTCCAAGGAGGTCGTCGAGGAGATCATGGACCGCGACATCCTCGAGGTCCTGCCGCTGACCCACATCCGCGGGCGCTCGCTGCACGACGCGTTCGTCATCGTCGACGAGGCCCAGTCCCTCGAGCGCAACGTCCTGCTCACGGTGCTGTCGCGCATCGGGCAGAGCTCGCGCGTGGTCCTCACGCACGACGTGGCCCAGCGGGACAACCTGCGGGTCGGCCGGCACGACGGGGTCGCCGCCGTGATCGAGGCGCTCAAGGGCCACCCCCTGTTCGCGCACATCACGCTCACCCGCTCGGAGCGCTCACCCGTCGCCGCACTCGTGACCGAGCTGCTGGAGAGCATCGAGGTCTGATCGACGACCGGACGCCCGGGCACCCGTGGGGGCCCGGGCGTCCGGCTGCCGGGCCTACCCGTGGCTCGCGTGCCCGTCGTGCTCCTGGTGGTGGGCGTCGAGCTCGCGGACGAGCGCGCCGAGCCCGACGCCGAGCGCGACCCGCTCCTCGTGGCTCAGCCGCGCGAGCAGCCGGCCGTGGTGCTCGCTCAGCTCCGTTCCCACGCGGTCGGCGACGTCCCGTCCGTGCGGCGTCAGCGTCAGCCGGTACAGCCGCCGGTCGTCGGCGTCGCGCTCGCGGCTCAGCCAGCCGCGCTCCTGCATCGCCGCCGCGAGACGGCTCACGGTGCTCTTCTCCAGGCCGAGCCGGGCGGCGAGCTCCTGCTGCGAGAGGGCGCCTGCCTCGACCAGCTCGCCGAGCGCGAACGTCTCCGACACGGACAGCCGGACCCCGGCGTGCTCGTGGGACCGCTGGACCGACTCGAGGAAGCCGCTCGAGCGGGCGATCTGCTGGATGAACCGGCGCAGGTCGTCCTCGGGGAAGGTTGTGCTCTGCAACTGTTTCGCCTACTGTCGTCGTCAAGAGTTGTGACGTACAACTGTAGGGGAGAAGCTCCATGACCGACACCGACCATCACCAGCACGAGCACCGGCACGGACGTGGGCGCCTGCACCGCCGGCTGACCCCGCACGGTCACGGGATGGGGCCGATGAACGACCCCGGGCGGTACGAGCGGCTCTCGGGTCGCCTGGCCGCGCGGCTCTACCGTCGTGTCGCCCGCGACGTCACGGCTCTCCGCCTCCCCGACGGAGCGCACGTGCTCGACGTCGGCACCGGCCCGGGGACGATGCCGCGTCTCATCGCAGAGTCCGCCCCCGGGCTCCAGGTCGACGGGATCGACGTCGCGCCCGAGATGATCGCCTGGGCGCAGCAGACCGCGACCCCGGGCGTGACGTACACGGTCGCCGACGTCGCGGCGCTGCCCTGGCCCGACGCCACCTTCGACGTCGTCGTGTCCACCCTCAGCCAGCACCACTGGGCCGACGTCGACGCCGGGCTGCGGGAGGTCCGACGGGTGCTGCGACCCGGCGGGCAGGCGTGGGTCTACGACGTCCGCTGGGCGCTCCCGCACGAGGACTCCGTGGCCGCGGCGCTCGGGACCGGCATGTCCGTCGTGCGCGAGCGGCGGCTCGCCCGGACGTCCTGGCTGAACCCCGTCGGTCGGCTGGTCCTGCGCCCCCTCTGACGCCTCAGGCGTCGACCAGCTTCCCGTCGGCGATGTGGATCACGCGGTCGGCCAGCGACACCATCAGGGGGTCGTGCGTCGACACGATCGCGGTCATCCCCTCGGCCTCCACGACCGCGCGGATCAGGGCCATCACGGCGGTGCCGGTCTCGGTGTCCAGCTGGCCCGTCGGCTCGTCGGCCACCAGGAGGCGCGGGGAGTTGGCCAGGGAGCGGGCGATGGCGACGCGCTGCTGCTGACCGCCCGACAGCTCGCCGGGCCGCTGCAGCGCGTGCGGTCCGAGGCCGACCAGGTCCAGCAGGAGCTGGACCCGGGCCTCGCGGTCGGCGGTCGGCAGCTTGCGCAGCCGTAGCGGTACGCCGATGTTCTCCGCGGCTGACAGGACCGGCACCAGGCCGAACGTCTGGAACACGAACGAGACGACGTCCCGGCGCAGCTCGACCAGGCCCCGCTCGTCGAGCGTCGAGACCTCGCGCCCGTCGACGACCACCCGGCCACCGTCGGGGCGGTCCAGCCCGCCGATCACGTTGAGCAGAGTGGTCTTGCCGGAGCCTGAGCGACCGACGAGCGCGACCAGCTCACCCGGCGCGATCGTGAAGGAGATGTCCTGCAGCGCGTGCACCGCGGCGGAACCCGTGCCGTAGGTGCGGCTGACGTGCTCCACGCGGACGACGGGCTCCGCGTTCCCTGCGGACGGGGGGACGGGGGTGCTCACGGCGGTGGTCACCGGTCGGCCTCCTGGTCGGCGGGGGGAGCCGGGACAACGGGGGTCGCCCCTGTCGGGGTGGCGGAGTGCCGCCCGGCAGGTCGGCCGGGGTCGCGCGCCGGCACCGGCCGGTCCGGCCACAGCGACACGTGCGACTCCTCGAGGGCCAGCCGGACGCGGCCCACCAGGTTCAGCGCCTCGCGGTACTCGCGCGGCAGCTGCACGCGGCCGGCGCGGTCGAGCACGGCCAGCTCCTCGGCGACCACGTGCTCGGTGCCGTCGTCGCGGGTGTGCGTGCGCCGGACGGTCTCCGAGCTCGTGCGACCGTCGCGGATGGCGACGGTCCGCTGCACGTGCTCGCTGACGCCGGGGTCGTGCGTGACGACGACGACCGTGGTGCCCAGCTCGCGGTTGACGGTGCGCAGGCCCTCGAGGACGTCGTGCGAGGTGGCGGAGTCGAGCTCGCCGGTGGGCTCGTCGGCGAAGAGGACCTGCGGCGAGTTGGCGAGGGCGACCGCGATGGCGACGCGCTGCTGCTCGCCGCCGGACATCTGCCCGGGCCGACGGTCGGCGCAGTAGCCGACGCCGAGGACGTCGAGCAGGTCCGTGGCCCGACGGTCGCGCTCCTTGCGGGGCACCCCGGCCAGCGCCATCGGGAAGGCCACGTTCTCGGTGCCGGTCAGGTACGGCACGACGTTGCGGGCGGTCTGCTGCCAGACGAACCCGACCATGGATCGCCGGTACTCCACCCGCTGCTTGCTCGACATCGCCATCAGGTCCCACGGGCCGACGCGCACCTTGCCTGCGGTGGGGACGTCCAGCCCGGACAGCACGGACAGCAGCGTCGACTTGCCCGATCCGGAGGCACCCACGATCGCGACGAGCTCGCCGTCCTCGACCAGCAGGTCCAGGCCCTGCAGCGCCTGCACCTCGACGCCCTCGGACTGGTAGATGCGCACGAGGGAGTCGCACACGATGAGCGCGTGCTCGCCGAAGTCCCCGGTCCGTCTCCGGGCGCGCGCCTCGAGCGTGTCCAGCGTCGGCTCCTCGACCGTCTGCACCGCGTTCATCCGTGCCTCCTTGTCGTCGTGCTCATCGCTCGCCCACCCGCAGGACCTCGCCCAGCCGGTCCCGGCGCCGGACGGCAGACTCGACACCCACCGCGACCGCGAGGGAGCCCAGGACCACGACCGTCGCCCCGACCACGGGGACCCACGTGACCTGCAGCTGCGTCGCCGCCGGGTGACCGGTGACGAGGTCGAGACCCAGAGCCCCGGTGAGCAGCCACGGCACCGCGACGCCGATCGCCGTCCCCGCCAGCACCGCGGCGAGAGCCAGGGGCGCCAGCTCGCCGAACGTCATCGCGCGGGCCGTGCGTGCGTCGAGGCCGAGCGTCCGCAGCGCCGACAGGGTGCGGCCCCGCTCGCGGCTGGTGGCCACGACGGTCAGGACGAGCCCCAGCGCCGCGTACCCCGCGAGGATCAGGCCCGTGGCCACGAGCAGCGCCAGCAGCCCCGCGTTCAGCGGCGACTCCTGCCACGTGCGCAGCCAGTCGTCGCGCTCCGTGACGACGACGCCGGGCGCCTCGGCCAGCTGCGCGTCGCGCACGGCCGCCACGGCCCCCGGACCGTCGACCCAGGTCGTGGTCGCGGGCACCTCGAGCTCCGCGGACTCGGCGAACACCGTGCGGTCGACGATCACGAGGCCTTCCGTCTGGGAGGGCGTCGTCGACTTCTCGGGCAGGACGGGCGGGTGGTCGGCGCTGCCGACGACGCTCAGGTCGACGAACTCCTGCCCCCCCAGGAGGGCGGGCGCGACGAGCGCCGCCGTGCTCCGCAGCGACGGGGAGATGAGCGCCGGGATGCCGTCGTCCCGCAGGGAGCCGAGCTCGGTGAGGCCGGGGTCCACGGGATGGTCGTGCGCAGCGAGGATCACCGCGAGCTCCGCGGAGTCCACCAGCATCAGCCGGGTCTTGACCCCGCTGGACCGGCCGAAGGTGCGCTCGCCGAGCGTGGCGGCGCCGGCCACGCCGGTCACACCCGGGGCGGACCGCAGGAAGGCGGTGACCGCCGGGTCGAGGGTGCCGTCGACGCGGACCTCGGCCCCGACGATGATGTCCGCGGCCGTGCGCTGCCCGGCGGCGATGGTGACGGCGGTCGTGCCGCAGAAGACGACCAGCGCGATCGAGATCGTCAGCGTGAGCAGGGGGACGCGTGTGCCGGACGTGCGGCTCGCCCGGGCGGTCGCGACCACGGGCACCAGCCCGCGTCGGTGGGAGGCCAGGCCGGACAGTGCGCGCAGCGTGGGCGGCAGGACCCGCGCGACCAGGACCGTCGCGGCACATGCCAGCAGCACCGGTGTCGCGGCGAGCAGGAGGTCGACGCCCCCCGTCGCGGTCTGCACGAGCCCACGGCCACGTGCCGACACCAGCGCGGCCGCGGCGATCGCGACGAGCGCGAGCTCGGCGGTGAGCCGGCGGGCACGACGTCGGCCGAGCACCCGTTCGCGGTCGGCGCGGTTGGCGGGCAGTCGACGCCCGGTCCACGCACCCGCGACGACGACGGCCGCGGAGACGGCGGGCGCGGCCGCGGCGACCAGCACGATCGTCGCCGCCACCGTCCAGTTGCCGCGCACGTCGGGTGCGACGAGCCACGCGGCGGCGACGCCGACGGCCGTGGCGAGGGCGACGAGCGGCACGCTCTCCACCAGCGCCCGCACGGCGACGGAGGCCACCGATGCCCCGCGAGCCCGCTCGGCCAGCAGGAAGGTCTCGCGCCGGACCACGAGCAGCCGAGCGGCCAGGACGAGGGTGAGAGCCCCGACGGCCGCGAGCCCGACCAGCAGCACCGACGTCTGAGCCGTCGCGGAGAGGAGGCGGGCCTCGGCCGCGCGCAGCACGGTGTCCAGCTCGGTGTCGATCGACGGCGTGAGCCCGTCGGAGTTCGTCAGCGGACCCGGCAGGGCGGCGATCTGCGCGACGGACCGGGCGACCGCCCCGGCGTCGGTGGCCCGCAGCGCCGACGGCTCCGCGGGGAACCGGAAGGCCACGGTGACCGCCTGCGCGGACTGCATCGCCAGCAACGCGTCGGGCAGCGAGGCGTCCGAGGCGAGGAGCCCCAACCGGCCGACGACCGCTGCGGTCGCCGGTGGGGGCCCGAGGTCGAGGAGGTCGCCGTAGGTCGACCACACCGCCGACGTGGCGTCCACGGGCTCGTACAGGCCGGTCACCACGGCCTCGACGTCACCGCGCGTCGGCCCGGTCAGCGGCAGGTGCTGCCCCACGTCGAGGCCGAGCCGGTCCGCGGCCGCGGCGGACACGCCGACCTCGACGAGCCGCGCTTCCGTCGAGCCGGCTGCAGGCTCGGGCGTCATGCGGGGTTCGATCCCGGTGACCCACCGGACGACAGGCTCGGTCGTGGTCGGCGTCCCCAGCTGCACGATGCGGGTGGCCAGCAGGTCGTCGTCGAGGCGTGCGGTGAGCGGCGAGGTCCGGACCGCGCTCACGACCGGCCCCGTCGCGGCCTGCACGGGCTCCGGCAGGGACGTCGCCATGGCGTTCGCGGCGTTCGCGACGAGGGTCGCGGCGTTGTCGGGCCGGATGGGCCGCCCGTCGGCGCCCACGCCGCCGCCCACGCCGGGCGGGCGACTCAGGAGCGCCACCACGTCGGCTGCGGGTCCCGCGTCCCGGACGGCGCCCTGCACGCCCGAGTCGGCTGTCCGCAGGACGATCCGGGGGACGGCCAGCGCGATGAGCACGGTGACGGCCAGCACGACGGCGGCGAGCGCCAGGAGCCCGGCGTCCTGGCGGCTCCGTCGGCGTGCCACGAGGCCGGCGTCGCCGGTGGTCGTCCGCCAGCCCGTCGCGGTCCGGGCACGCAGCGTCGTCATGGTCATCGCTCGTCCCCCAGCCGCAGGAGCTCCCCGGACGCGCGGCGCAGCAGCGAGTTGGTGGTCAGTGCGACGGCACCGCCGACCAGCACCACGAGCACGGCGACCAGCGCCACCTGCGTGGGCCACGGCCACTGCACGACCACGGCGGGAATGGGCCGGCCACCCTCGGCGGAGACCGTGACCAGCGGTGCGACCACCTGACCCAGCACGGCGCCGAGGACGAGCCCGGCCACCAGGGCCAGGACGCCGAGGATCCCGTGCTCGACCAGGACGGACCGGACGAGGCCGGAGCGCGGGGTACCGAGGGCCTGGAGCCGCGCCAGCTCGAGCCGTCGGGTGCGCACGGCGACGGTCGCGCTCATGGCGAACCCGGCGACCGCGAGGGCCACGGCCGCCACGGTCACGATCCAGAGCGCCGCCTGCACGCCGACGCGCAGCGGGCCGTCGGTGGCCACCTCGCGGGCGGTCACCCGGGCGACCGCCGTGCCGAGGTCCTCCTGGCGGACCTCCTCGACCAGGGCGGGGGCGCTCGCGTCGGGTACCTGCAGCCACCACTCGTCGAGCAGGGGGCTCGTCACCGAGCCGAGCAGGGCGGCGCGCGTCAGCAGGTCGCGGTCGACCAGCACGGCTGCACCGGTCGGGATCCCGGGCAGGTAGGCGACGACCCGGTCGACGACGATGTGCACCCGCGTCCCGTCCAGGTCGAGGTCGAGCAGGTCGCCGACGGCGACACCGAGCCCGACGGCGACCGTGTCGCTGACGACGGCCGGGATGGCGTCGGGCACCGGGAACGTCGCTGCGGCGAACCCGGCGACGCCGAACAGGACTTCCACCGGGTCGATCCCGCCCGTGACGCGCAGGGCCCCGTCCTCGGTCCGACCCGCCAGCAGCGGCCGGCCGCCGCCGAGCTGCAGAGCGCCCTGCACCGTCCAGGTCGCCGACGTGAGGTCCACGGGGGTGACGGTGTCCTCCGTGGCACCTGCGCGTCGTTCGACCGCGCGCAGGTCCGACACGCGCACGTCGAGCTGGACGTTCGAGCCCGGTCCGACGAACGACTCCGGGGAGGCGTCGGGAAGGGGGAGGACCTGCGCGACGACCCCGACCAGCTGCAGCCCCGTCGTGGTGGCCGGCAGCTCGGCGACGATGTCGTCCGCCGGCTCGAGCAGGGGGATCGGGGGCAGCTCCAGGGGGGTGCGGGTGCCGTGCGGGTCCTCGACGACCAGGCTGACCAGCAGGAGCCCGTCGCGGTCGCCGGACAGATCCCCGTCGACGTCGACCACGAGGCTGCTGGGTGAGCCGGGCAGCGCGATACCGGCTGCGGGCTCGGTGGGGCGCAGGGGTGCGGCGATGGTGCTCCAGGGCGGCACGATCCGGCCGCGGAGCAGCTCGTCCGCCTGGGTGGTGTCCAGCGCGAGGAGGCTGACCGTCCGGCCGGTGCTCTCGCCCGGCAGGTCGGAGGGCTGCCCGAGGGGCACCGACCGGAACGTGACAGGGCTGACGGCCTGCGCGCCGGGCAGGGCGTCGACCGCGCTCGCCTGGGCGATGCCGGAGCCGTCCATCCGGTCCAGGCGGACGTCGGTCCCGACCGCCAGGTCCACCTGGTCGACCTGGGACGTGCGCCACGTGCTGAGGAACGACTGGGAGAACGTCCCGACCGCCAGCGCGAGCGTGAGCAGGAGCACCGCACCGGCGGCGCGACCGGGCCGCCGGCCGACCTCCCACGCGGCGAGCGGGGAGACGAGCGAGCGGCTGCGGGCTGCCATCCGCTCGCCGGCCCGCGCGACCAGGGGCAGCAGGCGCAGCGCCAGGACGGCGCCGGCGAGCAGCAGGAGGGCGGGCGCGAGGACGAGCACGGGGTCGATCTGTGCCGGTCCGGACGCGGCGACGGGCGACCGGTAGGAACGGAGCTGCCACACCGCGAGCCCGGCGAGCACGAGCAGCGCGAGGTCGGCCCCGGAGCGCGCGAGCCCGCCGCGACGGTCCTGGCGCACGAGCTGCTGCTCGGCGTCCACGACGCTGCCCCGGCGTCGCAGGAGCGGTCCGAGGAGCACTCCGGCCAGCACGAACGACGAGACGGCGCAGGTGATCCACAGCGACGGTGGGCGGCCCGGGTCGTGGTGCAGACCGGCCTCCGCGAGGGGGCCGACGGCGGTGATGGCCTGGAACAGCAGCCCGGCCAGCCATGGCGACACCAGCGTCGTGATGAGCGCGACGGCGGCCGCCTCCAGGGAGGCGAGCGCCAGGAGCTGGCGCCCCGACGCCCCACGGGACGACATGAGCGTCTGTTCCGGGGCCCGGCGGTCGGCGAGCAGGCGCGCCGCCAGCAGCAGCACCGTGACCGCGAGCACGACGAGCATGAGGCCGACGATGACCAGGCTGACCCGGGTCACCGCGAGGTTGTTCTGTGCCGCGTCGATCGTGGTGGCGATCTGCGAACGGAACTGGGCGGTGAGCACGTTGCCGTCGGTGCTGGAGACGAGCGTGGCCTGCGCGTCGTCGAGGCGGGTGCGCAGGCTGTCGACGGCGCCGGGGGCACTGTCCGCCAGTCGCGGGGACGCCACGAGCCTGGCTGTGGCGACCGAGGCCGGTGCCGTCAGCGCGTCCGGCGTGACGAAGAACGGGCCCCAGGCGTCGGTGGCGATGAAGCCGAAGCTTCCCGGCACCGGGTACCGCGGGTCGTGCTGGGCGCCCACCAGCAGGTCGCGGGTCCACAGGCTGCGCGGCTTGCCCAGGGTGTGGATGCCGGTGACGACGACCTCGCTCTGGTCCTGCGAGGTCGTGTTCAGCACGGGGAGGACCGTGCCGACCGTCCAGCCGTACCTGTCGGCGGCGACCTGGGGGACGACCGCCTGGACACGGCCCTCGGCGTCGGCCGCCGTCGTGGGCCAGGCGCCGGACACCAGCGTGACGTGCTCCGGGACCTCGGGGCTGCTGGCCAGGTAGGCCATGGGCGGCACCGTCTCGGGCCCGCCGAGGAGCTTGTACATCGGCGACGTGAGCCACTCCGTCCGCGTCGCCGGGACGTCACCGAGCAGCTCGTCGAGGAACGCCTCCCCGGACCCGATCGCGGCCTGCGGGCCGTCGCGGTCGAGGCTGAGGATCACGTCGATGTCCGTGGCCGTGGCCGGCGCCCGGTTCAGCGCGGTGTCCAGCGCGCGGTTCTCGCTGGAGAACAGCAGGAGGGCGAAGGTGCCGAGCAGGGACGCGCCGACGAGGGCGACCGCGACCACGGTCGCCAGGAGGGTCCGTTGGGCGGCCGCGCGGTGGCGCAGGACGCGCAGGCTCCAGCCCATCCGACCTCCTCGTCCCGGGGCGCAGCGGAAGGGGGACGTCACTGCGCGGTCCGGCGATCGTAAAGGAGTCGCAACGGGGTGTGGGAGCGATCCCGCAGTTGTGATCGAACCGATACGAACGAGCGCGACAGCGGACGCTCCGTCGGGTATATTCCAACCGGAATAATTGACCCGGAGGTGAACGCATGGCCGAGCTGTCGGCGGTCGCGGTGCTCGTGCTCGGGCTCCTGCACGAGCAGCCGATGCACCCCTACCAGCTCCACCAGACCCTCGTGGAGCGCGGCGACACCCGGATCGTCCGCGTCAACCCCGGCGCGGTCTACCACGGTGTCGAGCGGCTCGAGCGGGACGGCCTGGTGGAGGTCGTCGGCACCGACCGCACCGGCAAGCGCCCCGAGCGCACCACGTACCGGATCACCGGCGCCGGCCGTGCCGAGTTCGCCACCCGGCTCACCAGCCTGCTGGGCGACGAGCACCCGGCCTACCCGCTCTTCTCGGTCGGTCTGGCCGAGGCCAACGAGCTGCCCGCCGACGAGGTCCTCGCGCAGCTGGTCCGGAGACGGGACCGCAAGGACGCCCACCGGGCCCGGCTCGCGGAGTCCTACGACTCCCTCAGCCGGCTCGGCCTGCCCCGGCGGTACCTCCTCGACGTCGAGCACGACCTGGCCACCCTGCGCGCCGAGAGCGACTGGCTCGACCGCACGATCACCGAGCTGCAGTCCGGCGCCCTCGACTGGACCAGCCCGATCCCCGACTCGTTCCACGACGCGAAACGCGCCCAGCGCGCGCTGCGCCCCCTCGATCCACACCCGAAGGACAACTCATGAGCTCTGAGCAGCCTCGCGCGCTCGTCGACCTGCACGGACGCAGTCCGTGGAGCATCCTGCCCGCCCTCTGTCTGGGTTTCTTCATGATCATGGTGGACACCACGATCGTGAACATCGCCATCCCGTCGCTGGTCTCGGCGTTCGACGCCGACCTGACGGCGGTCGGCTGGGTCAACAGCGCCTACCTGCTGACGTTCGCCACGCTGCTGCTGGTCACCGGCCGCCTGGGCGACCGGTTCGGGCCGCGGCCCGTCTTCGTCCTCGGGCTCGTCATCTTCACCATCACGTCGCTGCTCTGCGGCCTGTCGGGGTCGATCGAGATGCTCATCGCCGCCCGTGCGCTCCAGGGCGTCGGTGCCGCGCTGATGACCCCGCAGACCATGTCGATGATCACCCGGGTGTTCCCGCCGCAGAAGCGTGGCGCCGCAATGGGCCTGTGGGGTGCCGTCGCCGGCATCGCGACCATCACCGGCCCGGTGCTCGGCGGTCTGCTGGTCCAGACGGTCGGCTGGGAGTGGATCTTCTACGTCAACATCCCCGTCGGCGTCGTCGCCCTCGTGCTCGCGCTGCGGACGCTCCCCACGCTCCCCACGGCCAACCGCTCCTTCGACGGCCTCGGCGTCCTGCTGTCGGTCGTCGGCATGTTCCTCGTCGTGTTCGGCCTCCAGGAGGGTGCGACCTACGACTGGGGCACCATCACCGGACCGATCACAGTGTGGGGCGTCATCGGCGCCGGCGTGCTCGTGCTCATCGGCTTCGTGCTCTGGCAGCGCCACCGCGGCAGCGACGCGCTGCTGCCGCTGACCCTGTTCCACAGCCGCAACTTCTCGCTGTCCAACGTCGCCGGCGGCGCCGTGACCTTCGCGATGATCGGCATCTTCTTCCCGTTCACGCTGTTCCTGCAGGAGGTCCTCGGCCTGAGCCCGCTGAACGCCGCGCTCGTCGGGCTGCCCGGCTCGCTGCTGTCCGGCGTCGTCGCGCCGTTCGCCGGCCGGCTGTCGGACAAGGTCGCCGGCAAGTGGGTCGTCGCCAGCGGGTTCGCCATCCTCTCGGTCGCCATCACGTGGCTCGCGCTCGCGATCCAGCCCGACGCACCGGTCTGGCACCTGGTCCTGCCGATGGCCCTGTTCGGCATCGGCACCGGCGCGCTCTTCTCGCCGCTCGCCAACCTGGCCACCTCCGGTCTCGACGGCCGCACCGCCGGTGCGGGCGCCGGGGCGTTCAACACGACCCGGCAGATCGGCGGCGTCATCGGCTCCGCGGCGATCGTCGCGATGCTCACCTCGCGCCTCGCGGTCACCATCCCGGCCGCCGCCGAGGCTGCCGCTGACCAGGTGCCGGAGCAGTTCCGGCAGTCGTTCGTCGACGGGTTCGCGTCCGGGAACTTCGCCAGCGGAGCGGCCCCGCAGCTGCCGTCGTCGGTGCCGGCGGACGTCGCCGCGCAGATCGGTCAGGTCGCGCAGCAGGCGGTGCACTCCGGCTTCGCCACCGCCGTGACGCAGACGATGCTGCTCACGGTCGCGGTGCTGCTGCTGGGGCTCGTCGCCAGCCTCGCGATGAAGGGCGGCCGCCCGGTGCACCACGCGCCGGTGGCAGCCGCGAAGGTCACCGCCGAGGTCTGACGGTACGACGAAGGCCCCGGGGAGAACCCCGGGGCCTTCGTCGTCGGCTCAGGCCTGCGGCGGCCTCGTCATGCTCAGCACGTCGAGCGCGCTGTCCAGCTGCTCCTCGGTGACCTCGCCGCGCTCCACGAAGCCGAGGTCGACCACGGCGGCCCGCACGGTGATGCCGTGCTTGACGGCGTGCTTGGCGATCTTGGCCGCCGCCTCGTACCCGATCACGCGGTTCAGCGGCGTGACGATCGACGGCGACGACTCCGCCAGGGCACGGGCGCGCTCGACGTTGGCGACGAGCCCGACCACGGTCTTGTCCGCGAGCAGCCGCGAGGCGTTGGCCAGCAGGCGGACCGACTCCAGCACGCCGGCCGCGATCACGGGGATCTGCACGTTGAGCTCGAACGACCCGCTCGCGCCGGCCCACGCGACGGTGGCGTCGTTGCCGACGACCCGCGCGGCGACCATGAGCACGGCCTCGGGGATGACCGGGTTGACCTTGCCGGGCATGATCGACGAGCCGGGCTGCAGGTCGGGGATCGCGATCTCGCCGAGGCCGGTGTTCGGGCCGGAGCCCATCCAGCGCAGGTCGTTGCAGATCTTGGTGAGGCTGACCGCGATCGTGCGCAGCGCGCCCGACAGCTCGACCAGCCCGTCGCGGGAGCTCTGCGCCTCGAAGTGGTCGCGGGCCTCCGTCAGCGGCAGGCCGGTGTCCTCGCGGAGCAGCGCGATCACGCGCTGCGGGAAGCCCGCCGGGGTGTTGATGCCGGTGCCGACCGCGGTGCCACCCAGCGGGACCTCGGCGGCGCGGGGGAGCGCGGCCTCGAGCCGCTCGATGCCGTACCGGACCGCCGCCGCGTACCCGCCGAACTCCTGGCCCAGCGTCACGGGGGTGGCGTCCATGAGGTGCGTGCGGCCGGACTTCACGACGGTCGACCACTCGGCGGCCTTCGCCTCCAGCGACCCGGCCAGGTGGGCCAGCGCCGGGATCAGGTCGCGGACGACGCCCGCCGTCGCGGCCACGTGCACCGACGTCGGGAACACGTCGTTCGACGACTGGGACGCGTTCACGTGGTCGTTGGGGTGCACGTCGCGCCCGAGGCGTCGCGTCGCCAGCGTCGCGAGCACCTCGTTGGTGTTCATGTTCGAGCTGGTGCCCGAGCCGGTCTGGTAGACGTCGATCGGGAAGTCGCCGTCGTGCGCCCCGCTCGCGACGTCGTCGGCGGCGGCGACGATGGCGTCCGCGACGTCCTGCTCCAGCACGCCCAGCTCGGCGTTCGCGCGGGCCGCGGCCTTCTTGATGCGGGCGAGCGCCTCGATGTGGCTGCGCTCGAGGCGGCTGCCGGAGATCGGGAAGTTCTCGACCGCCCGCTGGGTCTGTGCGCGGTAGAGGGCGTCGACGGGGACGCGCACCTCACCCATCGTGTCGTGCTCGATGCGGAACTCAGAAGTCATGCGAGCCATCCTGCCGCACGCGTCAGGACTCGACGTCCCCCAGCGACTCCGTCAGGTGCACGGTCCCGTCGGCCAGCGTGTACTCAAGCCCGACGATCGCGACCCGCCCCTCGGTGACGGCCTCCGCGAGCGACCGTGAGTACCCCTGGAGCATCTGCACCGTGTGCCGGACGTGCTCGTGGCCCAGGGCGGCCGGGTCGATCGTCTCCAGGGCGCCCAGACCGCCGCCCGCGAGGTTGACGATGCTCGGGATGACCCGGTCGACGATCGCGCGCACGAAGCCGGTCGGCAGCTCGCCCGTGGTCAGCGCGGTCGTCGCCGCGGCGACGGCACCGCAGCTGTCGTGACCGAGGACGACCACCAGGGACGCACCGAGGATGTCGACGCCGTACTCGATCGACCCGATGACCGTGGTGTCGAGGACGTGGCCGGCGGTGCGGACCACGAACACGTCACCGAGGCCCTGGTCGAAGATGATCTCGGCGGCGACCCGGGAGTCCGAGCACCCGAAGATCACGGCGAACGGGTACTGGGCGACGCTGAGCTCGGAGCGGTGGTCGACCCCTTGCGACGGGTGGATCATCTCGCCGCGGACGAACCGCTCGTTCCCCTCGCGCAGCGCGGACCAGGCTTCAGCGGGTGTGGTGGGGCGGGGCACGGCGTCATCGTCGCAGGTCGTGAGGCGGTTGGGGAGAACCGTTCAGCGTGCGAGAAAGCTCGCCACCGGTGGCGCGCACAGGCCGAACGGGTGTAGCCCTAGAGCGTGAGGCGTCGACGCCTCGGTTCGGAGGTGCTCCGTGCGACGACGCACACGGGCGCTCGCCCTCCTGCTGGGGGTGGGGCTCGTCGCTCCGTTGGCAGCCTGCGCAGGATCGGGGTCCGGGACCCCCGTCCTCACCTGGTACATCAACCCGGACGACGGCGGCCAGGCCGAGATCGCCAAGCAGTGCACGGAGGCCGCGGACGGGGAGTACATCATCGAGACCTCCGTCCTGCCGCGCGACGCCAGCGCCCAGCGCGAGCAGCTGGCCCGACGGCTGGCCGCCAAGGACTCGTCGATCGACATCATGAGCCTCGACCCGCCGTTCATCCCGGAGATGGCCGAGCCCGGCTTCCTGGCCCCCGTGCCCGACGACGTCGCGGAGCGGGTGACGCAGAACGTCGTGGCGGGCGCCCTGGCGGGGGCGACGTGGGACGACAAGCTGGTCACCGTCCCGTTCTGGGCGAACACGCAGCTGCTCTGGTACCGCAAGTCCGTCGCGAAGGCCGCGGGCCTCGACCCCGCCGCGGCGCCGGTGACGTGGGACCAGATCATGACCGCGTCCAAGGAGCAGGACAAGTACCTCGCCGTCCAGGGCACCAAGGCCGAGTCGCTGACCGTGTGGATCAACGCGCTCATCGCGTCGGCCGGCGGGAAGATCATCGAGAACCCCGAGGCTCCGGCCGACGAGGTCACTCTCGGGCTGGAGAGCCCGGCGGGTGAGGCGGCCGCGACGATCATCGGCACGATCGGCAAGGAGAACCTCGGAGGTCCCGCCCTGCCGACGGAGGACGAGGGGGCGTCGCTCGCCATCTTCCAGGGCGACAAGGGCTCCTTCATGGTCAACTGGCCGTTCGTCTGGTCCGCCACGAAGGCGGGCGTCGAGGACGGCACGTTCGAGCAGTCGCTCCTGGACGACATCGGCTGGGCGCTGTACCCGCAGGTGACCGCGGACCAGCCGACCGCCCCGCCCTACGGCGGCATCAACCTCGGCATCGGGGCCTTCAGCAACTACGTCGACCTCTCCTACCAGGCGGCGGAGTGCATCGTCACTCCCGAGCACCAGGCGCAGTACTTCGCGACGAACGGCAACCCGCCGTCGAACACCGAGGCCTTCGACGACCCCGCCGTCGTCGAGGCGTTCCCGATGGCGGACGTCATCCGGGAGTCGCTCGAGCTCGCCGTGCCCCGGCCACAGACGCCGTACTACAACGAGGTGTCGACCGGCCTGCAGCAGACCTGGCACCCGCCGAGCGCGGTGTCCCCGGAGGTCACCCCGGCCGAGTCGAGCGACCTGATCACCGCCGTGCTTCGAGGGGAGCAGCTGCTATGACCGCCGTCGCCGACAAGCCGGACCTGCGCGACGCCGCAGCCAAGGCCGGCCGCAGCGACCGCGCGAAGTCCGAGGCCCGCCTCGGCTGGCTGCTCGCCGGGCCGGCGTTCGTCGTGATGCTCGCCGTCACGCTGTACCCGATCCTGCAGGCGTTCTACGACTCGCTCTTCCACTTCCGGCTCACCGCCCCGGACGACAAGAGCTGGGCCGGTCTCAGCAACTACGCCGTCGTGCTGACCGACACCCTGTTCTGGCAGGCGCTCGGCGTCACGGTCTTCATCACCGTGGTGACCGTGGTGGTCGAGCTGCTCCTCGGGTTCGCGCTCGCGCTGGTCATGCACCGCGCCATCACCCAGCTCCGCGGCCTGCTCCGGACGGCGATCCTGGTGCCGTACGGGATCATCACCGTGGTCTCGGCCTTCGCGTGGTTCTACGCGTTCGACATCAACTCGGGGTACATCAACCACTGGTTCGCCTGGGTTCCCGGGATCAGCGAGGACCTCAACTGGTTCGCCCAGCAGGGCACGAGCCTCTTCGTCATCATCATGTCGGAGATCTGGAAGACCACGCCGTTCATCTCGCTCCTCCTGCTGGCCGGCCTCTCGCAGGTGCCGACCGAGCTGGAGGAGGCCGCGGAGGTCGACGGCGCGACCTGGTGGCAGCGGCTGACACGAGTGGTCCTGCCGAACATGAAGGCCGCGATCATGGTGGCGGTGCTGTTCCGGGCCCTCGACGCGTTCCGCATCTTCGACAACGTGTTCATCATGACCAACGGGGCCAACGGCACCGAGGTGCTGTCGCTCCTCGCCTACCGGACGTCGATCGGACGGCTCGAGATCGGGCTCGGCTCCGCGATCTCCGTGCTCCTCTTCCTGTGCGTGATCGGGATCTGCTGGGTCGCGGTGAAGCTCTTCAAGGTCGATCTCGCCGGCGGCGCGAGGGGAGCGAGCTGATGAAGCAGCTGTCGGGTCGCGCCAAGGTCGCCTGGGCACTCATCACGGTCTTCGTCCTGGCGTACGCCCTGTTCCCGATCGTCTCGATCTTCGCGACGTCGTTCAAGCTGCCGTCCCAGCTCAACCTCGGGCTGTTCTGGCCGAAGACCTGGTCGACCGTGAACTACGAGGAGATCCTGGCGCCGGGCGGGTCCGCGCAGACGTTGTTCCTGTCCTCGCTGCGCAACTCGATCGGCATCTGCCTGATCGCCACGGCCATCGCGGTCGTCCTGGCCACGCTCGCGGCGTACGCGATCGCCCGGCTCGACTTCCCCGGCAAGCGGCTCGTCCTCCTGACGGCCCTCGGGGTCTCGATCTTCCCCGTCATCTCGATCGTCACGCCGCTGTTCAACCTGTGGCGCAACATCGGTCTCTACGACACGTGGCTCGGGCTGATCATCCCGTACCTGTCGCTCACGCTCCCGATCTCCATCTGGACGCTCGCGGCGTTCTTCCGCCAGATCCCGTGGGAGCTCGAGCAGGCCGCCCAGGTCGACGGCGCGACCACGTGGCAGGCCTTCCGCAAGGCGATCGTGCCGCTGGCCGCACCCGGCGTGTTCACCACCGCGCTGATCGCGTTCTTCATCGCCTGGAACGACTTCGTCTACGGCATCTCGCTCACGTCGACCGACCGGGCCCGTCCCGTGCCCGCGGCCCTGGCGTTCTTCACCGGTGCCTCGCAGTTCGAGGAGCCGACGGGGTCGATCTCCGCCGCCGCCATCATCGTGACCATCCCGGTGGTCGTCCTCGTCCTGCTCTTCCAACGCCAGATCGTGTCCGGCCTGACCCAGGGCGCCGTCAAGGGCTGACTTGTCAGGGGCCCAGTCCCACGCAGCCCGTCCCACGAAGGAGATCCGATGGCCGCCATCACCCTCAAGGACATCGTCAAGCAGTACGGCGACGGCTTCCTCGCCGTGAAGGGCGTCAGTCTGGACATCGCCGACGGCGAGTTCGTCATCCTCGTCGGCCCGTCCGGCTGCGGGAAGTCGACGCTGCTGCGCATGATCGTCGGCCTCGAGGACATCACCGCCGGTGAGCTGACCATCGGCGGGACGCGCGTCAACGACAAGGCGCCGCGCGACCGCAAGCTCGCCATGGTGTTCCAGAACTACGCGCTCTACCCGCACCTGACCGTCTTCGAGAACATCGCCTTCCCGCTGCGGCTCCAGAAGGGGCAGTTCACCGAGGCGCAGATCCGGGAGAAGGTCGAGCACGCCGCCAAGACCCTCGAGCTGCAGGACCACCTCGACCGCAAGCCCGCCAACCTGTCGGGCGGCCAGCGGCAACGTGTCGCGATGGGCCGTGCGATCGTGCGCGACGCGGAGGCGTTCCTGTTCGACGAGCCCCTGTCCAACCTCGACGCCAAGCTGCGCGGCCAGATGCGCACCGAGATCGCCCGCATGCAGCGCCGCCTCGGCACCACGACCGTGTACGTCACGCACGACCAGACCGAGGCCATGACCCTGGGCGACCGCGTCGCGGTGCTCCGCAAGGGCGAGCTCCAGCAGGTGGCCAGCCCGCGCGGCCTCTACGAGCAGCCCGTCAACCTCTTCGTCGCCGGCTTCATCGGCTCCCCACCGATGAACTTCCTGCCGGGCGAGGTCAACGGCTCGACCATGAAGCTGCCGTTCGCCGACGTGCCCATCTCGACCGACCTCGCGTCGAAGCTCGGCGGCAAGAAGCTCGTCATCGTCGGCATCCGCCCGGAGCACTTCGAGGACGTCAACCTGCTGGAGGAGTCCAAGGTGTCCGAGGGCGTCACGTTCACGGCGCCCGTCGACGTCAGCGAGTGGCTCGGCTCGGAGCTCTACGCCTACATCCCGTTCGAGACCAACCCGAACGTCGCCCAGACTCTCGAGGAGCTCGACCGTGACCTCGACGGCGAGGGCCTGCGCACCCAGCTCATCGTCACGCTCGGGTCCGAGACGAAGATCCGCGACGGCGACGACGCCAACCTCTGGTTCGACCCCGCCCGCATGATGGTGTTCGACCCGGAGACCGGCGAGAACCTCACCTGGGACGCCGAGGCGGCGAAGACGATCGACCAGGAGAACGAGGCCGACCGCAAGGCGTCGCTCGAGCGGGCGCAGGCGCGCGAGAAGGCCAGCGCCTGACGTCCGCTCGCTTCGCTCAGACGAGCTCGGCCGAGCGGGGTGGGTTGGCGCCCGCGCGCGACACGGTGATCGCAGCGATGCGCGCGCACCGCTCCAGCACGCCCTCGACCGTCGCGGCGTCGACGTCTGCCAGCGCCTGGCGACGGTCCGCCCCGAGCAGCCCCGCCGACCAGAGCCCGTCGATCAGCCCGCCCATGAACGAGTCCCCGGCGCCGACGGTGTCCGCCACCCGCACCTTCGGGGCCGCGACCGAGATGCGCGCCCCGGCGGACGTGCTGGCGAACGCGCCCTCGCCCCCGTGCGTGACCACGACGAGCGACGGCCCGGAGCGGCTCCACTCCTCCGCGATCTCCGCCGGCGCGACGCCCGGGTGCAGCCAGGCCAGGTCCTCGTCGCTGACCTTGACGACGTCGGCCAGGCGCACCAGCGCGTCGACGACCGGCAGCGCGTGCGCGGGCGAGCCCATGAGCACGGGCCGCAGGTTGGGGTCGTAGGTGATCGTCGACGTCGCGCGACGGCGAGCGACGATCGAGGCGACGGCCGCGCCGCCGGGCTGCAGCACGGTCGCGATCGAGCCGGTGTGGACCACGAGCGGGTTGCCGGCGTCCTCGTCCCAGGTCTCGGGCAGGTCCCACTCGAGGTCGAACTCGTACGAGGCGGTCCCCTCGGCGTCGAGGTGCGCGGTGGCCACGGGGGTGCGCAGTGCCGATCGGTTGCCGTGCAGGACGTTCACCCCGGACCCGCGCAGGTGGCGGCGCACCAGGTCGCCGTCCGCGTCATGGCCGAGCCACGTCAGCAGGTCCACCCGCCGACCGAGGCGGCCGAGCCCGAGGGCGACGTTGGCCGGGCTGCCACCGGGGTGCTGAGCGCGACCGCCGTCGGGACGTGCGACCACGTCGATGAGCGCCTCGCCGATGACGAGGGCCCGGTCTGCTGTCGGCGTGGTCATCGCGTCTCCTCGTCGTCGGTGCTGTCGTTCGTGCTCGCCGGCCGCACCGCGCTGTCCCGCACGGCGGTGAGCCGCTCGCGTGCTCCGTCCAGCCACTCCTGGCACCGCGTCGCCAGCGCCTCGCCGCGTTCCCAGAGCGCGAGCGACTCCTCGAGAGTCGCCGCACCGGCCTCC
The DNA here is from genome assembly GCF_054049655.1 of Cellulomonas sp. P5_C5. Classification (NCBI taxonomy): domain Bacteria; kingdom Bacillati; phylum Actinomycetota; class Actinomycetes; order Micrococcales; family Cellulomonadaceae; genus Cellulomonas; species Cellulomonas sp. P5_C5. Next base: position 29,822 of record NZ_JBFULY010000011.1, on the reverse strand, counting down.
AGCCGGGCCACGACCGCGACCAGCTCGTCGCGCGCCTCCTCGTAGCCGAGAGCGGCCACGTCGGCGTTCGGGTCGGCGGGCGGGGACGCGGAGGACGGGGACGGCTTCGGCACGGGGACAGTCAACCAGGACGCGCCCACAGCACCGTCGACGGGAGCCGCCTGGCGAGACGCGACCGGACCGTCCCGCCTCGTGCCCGCGACGTCGTCAGGGTGTCGAGGTCGAGGACCACGAGCCGCCCGTCGCGGCGTCGGGTCCCGCGGTCACCTGAGCCGATCGCGGGCGACAAGGCTGGGCAGCGAGTCCTCAGTCCCTGGTCACCCGAGCCGTCAGCTGACCGCGGGCGACCCGGATGCGCAGCGACTCGTCCGGCGCGACGTCCTCCGGGTCGCGCACCACGTGCCCGTCGGACTTCTGCACCACGGCGTACCCGCGGTCGAGCGTCGCGGCCGGAGACAGGGCCCTGACCTGCGCCGAGAGCCCGGCAACCTCCGCGTGACCGTGCACGAGCGCGGTGTGCAGCGACCGTCGTGCGCTCTCCCGCAGGGCTGTGACGCGGTGCTCGTGGACGTCGACGAGCGTCGTGGGGTTGGCCAGCACCGGCCGGCTGCGCCAGTGGTCGAGCCCGCTCTGCTCCCGGGTGAGCCGCATCGTGAGCGCGGCGCGGGTGCGCAGGCGGGCCTGGGTGAGCCGCGCCCGCTCCTCGCTCACGTCCGGCACGATCCGCTTCGCCGCGTCGGTGGGCGTCGAGGCTCGGAAGTCCGCGACGAGGTCCAGCAGCGGGGTGTCCAGGTGGTGCCCAATCGCGCTGACCAGGGGCGTCCGGCAGGCCGCGGCCGCGCGGACGAGGGACTCGTTGCTGAACGGCAGGAGGTCCTCGAACGACCCGCCACCGCGGGCGACCACGATCACGTCGACGCGCGGGTCCCGGTCCAGCTCCGCGATCGCCGCGCTGACCTCGGGCACCGCCCGCGGCCCCTGCACGGTCACCCGGCGGATCTCGAACTGCACGGCTGACCACCGGGCGCGCGCGTTGGACACGACGTCGTGCTCGGCGTCGCCCTGCTGCGCGACGATCAGCCCGACCACCGCGGGCAGGAACGGCAGTGCGCGCTTGCGCGACGGCTCGAAGAGCCCCTCGGCGCCGAGCACGCCCTTGAGGTGCTCGATCCGCGCGAGCAGCTCGCCCAGCCCGACCAGCCGCACGTCGTCGGCGGCGAACGTCAGGGTGCCCTTCTTGGCGTGGAACTGCGGCCGGGCGTGGACCACGAGGTGCGCACCGTCCGCCAGCTTGTCCGCCAGCTTGTCGATGGCGAAGGCCGGGGCGGTGACCGACAGGGACATGTCGAGGTCCGTGTCCCGCAGCGTGAGGAAGTAGAGGCTGTTCCACCTCTTGAGGTTCAGCACCTGCCCCTCGACCCAGACCGGGGGCATCTTCGCGATGTAGTCGGCGATCTTCGGTGCCAGGTGCCGCACCGGCCAGGGGCGGTCGGGGGTGGTGTCCGCCGCGCGCAGCGGGGGAGGCCCGGCGGTCGCGGGGGTGCTCAGGGGGCCGGTGCTCACGCGCTCAGCCTGCCTCATCGCGCCGACATCGCCGCCCGTCCCGCATGTGACGGGGCCGTGCGGGTCGGGTGCAGGTCACACCCGGAGGGCGCCTCCGAGCAGGGCCGACGCGGCCCGCCGATCTAGACTCGTGCCGTGACTTCCCCGACCGTCTCCGCCTCAGGCCCGGCCACCGGCCAGAACACAGGGGCCAAGCGCGTCCTGCTGGCCGCCCCCCGCGGCTACTGCGCCGGCGTCGACCGCGCGGTCATCGCCGTCGAGAAGGCGCTCGAGCACTACGGCGCCCCCGTGTACGTGCGCAAGGAGATCGTGCACAACCGGTACGTCGTCGAGACGCTGGCCACCCGCGGTGCCGTGTTCGTGAACGAGACCGACGAGGTGCCGGAGGGCGCGCACGTCGTCTTCTCCGCCCACGGGGTCTCCCCGGCGGTGCACGCGCAGGCGGCCGCACGGAACCTGCACACGATCGACGCCACCTGCCCGCTGGTCACCAAGGTCCACAAGGAAGCGGTGCGGTTCGCGTCCGAGGACTACGACATCCTCCTCATCGGCCACGACGGTCACGAGGAGGTCGAGGGCACGTACGGCGAGGCGCCCGACCACATCCAGGTGGTGAACTCCCCGGACGCCGTCGCCGACGTGGTGGTCCGGGACCCGGACCGTCTCATCTGGATCTCGCAGACGACGCTCTCGGTCGACGAGACCATGGACACGGTCCGTCGGCTGCGCGAGCGCTTCCCCAACCTGCAGGACCCGCCCAGCGACGACATCTGCTACGCCACGCAGAACCGTCAGGTGGCGGTCAAGAAGCTCGCGCCGGAGTGCGACCTGGTCATCACGGTCGGCTCGGCGAACTCGTCCAACTCCGTCCGGCTGGTCGAGGTCGCCCTGGACGCCGGTGCTCGGACGTCGTACCGCGTCGACCAGGCGTCGGAGATCGACCTCGCGTGGCTCGACGGCGTCACGACGGTCGGCGTCACCTCGGGGGCCTCCGTGCCGGAGATCCTGGTCAAGGACGTCCTCGCCCTGCTCGCCGAGCACGGCTTCGGTGACGTCCAGGAGGTCCGCACCGCGACCGAGGACCTCATGTTCTCCCTGCCCCGCGAGCTGCGCGCCGACCTCAAGGCCGCCGGCAAGGCCCCGGCCGTGCCGCGCCGCGAGGGCCGCACGTCGCTGGACGTCCAGCCCGCCTGACGGACCGCAGCCTGCCGCTGACGCAGGCGTCGCGACGCGCGTGAACACCACCCATGTCGGGTTCGATGCGCGGTGCGCCGGGTGTCAGGCCGTCGACGCGTCCGGGGGTTGTGCTGCGCGCTCGTCCCGCAGGGCGCGGTCGTCGCGGTCGGCGCGGCCGTCGAACATGACGATCAGCTCCTCCGCCGACGCCACCAGCTCGGGCGCGCTGACCGCGGACAGCTGCGGGTTCACAGGGGCGGGCGTCTCCAGGCCCCCGTCGACCACGTGCAGGTCGGCGAACCGGCGGGCGCTGACCAGGACCCGGGTCTCGAGCGACGACACCGTCTGGTTGTACGCGCCGGCCGCGGAGTCGATGGCGCGGCCCAGCTTGGCCAGGTGCGAGCCCATGGTCGCGAGCCGGCCGTGCAGCTCCTTGCCCAGCGACAGGACGGCTTGCGCGTTGCTGGCCAGCGCGTCCTGCCGCCACGCGTACGACACGGTGCGCAGGAGGGCCAGCAGGGTGGTCGGGGTCGCGATGACGACATTGCGCTCGAACGCGTACTCGATGAGCAGCGGGTCCTGCTCGGCGGCTGCGTGCAGGAACGACTCGGCCGGCACGAACATCACGACGAACTCCGGCGCCGGGGCGAACTGGTCCCAGTAGCGCTTGCCCGCCAGGTCGTCGACGTGTGCGCGGACGTGCCGGGCGTGCGCCGCGAGCCGCTCGGTGCGGACGCGCTCGTCGGTGGCCTGCGCGGCGTCGAGGAACCCGAGGAACGCGACCTTGGCGTCCACGACGACGTTCTTGCCGCCCGCGAGCCGGACGACCATGTCCGGCCGCAGCAGCCCGTCGTCGGTGCGCACCTGGTCCTGCTCGACGAAGTCGACGTGGGCGAGCATGCCTGCGGCCTCGACGACCCGCTTGAGCTGGACCTCGCCCCACTTGCCCCGCACCTGCGACGAGCGCAGGGCCGTGACCAGCTGGGCGGTCTCACCCCGCAGGTGCTCGGACGCCAGGTGCATCGCACGGACCTGCTCGCCGAGGGCGGCCTGACCGGCGGCCCGGGCCTGCTCGGCGGTGGAGAGCTCGACGCGCACCTGGTCGAGCGTGCGGGACAGCGGCTCGACCATCGCGCGCACGGCCTGCTCGCGCTGCGTGAGCTCGCCGACCTGCGTCTGGTGGTCGGCGGCGAACCGCTGGTGCGCGAGCGCGAGGAACTGGTCGGTGCTCGTCGCCAGCGCGTCGGCCGCCAGGGCCCGGAACTGGTCCGCCAGCCGGTCGGAGTCCTCGAGCCGGGCCTGCGCGCCGTGCCGCTCCGCCTCCAGCAGCGCCCGCGACCGCGCCGCCTCGAGGTCCGCGGCACGCAGCCGGGACGATGCGAGCATCCAGCCGGCGAGCGCGCCGACGACGACGCCGATCGCCAGTCCCAGCAGCAGTCCTGTGTCCATGCGTGCAGGCTCCCAGCAGCCACCGACATGCCGCGGCATCCCACGCCACCGACCTGCCTGCGGCATCTCGCGGCATCCCGGTGACATCCCACCGCAGGAGGAGGCACCGGAGGTCCGCGCCGCCTACGGTGGTCCGATGTCGAACGCACCCGCTCTCGAGCTGCGCGGACTGTGGCGCAAGTTCGGGGACAAGATCGCCGTCTCCGGCATCGACCTCACTGTCCCGGCCGGCTCGTTCTACGGCCTCGTCGGCCCCAACGGCGCCGGCAAGACCACCACGCTCTCGATGGCGACGGGTCTGCTGCAGCCCGACTTCGGCACCGTGCTCGTGCACGGCCACGACCTGTGGGCGTCCCCGATCGAGGTCAAGGGCATGCTCGGCGTGCTGCCCGACGGCGTCCGGCTCTTCGACCGCCTGACGGGCCAGCAGCTCATCACCTACGCGGGCCTGCTCCAGGGCCTCGACCGCGAGACGGTCGCCGCCCGCGCCACCGACCTGCTGGCCGCGCTGGACCTGACGGCCGACGCGACGAAGCTGGTCGTCGAGTACTCCGCGGGCATGACCAAGAAGGTCGCACTGGCGTGCGCCCTGGTGCACGCGCCCCGGCTGCTGGTGCTGGACGAGCCGTTCGAGGCGGTCGACCCGGTGTCCGCGGCGAACATCCGCGACATCCTGCGCTCGTACGTCAGCTCGGGCGGCACGGTGATCGTGTCGTCGCACGTCATGGACCTGGTCCAGCGCATGTGCGACCACGTCGCGGTGATCGCCGCAGGGCACGTGCTGGCGGCGGGGACGATCGACGAGGTCCGCGGAGACGGCAGCCTCGAGGACCGGTTCGTCGACCTGGTCGGTGGCCGTGTGAGCGGGGAGGGGCTGGCGTGGTTGCGCACCTCGTCCGCCTGAAGCTGACCCTGCTGCGCAACGCGCTGCGGCGCAGCGCGTGGCAGGTGGTCGGGCTCGTGGTGGCCGCGCTGTACGGGCTGGGTGCCCTGGTCGTCGTCGTGGTGTCGATGGGCGTGCTCAGCGTGCAGGAGCCCGACATCCGTGGCCTCGTCACGGTGCTCGCCGGTTCTGTGCTGGTCCTCGGCTGGTGGGTGGTGCCGCTCATCGCGTTCGGCCTGGACTCGACCATCGACCCCGCGCGGTTCGTCACGTTCGCCATCCCGCGGCGGTCCTTGCTCACGGGTCTGGCGATCGCGGGGGTCATCGGGGTGCCCGGCGCGGTCACGGTCGGTGCGGCGCTCGCGATGGCGGGCGTGTGGTGGCGGACCCCGGAGGCCCTCGTCGTCGGGCTCGTGTGCTCGGTCCTCGCGGTGGCCACCTGCGTGATCGGTGCGCGGGCCACGACCTCCGCCGCGGCCACCCTGGTCACGGGCCGCCGCTTCCGGGAGGTGATGGCTGCCGTCGCCGTGCTGCCCATCATCGTCGCTGGGCCGCTCCTGGGCCGGCTGACCTCGGGCTCGACCATCACCGCCGACGTGCTCGAGCAGGTGGCGGACGTCCTGTCGTGGACCCCGTTCGGCGCGTCCTGGGCGGCCCCCGCCGCGGTCGCCGAGGGGCAGTGGGGCCTGGCGGCGGCGCGCTTCGGGATCGCCGTGGCCACGCTGGCCGTCGTCGCGGTCGTGTGGGACCGCGCGCTCGCGCACGCGCTGGTCAACCCGGCGCACCAGAAGGTCTCGTCCAAGGGCCGTGGCCTCGGCTGGTTCGACCGCCTGCCCGCCACCCCGCTGGGCGCCGTCACCGCGCGCTGCCTCACGTACTGGGCCCGCGACCCCCGGTACGCGCTCGCCGTGGCCGTCGTACCAGTCCTGGCCGTCGTCCTGTACATCGCCAGTCCGGGCGGTGGGCTGGTCCTGTTCATCGGTCCCATCGCCGCCTACCTGATGGGCTGGGGGATCTCCGCCGACGTCGCCTACGACGGGACGGCGTTCTGGACGCACGTCGCCGCACCGCTGCACGGGACAGCGGACCGGCTGGGTCGGGTCATCGCGGCGGGGGCGATCGCGGTGCCCGCCGTCGCCCTCCTCGCGGTGGGTTCCGCGCTCCTCACCGACCAGCCGCAGACCATCCCCGCGCTGCTCGGGCTGTCGTTCGGGGTGCTGCTCACGTCGCTCGGCGGCTCCAGCGTCCTGTCCGCGCTCGTCGTCTACCCGGTCCAGCTCCCGGGCGAGAGCCCGTTCCAGACGAAGCAGGGCGCGTCGACGGCGTCGGTCGTGTCCCAGCTGGTCGGCTGGCTCGCCGTCATGGTCCTGTGCCTGCCGGAGATGATCCTGGCGCTGGTCGCCGTGCGCGGCGGGTCGGTCGCGCTCGGCTGGGCGACGCTCGCCGTCGGCCTGGTGCTCGGCTCGGCGCTGCTGACGATCGGCGTGCGCATCGGCGGTCGGACGCTCGACCGCACCGGACCGAGCCTGCTGAGCAAGATCGTGGCGTTCGCCTGACGGGCGGCCCCCGTAGACTTCCCCGACGTGGCACTCACCATCGGCATCGTCGGCCTGCCCAACGTCGGCAAGTCCACCCTCTTCAACGCGCTGACGCGCGCGCAGGTCCTCGCGGCGAACTACCCGTTCGCGACGATCGAGCCCAACGTCGGCGTCGTCCCGCTGCCGGACCCCCGGCTGGAGACGCTCGCGGAGCTCTTCGGTTCCGAGCGGATCCTGCCCGCGACCGTGTCGTTCGTCGACATCGCGGGCATCGTCAAGGGCGCCAGCGAGGGCGAGGGCCTGGGCAACAAGTTCCTCGCCAACATCCGCGAGGCCGACGCGATCTGCCAGGTCACCCGCGCGTTCGCCGACCCGGACGTCGTGCACGTGTCCGGCGCCGTCAACCCGAAGGACGACATCGAGATCATCGCCACCGAGCTGATCCTCGCGGACCTGCAGACCCTCGAGAAGGCGATCCCGCGCCTCGAGAAGGAGGTCCGTGCGAAGAAGGCGGACGCCGGCCTGCTCGCCGCGGCGCAGGAGGCGTTCGCGATCCTCGAGACCGGCCAGACGCTCGCGCAGAGCGGCAAGAAGATCGAGCACCTCGACGAGCTCCAGCTCATGACGAGCAAGCCGTTCATCTACGTCTTCAACACCGACGACGCCGGCCTGGCCGACACCGCGATGCAGGACGAGCTCCGCGCGCTCGTCGCCCCCGCCGACGCCATCTTCCTCGACGCCAAGTTCGAGTCCGAGCTGGTCGAGCTGGAGCCCGACGAGGCCCGCGAGATGCTCGCCGACAACGGCCAGGAGGAGGCCGGTCTCGACCAGCTGGCCCGCGTCGGCTTCCACACGCTCGGCCTGCAGTCGTACCTGACCGCCGGCCCCAAGGAGTCTCGCGCCTGGACGATCCACCGGGGCTGGACCGCCCCGCAGGCCGCCGGCGTGATCCACACCGACTTCCAGAAGGGCTTCATCAAGGCGGAGGTCATCTCGTTCGACGACCTCGTCGCCGCCGGCTCCGTCGCCGCCGCCCGCGCCGCCGGCAAGGCCCGCATCGAGGGCAAGGACTACGTCATGGCGGACGGCGACGTGGTCGAGTTCCGGTTCAATGTGTGACCGTCTCGGGCTAACCGTCGACAGGGACTGCGTTCCGGAGAGTGGCGTTGCGTCGAGCCAGCTCGGTCTGGAGTGCCTCGATCTGCGCCTCGACCTCGGCTGTCGCTGACATCGTTGTCCGGGACCAATCGCTAGGGCGCCTGAAGTCCTTGATGTTCAGGTAGACGATTCCAACGCACCCCGTGGCTGCCGCGACCGCGACGCTGATTGCGACGACGGAGTCACCCCGAGCCGACTTGAATCCGAAATCGAACACGAGCAGAGCGGTTTCCGCGAGCTCTACACACATTTTCGCCATTCGCAGAGGGACGTCGGTACATGTGCGCTGAAGGTTGAGCGCTTCGCGCGTCTTCTTGTCGGCAAGCCTTTCGTCACCGGCCGACCTGGCCGCGTCACGCGCTTGGCGGGCGCGGATGACCTTGTCGAACTGGAACGAATCTTCCTGGAAGTCAACGCGAAGCTGGGCCTCTATCTCGTAGACGCGCTCTTCCAAGGCTGCGGTTAGGTTCGTGTCGTCGTAGCCTTCATGCCCCGCAGTGAGCGCCATGACGGTATGAATGAGGGCAGCCGACAGGAGGCCGCCGAGTGCTGCGGCACTCCCGGATCCCGGCTTGTGCTGGCCAGCCCCGAACCGCTTGAGAAGTTCATCGGTCGGGAGGCCGATGAAGTCCTCCATCATGCGGAAAGGGTACATTTTCGCCTCGAGGCCGAGGGGGTGAATCGCGGTCTAGACGCCCTTGTCATCTCTGGGGCACGACGGGGCCTGACTGGATGTAAGACTTCTCGGAGCTGCCGTTGGTCGGCCGCTCCATGCGTTTGAGTTCAGATCTTGCGCTTTTCGTCGATAGCAGGCGGCATCACGCACCGTCGTTCGCTACCTGCTGCTGACCTCGTGCCCTTGATGCGCGAGGTCGTCTTGTAGGGGCTGCGAAGCCGACTGGCACCCGTCGGCCGCGCGGCGACCCAGCCTTCCGTGCAGTGACGTAAAGCCAGACGTGGCAGGCCGACGATGGAGATTGGTGGTACCTCGCTAGGGCGGACTGCGATGTTGATCGGCGACGCGACGTGGTGGAGTTCCGCTTCAACGTGTAGCGGCGATCCGCCCAGGGCGGCCCGGGTCAAATTCCCCCGCTCGGTCGTAGAATTCGACCGTCGGCTCCGATTGGCGACGGGTGCTTTCGGTGGACAGTTCAGACACCCCGTGGTTCTCCGCGAGGTCAGCAGGCTGACCCATGGTGGACAACGGGGCGATCCCAGAGGACCAGCTCCGGGCTCTCTCGACCCCGGGCTCGTTGCTCCCTGCCGCAGCGGCCTCGTTCGAGCAGCTCCTCAGAGAGGCTGCCGCCGACGGGCAGCCGCTCACCGGGACCGAGGCCGCGATCGAGGCGTACCGGCCACTGTCGCAGCAGGTCTCGCTCTTCACGGACCGCTACCAGACGGCGTTCTGCGAGTTCAAGCCCGGCAGGGTGGATCGCCGCGTCTTCGGCGACGTCCCGCACTTCCGGAGACCCGGCCAGGCCGCGGCGGCGGTCCCCGGCGAGTCGAACCACGGCTTCGGCAACGCGGTCGACTTCCAGAACCTCGGGGGAGACGGCGGCCCGGGCCACAGGTGGATGACCGAGCACGCACCCGCGCACGGCTGGTCGAACGACGAGGGAATGTCCGTCGAGGAACCACACCACTGGGTCTTCGTCGCTGACCTGGACCCGCTCGCCACGGAGGAGGAGGACGACATGACCCCTGAACAGGAACGGCTGCTCCTTGATGTGCATGCCGCGCTGGGCGCCGGTGGCGCCCAGGGTATGGAGGCAGCCGAGACAGTCCTCGGGGTCGCACGAACCATCCGAGCAAGCACCACGGGCGTCCCGGAGGCTTTCGGCCATCTCGTCCGCGTGGTCGAGGCAGTGCCGGCCGCCACCTGGTCGACGCTGGTCCAGCGCACGACGGGCGACGTCGCAGCGCTCCAGGAGCTGGCCGACATCAAGACCTTCCTGCTGAACATGCCCCCCACGACTGTCGACGTCGACGAGGCAGCACTGGCCGCGTCCCTCGCTCCGCTGCTGGAGCAGGCCGCGAACACCCTGAGCGACGAGGCTCTGGACGACCTCATCGCGAAGCTCGCCGCAGTCAAGGCTCACCGGAGCGGCTGACCGCTCGACGCCCCCATCGAGCGAACAACCCACGCACCCGCGAGGAGCGCTACCGTCGCGCGCATGGACACGGACGCCCAGTACCAGGTCGTGGCTCAGCGGCGGATGCAGTGGGACAACCTCGTGTGGCAGGTGCCGTTGCTGAGCCTGACGGCGCAGGCGTTCCTCTTCGCGATCGTGCTCGGCCGGGACACGACGTCGCTCGCGAGGGTCGACTCCGGGCTCCTCTCGTTCGTCGTGACCGTCCTGTCCATCACGCTGATGGCGCGCCACCGGCAGGCGGAGATCGCCGATGCGCACTGGCTCGAGGAGTACGAGAAGGCCAGGTTCGGGGCCTCTGTCCACGGGGAGTCGTTCCGCGCGGCCCGGGACAAGATCGTCCTGCGGGGCAGGCTCGAGTCGCGCGTGCCGATGTGGCCGCAGTTCCGGGTCTGGATCATCGGCATGTCGGCGTTCGGGCTCGTCGCTGCCGTGGTCGTCGTGCTGTCGATCGTGCAGGCGATCCGCGGCACCGCCTGAGTCCGGGCTCAGGCCGGAGCGAGCAGGTCTGGTCCGAGCTCGTCGACGGACCGCACGCCCGACAGCGCCATCGTCAGGTCGAGCTCGGCCCAGACGTGCTGCATCACGGCGCGCGCACCTTCCGCGCCGGCGAGCGCCAGACCGTAGACCCACGGCCGTCCGACGAGCACTGCCGTCGCCCCGAGAGCGAGCGCCGTGACGACGTCGGCGCCGCTGCGGATGCCGCTGTCGAAGAGCACGGGGACCTTGTCGCCGACCACCTCGACCACCGCGGGGAGGGCGTCGAGCGAGCCGATCGCGCCATCGATCTGCCGCCCACCGTGGTTGGACACGACGATCCCGTCGACGCCGTGCTCGAGGGCGAGGGCGGCGTCGCCCGGGTGCTGGATGCCCTTGAGCACGATCGGCAGGGACGTCCGCTCGCGCAGCCGTGCCAGGTCGGACCACGTGAGGGACGAGCGGGAGAAGACGTCGAGGAACGTCTCGACGGCGGACCGGGGGAGCGGCGAGCGGAGGTTGTCGCGCGTCCGGCCGGGGTAGTGGCGTGCCATCGAGTGCAGCGCGCGCACGGCTGCGGGGGTCGGGCGGGGAGTCGGCTCGTCGTTCGGGACCCGCGCCTCGACCAGCCGACGGAAGGCCGGGTCGCTCGTGTACTGGGCGATGCCCTCGGCGCGCGCGAACGGCAGGTAGGCGAGGTCCAGGTCGCGGGTGCGCCAGCCGAGCACGTGCGTGTCGAGCGTGACGACGAGCGCGTCGCTGCCGATCGCCTCCGCGCGCGACACGAAGGAGTCGACGACGTCGTCGTCCTTGCTCCAGTAGAGCTGGAACCAGCGCGGTGCGCCCCCGAGCGTCCGGGCGACGTCCTCCATCGGGACGGAGGCCTGCGACGAGATCACCATCGGCAGGTCCAGCGCCCGCGCTGCGCGGGCGACGGCGTGGTCGGCGTCGCGGTGCGCCAGCTCGAGCACGCCGATGGGCGCGAACAGGAGCGGGGCGGGCAGCCGGCGACCGAACAGCTCCACCGACGTGTCTCGGTGCTCGACGTCGACGAGCATCCGCGGCACGATCCGGTGCCGGTCGAAGGCGTCACGGTTGGCCTGCACGGTGCGCTGCCGGCCTGCGCCGCCCGCGACGTAGGCCCAGGCCACGTCGCTCATCCGGGCACGCGCCGCGGTCTCGAGCGCCTCGGGCTCGACCGGGACGACGGGCCTGCGGCCGAACACCCCCGCGCGGTAGATGCGGGACTGGACCGTCCGCCCGACGGCAGCAGCGGTCCGGTGGTCGGCGTCGTCGCTCACCCTGCGCAGTCTGCACCAGGGTCTGCGCCGGCCGGTCCCGGTCGGGACCGGCCGGGCATGGGTCAGCGGGTGACGGAGCGGCGACCGCCGACGCGGATCCAGATCAGCAGCACGATGATCGCGCCGATGATCGACCCGATGATCCCGGACGGCTGGAGGAAGCCGTCGGAGGCGTCGTCGCGGAAGAACAGGTAGCCGAGGAAGCCGCCGACGAACGAGCCGATGATCCCGATGACGATCGTCATGGCGATCGACAGGTCCTGCTTGCCCGGCACGATCAGGCGCGCGAGCAGCCCGGCGACGAGCCCGACGATGATGATGGTGACGATGAGTCCCAGCATGGTGGTGCCTCTCTGCGAACGGTTGTGTCACTCCCAGAACACCACCCCTAGGGCGGGTGCAGTACACCCCTAGGGGGGTCTACGGTCGCAGCATGCCTGCACCCATCACCGTCGCCCTGGTCGACGACTACGACGTCGTGGTGATGGGCGTCGCGAAGATCCTCGACCAGTACGGGGACCGCGTCGTGGTGGCCGAGATGGACACCAACAGCCCGCTCAGCGACACCGTCGACATCGTGCTCTACGACGCGTTCGCGCAGCCCGAGTCCGACCAGCAGGAGATCGGCGTCCTGCTGCGCAACCCCCGCGCTCGCCGGGTGGTGGTCTTCACGTGGAACTTCCATCCCGACCTCGTCGCCGCAGCCCGCGAGCAGGGCGTGCGCGGGTACCTGTCCAAGGCGCTGCCGGCGCGTGAGCTCGTCGCGGCCCTCGAGGCCGTCCACGCCGGCGAGGTCGTCGTCAGCGAGGTCCCCGGCCGCGCACGCCCGGCCAACGGCCTGGACTGGCCGGGGCGCGACGAGGGTCTGACGGACCGTGAGTCGGAGATCCTCGCCCTGATCACGCAGGGCCTGAGCAACGCCGAGGTGGCCGCGCACACCTACCTCAGCCCGAACACGGTGAAGTCCTACATCCGCTCGGTCTACCGCAAGATCGGGGTGGAGAGCCGCACGAAGGCGGTCCTGTGGGGCGTGGACCACGGGTTCGTCCCGGACCACCGGCGCATCGACCACTGGCGCGGGGGACCGTAAAGACGGAGACGGCGTGCCCGCGTCGGACCTAGCGTCCCGCGCATGGCAGACGACGGATTCGAGGTCCCGCGCCTCGCACAGCTCTACGACCCGCTCGACCCGGACCGCGGCGACCTCGACGTGTACGCGGCGATCGTCGACGAGCTCGGGGCCCGCAGCGTCCTGGACGTCGGCTGCGGGACGGGGACGTTCGCGCTCCTGCTGGCGGCGCGGGGGATCGACGTGGTCGGCGTGGACCCCGCGGAGGCGTCGCTCGACGCGGCGCGGGGCAAGCCCGGGTCGGACGCGGTCCGGTGGGTGCACGGTGACGCGACGAGCCTGGGGGACGTGCGGGTCGACGTCGCGACGATGACCGGGAACGTCGCGCAGGTGTTCGTCGCCGACGAGGAGTGGGTGGCGACGCTCGACGCCCTGCACGCCGCCCTGGTCGAGGGCGGTCACCTGGTGCTCGAGACGCGTCGTCCGGAGCGCGAGGCGTGGCGGGAGTGGACGCGCGAGGCGACGCACCAGGTCACGGAGGTCGACGGGGTCGGGTCGGTCGAGACGTGGGTCGACGTGACGGAGGTCGCCGGTGACCTGGTGACGTTCCGCGCGACGTGGGTGTTCGGGTCGGACGGGGCGGTGCTGACCTCGGACTCGACGCTGCGGTTCCGAGACCGGGCCACCGTCGGGCGGACCCTGGAGGCGGCGGGCTTCGACGTGGTCGACGTGCGCGAGGCACCGGACCGTCCGGGCAAGGAGCTGGTGTTCGTCGCCCGCCGTCAGCCGTAGACCCGCGCGCGGTGCGCGGCGAACTGCCGCCGGCCGACCAGCCGCCACAGCACGCGGGCCGGCACCGGCAGGTTGGTGCGCAGCCAGCCGGCGCGCTCGTCGGCGGGCACGACCTCGAGGATCCAGCCGAGCTGCAGGAGCATCCGCTCCTTCGGGATCGAGGCCATGCCGTGCTCGTGCAGCAGGCTCCACTCCCGCTGCGACATCACCGTCGACGCCGTCGGGAGGATCTGCGTCTCCTCCTGGCCGAGGTGCGCCAGGAGGGTGTCCCGCACCTCGTCGAGCAGCGCGGCGACGGCGTCGCGCTCGTCGGCGCCGGCGTGCTCCTCCCACGCGTCCATGAGGCCGCCGAGACGCTCCAGCTGCTCGGCCGTGGCGGCGTGCTGGGAGCGCATCAGGCCGACGTGCAGCGCGCAGGCGGGCGCGCGCTGCTCGAGGGTGTCCCAGAGCAGCAGGTCCTCGCCCTCGTGGTGGTGGTGCAGGGCCGCGGCCACCTCCCGGACGTGGTCGGCGACGGGCAGCATCCGGGCGGTGTCTCCGTCGGCGACCCCGCGGACCAGGACCGGGGCGTCGGTGAACGCGCGGCGGAACAGCGCGTGGATGGTGAGCATGTCGGAGGTGTCGCAGCCGAGCGTCTCGGTGCTCGTGGTGGTGGTCATCGTGCGGCTCGCTCTCGTGGTCGGGACTCCGGTGCGTCACCAGTAAAACCAGTACGCTGGTGATGACTATGGTGGCGAGGCGCTGACGACGTCAAGGGAGGTGCTGTGCCGGACCAGCTGCTGCGGTGGGTCGAGCTCGGGAGCGAGCCGGGCGTCGCGCCGGGAGCGCTCGAGCGTGTCCGCGCGCTCCTCAACACCGACGACCGCTTCCACGGCGTCGACCGCCTGGCGGGTGGGCCCGACGGCCTCGTGACGTTCCGCGACGTCCTGCGTCGGTATCTCGAGTCCGGCGACGCCGCCGAGCTCGACGTGCTCGCGGCCGCCCGCCCGCTGGTGGTCGCGTTCGGGGGCGGGGCGGCGACGCTCAGGGCCGCCGGTCCCGACGACGGGGTCACCGGGCTGCTCGCCGACGTGCACGGCGCCCACGCGGCGGGGGAGTGGCCGCGCCTCAAGGCGTGCGCGAACCCCGACTGCCAGTGGGTCTACTACGACAGCTCACGCAACCGGTCCGGCCGCTGGTGCTCGATGAACGAGTGCGGCGACGTGATGAAGGCCCGCGCGTACCGGCGCCGGGCCCGTCAGGCCTGAGGCCGCAGGAGCGAGTACATGTCCATGTCCCGGCGCTCGTCGCCGACCTTCTGCCACGACCGCAGGAGCCCCTCGCGCACGAAGCCCGCGCTCGTCGCGGTGCGCGCGGAGGCCACGTTCCAGGGCTCGACGTAGAGCTCGAGCCGGTCGACGCCGCGCACGGTGACCGCCCACCGCGCCACCGTGCGCAGGGCGTCCCCGGCGAGCCCGCGACCGCGTCGCGAGCGGGCGATCCAGTACCCCACGGCCGCGCGGCCGAGGTCGACGTCACGCAGCCCGACGTAGACGTGCCCGACGGCGATGTCGGTCGACCGCTCCGCGACCGCGAACGCGTAGCCGGTGCCGGCCGCGAGGCGGTCGCCCTGCCGCGCGATGAAGGAGAGGCACGCGTCGTCGTCGCCGTGCGCCGGCACGGACGAGATGAGAGGGATCAGCGGGTCGACCGTCGCCTCGCGGACGAGCGGGAGGTCGGCGGGGGAGAAGGCGCGCAGGCGGACCGCGTCCCCGTCGAGGGTCGGCAGGACGAGCGCCGTGCTCATGCGGGGGCCAGCCGGAACACCCGCAGCTCGCGGTCGGTGCGGTCGGCGTAGTCCGCGTACGCGGGCCACACGGCGAGCAGCGCGCCGAGCAGACGGGCGCGTTCGTCCGCGTCGGCGAGCGTCGCGACGACCGGGGTGGTGCGGCCCGCGATGGTGACGCTGGCGTGCGGGTCCGCGAGGAGGTTCCCCGACCACGCCGGGTGGCGCTCCTGCCCCCAGTTGGACCCGATGAGCACCCAGCCGTCGCCGTCGACCGCGTACAGCAGGACGGCCTCGCGTGGCTCACCGGAGGTCCGGCCGGTCGTCGTGAGGACGAGGTGGGGGAGCGTCGGCCTGCCCAGGACGCTGAGCCGGCCGCGGCTCGCGCGGTGCAGCCAGCGGTCGATCCGGGAGGTCGCCCGGCCGATCCGGGCGAAGCCACGGGTGCGTCCGACCCGGCGGACGATTGCGGTGAAGCCCATCGGGCCAGTGTCGCCGACGCGGACCGGCGTCGTCGGAGAAAACCGCAGGTGGGGCGGTATGTCCGCTTGTCCGCGGCGTTGCTATAGCAGGAGTTCCCCGGATGGTGTCTGATGGTGCTGTCGCAGGCGCGCCGCACGCAAGGCAGCGGGAAGGCATCGGGTGCGCCGGGCGACGGGTTCCAGATGGTGAGACGTACCGCTCAGTATCAATCGCGTAACAATCGGGTTGCGCTCTGTGAACTGTCCGTTTTGTCCACTATTCCCTTGACTACCGTGTCGCCACACCCCGGCGGACCTCTGGACCGCGTGCTGGTCGCCCAGCACCTCAGAGCCCACCACCCTTCTCGGGAGGAAAATTGAGGATCACACGCAAGGCCGCGTTCGCTGCGGTCGCCGCGACGAGCGTGCTCGCCCTCGCGGCCTGCTCCGGTACCGGTAGCAGTGACGACGAGACCGACGACGCTGGCATCAACACCGAGACGGCGATCAACATCGCCTGGAACCAGCCGTTCTACTCGGCCAACGGCACGAGCATCACCGGCAACGCGACGGCGAACAACATCATCCTGTACATGCTCAACTCGGAGTTCAACTACTACGACCCCGACCTGAGCCTCGTCCAGAACACCTCGTTCGGCAGCTACGAGAAGATCTCCGACGACCCGCTGCAGGTCAAGTACACGTACGCCGACACCGCGAAGTGGTCCGATGGCACGCCGGCCGGACCGGCCGACCTCCTCCTGGAGTGGGCCGCGCAGAGCGGCAAGTTCAACAACGTCGAGGCCGAGTACGACGAAGAGGGCAACATCTCGAACCAGGACGCCCTGGACGCCGGTGTCTACTTCGACGCCGCCGACCCGTCCGTCGCTCTCATCGAGGAGACGCCGGAGATCGACGGCAACTCGATCACGCTGACCTACACCAAGCCGTTCGCGGACTGGGAGACGGCCATCGACCAGAACCTGCCGGCGCACATCGTCGCGCAGCGCGCCCTCGGCATCGAGGACGCGGAGGAGGCGACCGACGCGCTCGTGTCCGCCATCCAGGACAACACGGTCGACGACCTCTCGAAGATCGCCAAGGTCTGGAGCACCGACTGGAACTACGCGTCGATGCCGTCCGACGAGGACCTCCTCGTCACCAGTGGCGCGTACAACATCTCGGAGTTCGAGCAGGACCAGTTCATCACCCTGACCGCCAACGAGAACTTCGAGGGCGACAACAAGGCCGTCTTCAACAAGGTCACGGTCCGCTGGAACGGCGACCCGATGGGCCAGGCGCAGGCGCTGCAGAACGGTGAGGTCGACCTCATCAACCCGCAGGCCACGGCGGACTTCAAGACCGCCGTCGAGGCCATGGACGGCATCGAGGTCTCGAGCGGGCCCGAGGGCACGTACGAGCACGTCGACCTGCAGTTCACCAACGGTGGCCCGTTCGACCCGGCGACCTACGGTGGCGACGCGGAGAAGGCCAAGAAGGTTCGCCAGGCGTTCCTCAAGACCATCCCGCGTGAGCAGATCCTCGAGAACCTGATCAAGCCGCTCGACCCCGAGGCGGAGATCCGCAACTCGTACACGCAGGTTCCCGGCTCGCCGATGTACGACCCCATCGTCGAGGCGAACGGCCAGGCCGAGACGTACGCGACGGACATCCCCGGCGCCACCGCTCTGCTCGCCGAGGCCGGCGTGCCGGCCGTGACGGTCCGTCTGCTCTTCGACCCGGCCAACACGCGCCGGCAGAACGAGTACGAGCTCATCAAGGCGTCGGCCGCCCAGGCCGGCTTCGACGTCCAGCCCTACCAGGTCCAGACGGACTGGGGCACGGACCTCTCGAACGCGACGAGTTTCTACGACGCGGCCCTCTTCGGCTGGCAGTCGACGTCCACGGCCGTCACGGCCTCGGACGCGACGTACCGCACGGCGGCGACGAACAACTACTACGGGTACTCCAACCCGGAGGTTGACGCGTTGTTCGACGAGCTCCAGACCGCCACGGAGCCGGAGGACCAGGAGCGCATCCTGGCCGAGATCGAGACGCTGATCGTCGACGACGCGTTCAGCGTGACGATCTTCCAGTTCCCGGGCGTCACCGCCTGGAACCCGGAGAAGATCGGCAACGTCTCGAAGCTGACGATCGCGCCGACGATCTTCTACGGCTTCTGGGAGTGGACGCCGGGCGCCGCTGCGTCCGAGTGATCCACGGTTCCTCCGCTGGGCTCCGAGCCCGGCGGAGGAACCTCCCGGTCAGACGTCACCGGGGCGCCGGCACCACCATTCCCGGCGCCCCGGTGACGTGCCTGTGGTCGTTCGACCCCGGCCCGCGGTCGCCTCGGGGATACGATCCCCCCGACCAGTGGTGCCCGATCCCAGCGAGGTAGCCCACCCGTGCTGAACTTCCTCCTCCGCCGCATCCTGGCGGGTCTGGCCACGCTCTTCGTGGCTCTGTTCCTGATGTTCCTCCTGGTCAGCGCAGCGATCAATCCGCTCCAGGACCTGCAGGAGAGCACCGCGCCGAACAAGGCGCAGCTCATCGCCGCCCGCATCGAGCTGTTGAACCTGGACACCAACGTCGTGGTCCGGTTCTTCCAGTGGCTGGGCAACGTGGTCACCGGCGACTTCGGCATCGCATGGCGCTCGATGCAGCCGGTCAAGGACCTCCTCGCGCACGCCATCGGCTCGACGCTGCAGCTCGTCACCGCCGCGACGGTGCTGTCCCTCGTCATCGGTGTCACCGTCGGCATCGTCAGCGCCCTGCGCCAGTACAGCGGCTTCGACTACGGGATCATCTTCCTGTCGTTCCTGCTGTACTCGCTGCCCTCGTTCTGGGTCGCCGTCCTGCTCAAGCAGTGGGCCGCGATCGGCTTCAACGACTTCCTCAAGGACCCGGTGATCTCCTGGTCGGTGATCGCGGGCATCGCCCTGATCGCGGGACTGTTCTGGTCGCTCGCCGTCGGCGGGCGTGCCGCACGCCGCTGGCAGGTCTTCGGGGTCGCCTTCGCCGCGACGTTCGCGATGTTCGCCTACCTCCAGCTCTCCGGCTGGTGGGAGCGTCCGCAGATCGGCCCGATCCTGCTGCTGATCCTCGCGGGCGGCTCCGCGGTCGCGATCGCTGCGGTCTTCGCGGGCGTGCACAACCGGCGCGCCATGTGGACCGGGCTGACGACGGTCGGGGTCGGTCTCGCGCTGTACCTGCCGATGCAGGTCGTCTTCGACTCGATCGAGCCGAACAACTGGATCATCTTCCTGCTCGGCCTGATCGCCATGGCCGTCGGGTTCCTGATCGGCCGGCTCTACGGCGGGCCGGACTGGGGCATCTCCGCTCGCACGGGCGCCGCGGTCGCGTTCATCACCGGTGGGCTGATCTTCATCGACCAGGTCATGCAGGTCTGGCCGCCGTACTTCCGCGCGCTGAGCGGGCGGCCCATCCCGACGTTCGGTGACCGCACCCCGGGACTGGGCGGCAACTACTGGGTCGGCGTGCTGGACTCGTTCACGCACCTTCTGCTGCCCACCGCGACGCTCGTGCTCATCGCGTTCGCCGCGTACACGCGGTACTCGCGCTCGAGCATGCTCGAGGTGATGAGCCAGGACTACATCCGCACCGCACGGGCCAAGGGCCTGCCGGAGCGCGCCGTCGTGGTCCGGCACGGGTTCCGCAACACCCTCATCCCGCTCGCGACCATCGTGCCGATCGACATCATCACGCTCATCGGTGGAGCGGTCATCACCGAGGCGGTGTTCGCGCGGCCCGGCATGGGCCAGCTGTTCGTGCGCTCCCTCGGTGACGCCGAGATCGAGCCCGTCATGGGCTACCTGCTGATCACGGCCACGCTCGCCATCATCGCCAACATCGTCGCGGACATCGTCTACGCGTCGATCGACCCGAGAATCCGGTTGGACGCATGAGCACCTCCACGCACCCCGAGACCCCGTCGTCGGGCGACACCGTCGAGAACGCGATCGAGCTCCAGGACGTCGTGGGGCTCTCCCAGGGGCAGATCGTCCGCCGCCGGTTCTTCCGGCACAAGGGTGCGCTCGTCGGCCTGGCGGTCCTGGGCGGCACCATCCTGCTGGCGATCACCTCCGTGGGCATCGGGCCCATCCCCGGCTGGTGGATGTGGACCGGGTACGAGACCGGGAACCCGATGTCGAACCCGGGCGGGGCGCCGACGCTGTCGGTGATCCCGCCGGTGTGGGGCGACCACCCGTTCGGTCAGGACGAGCTGGGCCGCGACATCTTCGCCCGGGTCATGCACGGCGTGCAGACCTCGCTCATGGTCATGTTCGTGATCGGCATCGTGGCGGGCGTGATCGGCGTGCTCGTCGGCGCCATCGCCGGCTACTACCGCGGCGGTCGCGACACGGTCCTGATGCGGTTCACCGACCTCGTGATCACCGTGCCGACGATCGTCATCGGGGCCGTGATCGGCAAGCTCTCGGGCCAGATCAGTGCCCCCGTCTTCGCGATCTCGCTCGGGCTCATCCTGTGGACCACGCTGTCCCGGCTCGTGCGCGGCGAGTTCCTGGCCCTGCGGGAGCGGGAGTTCGTCGATGCCGCGC
The DNA here is from genome assembly GCF_054049655.1 of Cellulomonas sp. P5_C5. Classification (NCBI taxonomy): domain Bacteria; kingdom Bacillati; phylum Actinomycetota; class Actinomycetes; order Micrococcales; family Cellulomonadaceae; genus Cellulomonas; species Cellulomonas sp. P5_C5. The sequence continues at coordinate 9,460 of NZ_JBFULY010000011.1, read as the reverse complement.
GGGTGGCCGGTGCCAGCAGCGGGCGGATCATCTTCAAGCACATCCTGCCCAACGCGATCGGGACGATCATCGTCAGCACCACGCTGCTGATGAGCTCGGCGATCCTGCTCGAGACTGCGCTGTCCTACCTCGGGTTCGGCATCAACCCGCCGACGATCTCGCTGGGCCAGATGATCCAGCAGTACCAGCAGGCCTTCTCCACCCGTCCCTGGCTCTTCTGGTGGCCCGGCATCTTCATCGTGATCATCGCGCTCAGCGTGAACTTCATCGGTGACGGCCTCCGGGACGCGTTCGACCCCCGCCAGAAGCGGATCCCGTCCGAGCGCAGGATGGCCAAGGCGATGGCCCAGGACGCCTCGACGGCGCGGGCCGGGCTCTCGCCCCTCCCGCAGTCCCTCGGCCACACCAACAACCCCACGGGTGGGTACGGGCTGTGACCGTGCGCAGCCCAGCGGACCGCTCAGGCGGTGGCCAGCACGGCCGCCGCCGCAGCGGTCAGCAACACGAGCGCCGCGATCGTCGCGACGTGCCAGTGGCGCTCCGGGCGGATGCCCCCGGCGGTGCGGGCCTGTTCCGCGTCGCGCAGGAAGCCGGCGTCGGCCAGCGCGCGGTGGCGGTCGCCGATCGCCGCCGCGACGTCCTCGGCGGTGCCGGGCAGCCGGGCGTCCTTCGTGGGAGCCACGACGACGTCCTCCGCCGAGCGATGCATCCGGGCAGCCGTGCCGCTCGACCGGGGTGCCGCCCAGGCGGTCACGTCGCCGTCGGTGGTGTGCAGGACCAGGGACCACTGCACGGTCAGCCCGCGGTAGGTGGGCCAGGGGACGTGCGTGCTGCGCAGCGGGTTGCGGACCAGCACCCCGCCGTCGCTCACCACGACCACCGGACGCCAGAACAGCGCCCACACGGCGAGCACGATCGCGCCGGCCAGGGGCAGCGCCCGGACCACCTCTCCGAGGCCGTCCTGCAGGGCCACCGCAACCACGGCGACGAGGCCGACGACGCCCGCGGCGACCGTCAGCGCACGGCCGTACCTCGACGAGAACTCCAGAGTGGGACGCACATGCCCATGCTCGCAGAACCGCAGGTGGTGGCCGTCCTGACCGGACGTGCCCACCGTGCGCAGGAAGGAACCTGATGGCCATCGACATCTCGGACGCCCCGCCGCCCACCGACACCCGCACGCCCGTTCTGCAGGTGCGGGACCTCGGCGTCGACTTCTACGTGGACGGCACCTGGTACCCGGCTGCGGAGGGCATCAGCTACGACGTCCGTCCGGGCGAGGTGCTCGCGATCGTCGGCGAGTCCGGCTCCGGCAAGACGCAGTCGTCGATGGCCCTCATGGGGCTGCTCCCGCCGAACGGCCGCGCCCGCGGGTCGGCTGTGATCGGGGACCGCGAGCTCATCGGGATGCCGGCGCACAAGCTGCGCCGGATCCGCGGCAAGGAGATCGCGATGATCTTCCAGGAGCCGATGACCGCGCTGAACCCGGTCTTCACCATCGGCTTCCAGATCGTCGAGACGCTGCGCACGCACTTCGAGATGGGTCCGGCGGACGCGCGCGCCCGGGCGCTCGAGCTGCTCCGCCTGGTCGAGATCCCCAACCCCGAGACCCGCATCGACGCCTACCCGCACCAGCTGTCCGGTGGGCAGCGGCAGCGCGCGATGATCGCGCAGGCGCTGGCGTGCGACCCGAAGCTGCTCATCGCGGACGAGCCGACCACGGCCCTCGACGTCACCGTGCAGGCCGAGATCCTCAAGCTCATGCGCGACCTGCGCTCGCGCATCGACTCGGGCATCGTGCTGATCACCCACGACATGGGCGTCGTCGCCGACATGGCGGACACGATGATCGTGATGAAGGACGGCAAGGTCGTCGAGCAGGGTGACGCTCGCCAGCTGTTCGCCGCACCGCAGCACCCGTACACGATCAAGCTGCTCGACGCGGTGCCGCACCTCGGCCGCAGCGGCGAGGCGCTGGCGGCGGAGCGGTCGGGCACCACGACCAGCCCGGTCGACGCCCCCGTGGTCGTCGACGAGCGTGTGGTCGTCCTCGAGGCCGAGCAGATGGTCATCGAGTACCCGGGCCGCCGTCGCACGCCCGCGTTCCGCGCGGTCGACGGGGTGGACCTGACCATCCGCGCCGGTGAGGTCGTCGGGCTGGTCGGCGAGTCCGGGTCGGGCAAGACCACGATCGGCCGCGCGGTCGTCGGGCTGCTGCCGGTGACGTCCGGGTCGTTGAAGATCGTCGGCCAGGACATGGTCGGCGCCTCGAACAAGGACCTCAAGCCGCTGCGGACCAAGGTCGGCATCGTCTTCCAGGACCCGGGCTCCTCGCTCAACCCGCGCCTGCCCATCGGCGAGTCCATCGCCGAGCCGCTCCTGCTGCACCGCGGGCTCAAGGGCACCGCGATGTCGAAGGCGGTCGAGACGCTGCTGGACCAGGTCCAGCTGCCGCGCGCCATGCGCAACCGGTACCCGCACGAGCTGTCCGGCGGTCAGCGCCAGCGCGTCGGCATCGCGCGGTCGCTGGCGCTGGAGCCGGCCCTGCTGGTGGCCGACGAGCCGACGTCCGCGCTCGACGTCTCGGTGCAGGCGACGGTGCTCGCCCTGTTCCAGGACCTGCAGCGCGAGCACGGCTTCGCCTGCCTGTTCATCAGCCACGACCTCGCCGTCGTGGAGATGCTCGCTGACCGCATCGCGGTCATGCACAACGGCAAGCTGGTCGAGGTGGGGGAGACCTCGCAGGTGGTCAACCACCCGCAGGACCCGTACACGCAGCGCCTGCTCGCGGCCGTGCCGGTGCCGGACCCCGCCGCGCAGCAGGCCCGTCGGGAGGCGCGCGACGCGCTCCTCGAGGCGCAGCGCGACGAGCTCGAGCGCGACGAGCTGCTCCACGCCCAGGACGCCGAGAAGATCGACGCGCACGACATCACCGACGTCGACAACGAGCGGATGACCGGCCGCGGGTTCTGATCGCCGCGGCCACGCCGAACAAGCACAGCGAGCGCCGTCCCCCCGGGGGACGGCGCTCGCGGCGCGTCCGCCTCTCTTCTGCCGGTTCCGGCGGATGTGTCCGGCATGGTTGACCTTCGGGTGGAAACGACCGATACCTCGGTGACGGGGTGCGGTGGTCCGCCTCGACGGTGTCGGTCTGCGGGAGGCGTGCGGTGCTCAAGGGTTCACGGTTCGGGGTCGTCGCGCTGGTCGCGCTCGTGGCGGTCGGCGGCTGCACGCAGGAGGCGCCCCAGCCGGACCGGACGGGCACGGTGGTCGTGACGGTGGGGATGCCGTTCACGTCGCTGAACGCGGGCACCCCCGAGGGCCGGGCACCCGGCAGCACGCTGGTCCGGTCGCTGGTGCAGGCCGGGTTCGTCTCGCTCGACGAGGACGGCACGGCGGTGCTCGACGAGGGCTTCGGCACCGTCGAGAAGGTCAGCGACGCGCCCCTGACGGTCACGTACACGATCGACCCGTCGGCCACCTGGTCCGACGGGACGCCGGTGACGCCCGCCGACCTGCTGCTCGAGTGGGCGGCGCGCAGCGGCCAGCTCGACGACGTGACCCCTGAGCTCGACGCGCAGGGCGGGATCACCAACGACGACGAGCTCGACGCCGGGGTGGCGTTCGCGGCGGCGTCGCCGGCCCTCGTGCAGGCGCAGCAGGTGCCGACCGTGGCCGGAGCCACGCTGACCCTGGTCTACGCGTCCCCCGTGCCGGACTGGCAGGTGGCCCTCGACGTCAACGTCCCCGCGCACGTGGTCGGACAGGTGGCGCTGGGGGTCGAGGACCCGACGGAGGCCGCGGCCGCGGTCTCGGCGGCGATCGTCGGGGAGGACAAGGCGGCACTGAGCTCGATCTCCGCGGCCTGGCGGACGGACTTCGACGCCGACTCCCTCGCGCAGCACGTCGACCAGGCGGTCTCGACGGGTCCGTACGCGGTGGACGTCATCGTGCCGGGCGAGCGCGTCGAGCTGGTCCGCAACGACGAGTACCAGGGCGACGGCGCCGCGAGCTACGACCGCGTGGTGGTGCGCAGCGACCTGGAGCCGCTGGCGCAGGTCGAGGCGCTCGCTGCCGGAACGGTCGACGTGGTGGCCCCGACGGACACGAGGGACGTGCTCGACGCGCTCGGCGAGGTGACCGGCGCCGACGTGCGCACCGGCGGCGACAGCACGCTCCAGCTGCAGGTCCAGGCGGCGGGGACCGGTGCCTTCGACCCCGCCACGTACGGCGGGGACGCCGCGGTCGCGGCGGCGGTCCGCCAGGCGTTCCTGCTGACGGTGCCCCGGGACGCCCTCGTCTCGACGGTCGTCGCGCCGCTGTGGCCGGAGGCGGTCGTCGCGACGGCGCTGCTGCCGACCGTGGGGCCGGACGCCGGGGGTGACGTGGCACCGAGCGGCCCGGCGGACATCGCGGGGGCTCGGCGGCTGCTGGACGACGCAAACGTCACGGAGCCGGTGACCGTGCACGTGCTGGTCAACACCACGGACCCGTTGCGTGCCGCGATGCTCGCGCTCATCACTGAGTCGGCGTCCGACGTCGGGTTCGAGGTCGAGCCGTACACCCCGGTCGACGGCCTCGGCCCGGACCTCGTGGGCGCGCCCGACGCGTGGGACGCGGCACTGGTGCCAGTGCCGCAGTCGGACCTGCCCGTCGACTCGGTGCTGTCGCGGTGGCGGACCGGGGGCGCGACGAACGTCACCGGCTGGTCGGACCCGGCGACGGACGCCGCCGCGGGGACGCTCGCGCAGACGCTCGACCCGGACGCGTTCGAGGACCGGCTGGCGGGTGTCGCGGAGAGTCTCGACGCCGGCGGTGCGGTGCTCTCGCTCGTGCGGCAGCCCGTCGTCGTCGCCACGCGCGGGTCGGCCGCACCGACGGCGGGGGCCACCCCGGCGGCTCCCGACGTGGAGCCGCTGGCGCTCGGTCGGGCGGACCTGACCGACTGGTGGGCCTGGGCGCGCACCGGCTGACGTGGGTCTGGTCACCTTCTGACGCCTCGGTACGGGTCTGCGGGTAGAATCGATCGGCGCGACCGGCGACCCGGCGCGCTCCCCACCTTCTGAGATGAGTTCCCCCATGTCTGAGCCCACGTCTGCGCCGACAGGCACGAGCGTGCGCAACGACCTGCGCAACGTCGCCATCGTCGCTCACGTCGACCACGGCAAGACGACGCTGGTCGACGCCATGCTGTGGCAGTCCGGATCCTTCGGCTCCCACGCCCACGTCGACGAGCGCGCGATGGACTCGGGTGACCTGGAGCGCGAGAAGGGCATCACGATCCTCGCCAAGAACACGGCGATCCGGTACACGGGTCCCGCGGCGGCGGAGATCGGCGAGCCCGGCGGCATCACCATCAACGTCATCGACACCCCCGGTCACGCCGACTTCGGCGGCGAGGTCGAGCGCGGCCTGTCCATGGTCGACGGTGTCGTCCTGCTGGTGGACGCATCCGAGGGCCCGCTGCCCCAGACGCGCTTCGTGCTGCGCAAGGCGCTCGTCGCCAAGCTGCCCGTGATCCTCGTCGTGAACAAGACCGACCGTCCCGACGCACGGATCACCGACGTCGTGCACGAGGCGACCGACCTGCTGCTGGGCCTGGCGTCCGACCTGCACGAGGACGTCCCGGACCTGGACCTCGACGCGATCCTCGACGTGCCCGTCGTGTTCGCCGCCGCCAAGGCCGGTCGCGCGTCGCTGAACCAGCCCGCCGACGGTGGCCTGCCGGACGCGGAGAACCTCGAGCCGCTGTTCAAGACCATCCTCGAGCGGATCCCCGCGCCCACCTACACCGAGGGCGCGCCGCTGCAGGCGCACGTCACCAACCTCGACGCGTCGCCGTTCCTCGGCCGCCTGGCGCTGCTGCGCGTCTTCAACGGCACCATCCGCAAGGGTCAGACCGTCGCGTGGGCCAAGGCCGACGGCACCATGCAGAACGTGAAGATCACCGAGCTGCTGGAGACCAAGGCGCTCGAGCGCGTCAGCACCGACTCGGCGGGCCCCGGTGACATCGTCGCCGTCGCCGGCATCGAGAACATCACCATCGGCGAGACCCTCACGGACCCCGACGACCCGCGTCCGCTGCCGCTCATCACGGTCGACGACCCCGCGATCTCCATGACCATCGGGATCAACACGTCCCCGCTGGCCGGCCGCGGCGGCAAGGGCCACAAGGTCACGGCCCGCCAGGTCAAGGACCGTCTGGACAAGGAGCTCGTCGGCAACGTCTCGCTCCGCGTCCTGCCCACCGAGCGCCCCGACGCCTGGGAGGTCCAGGGCCGCGGAGAGCTCGCGCTGGCCATCCTGGTGGAGCAGATGCGCCGCGAGGGCTTCGAGCTGACCGTCGGCAAGCCGCAGGTGGTCACCAAGAAGGTCGACGGCAAGACGCACGAGCCCGTCGAGCGGATGACCATCGACGTCCCCGAGGAGTACCTCGGCGCCGTGACGCAGCTGCTCGCGCAGCGCAAGGGCCGCATGGAGACCATGTCGAACCACGGCACCGGCTGGGTCCGCATGGAGTTCCTGGTCCCGGCGCGTGGCCTCATCGGCTTCCGCACGCGGTTCCTCACGGACACGCGCGGCACGGGCATCGCGTCCTCGATCTCCGAGGGCTACGAGCCGTGGGCCGGCCCGATCGAGACCCGCATCAACGGTTCGCTCGTCGCCGACCGTTCGGGCCCCGTCACGCCGTTCGCGATGATCAACCTGCAGGAGCGCGGCTCGTTCTTCGTCCAGCCGACGCAGGAGGTCTACGAGGGCCAGATCGTCGGTGAGAACTCGCGCAACGAGGACATGGACGTGAACATCACCAAGGAGAAGAAGCTCACGAACATGCGGTCCGCGACGGCCGACAACTTCGAGAACCTCATCCCCCCGCGCAACCTCACGCTCGAGGAGTCCCTCGAGTTCGCCCGCGAGGACGAGTGCGTCGAGGTGACGCCGACCGTCGTGCGCATCCGCAAGGTCGTCCTCGACCAGACCGAGCGTGCGCGCATCACCGCCCGTTCCAAGCGCGCCTGAGTTGAGCTCGTCTGGCGGCCTCGTCGCGGTGCACGCGCACCCCGACGACGAGTCGCTCGCGACCGGCGCGCTGCTCGCCACCTGGGCAGCCGCCGGTCGTCCTGTCACGGTCGTGACCTGCACGCGCGGTGAGCGCGGCGAGGTCATCGGCGAGCGCCTGGCCCACCTCGAGGGGGACGGGCCGGCGCTCGCCGAGCACCGCGACCACGAGCTGGGCCGCGCGCTCGCCGCCCTCGGCGTGCGGGACCGCGGGTATCTCGACCTGATCCCCGGCGGGACCGACCAGCGGTTCGAGGACTCCGGCATGGCGTGGGTGGGCACCGGTCGCGCCGGGCTTCCCGACGAGGTCCCCGACGGCGCGTTCGTCGGCGTCGGTCTCGAGGAGGCCGCCGAGCGGCTCGCCCGAGTGATCCGGTCCCGTCGCCCCGACGTGGTCGTCACGTACGAGCCCGGCGGCGGCTACGGCCACCCCGATCACGTCCGCACCCACGAGGTGACGCAGTGGGCGGTCGACTTCGCCGGCTCGCGGCCCGACGAGACGTCCCCCGCGTTCGCCGTGCCCGTGGTGCTGTGGTCCGTGCAGGGGCGCCTCGCACTGCAGCGCGGCCTGCGGGCGCTGCGCGAGGAGGCGGTTCTCGCCGCGCTCGGGTCCCTGCACGACGACCTCGAGCTGCCGGACCCCGCCGCGGAGCTGCCGTCCGTCGCCGTCCCCGACGACGAGATCGAGGTCGAGGTCGACGTCCTGCCCGTGCGCGACCGCGTCCTGGACGCTCTGCGCGCGCACGCCACCCAGGTGCAGGCGATCCGCGCCGTCGACGACGACCGTGGCCTCGTCGCCTGCTACGCGCTCAGCAACCGCGTCCTGGCGCCGGTCCTGCCCACGGAGACCTACCGGCGGGCGACGGGCGGCTCGGCCGCCGAGATCGTCTGGCCCGTCGGCGTCCGCCCGGTAACGTGACGCGCGTGCAACGCCTCTCCGCCGGTGCGATCGGCTCGGCCGTCGCGGCCCTCCTGCTCGGGGTCGTCGTCGGCGCCCTCGGCACCGTGCTGCACCGCAGCATCCCGCCGTGGGGGGTCGTCATCTGCCTGACCCTCGCGTTCGTCGCCGCGGTCACCGTCCGCGCCTGGACCGGGTTCGTCGCGCTCGCGGGCTACGCCGTCGGGCTGCTCGTCACCGTCCAGCTGCTCACCCAGCAGGGCCCGGGCGGCGACGTCCTCGCGCCCGACGGGCAGGCGATCGGGTGGGTGTGGGTGCTCGGCTCGATCGCCGTGACCGCCGTCGCCGCCGTCCTGCCGCGCGGCCTGTTCGACGACACCCCGCGGTCACCGCGCACACCGACCTCTTCGCACGCACCGCGCACGCCGACCGCCGGGCCCGACGCCGTGGACCCCGCTCCGTGAGCGACCCGGACACCTTCCGCTCCGCCGTCGCACGCCTCCCGGCCGGGGTCGCCGTCATCACCCTGCGGTGGCGCGGCACCCTGCACGCCATGACCGCCAGCGCGATCACGTCCGTCTCCCTCGAACCGCCGATGCTCCTGTTCTGCGTGCACACCGACGCCCGGTTCCGCGACGCGCTCGACGAGGTGGACACCTGGTCCGTGAGCGTCCTGGCCGACGACCAGGGACCGACCGCCGACTGGCTGGCCTCGCCGGGCCGCCCTGCCGTCGACCAGCTCGCCCGCGTCCCGCACCGACCGGCACCCGTCTCGGACGCGGTGTGGGTCGACGGTGCCGCGGCGTGGTTCGACTGCCGGACCGACTCCGTGCACCGCGCCGGGGACCACGACGTCGTCGTCGGCTCCGTCCTGGTCGCGCAGCAGGGGGCGGCCGGTGCGGGCGGGCTCGTGCACCTGCGCGGACGTCTGCACCGCGTCCGCTGACCCGGCTCCACCCCTCTCCGGCGCCCACGGCCGCCGTTCGCGGAGCCCCGTCATGAGCGGTCCACGCGCCGTCACGTGCCGCGTCGGGTGAGAACGCCTACCCGTGCGTCGGCGTCGACAATTCGGTTCGCCCAGGCACGTAGACTCGCGCGGACGCGTTGTGCGTGTGTGGAGCAGCGGGGGAGCGGATGACTAACGGCACCGAGCGCGACGAGCCCGGACAGCGCAGCACGGACGGGCCCGACGGCACGGTTCCTGCACAGAGCAGCAGTCCGTCGTCGGACCCGGTCTGGCCCGTGTGGGGCGGGGGCACGGAGCCCGTCGCCGAGCCCGAGGCGCCGACGGACGAGCAGCAGGGTGGCGACGAGCCGACCGAGCCCGCTCCTGACGAGGCCGCTCCCGCCGAGCCTGCTGCCGACGAGGCTGGCGCCGACGAGGCGACCGTCGATGGTCCTCCCACCGACGACGACGCGATCCCGGGCGATCGCGCGGAGCCCGCCGCCGAGCCGGAGGTCGAGGACGAACCTGCCGACGAGTCGGTCGACGCCGACGTGTCC
>NZ_JBFULY010000010.1:0-128634 GCF_054049655.1 Cellulomonas sp. P5_C5 | reverse complement strand
GTCGCTGCGGACCTCGGGGCGAAGCAGGTCTTCATCCGGCCGCACTGCCCCTGGCAGAACGGCAAGGTGGAGCGCCTGAACCGCACCCTGCAGACCGAGTGGGCCTACCGGCAGGTCTTCACCAGCAACGCCGAACGTACCGCCGCCCTTGCCCCCTGGCTCGAGCACTACAACACTCGACGACGCCACAGCGCCCTCGGAGGCCTCCCACCGATCAGCCGACTGTCACCAACGTGACGGCCGAGTACATCTAGGCGGTCTGCTGGAGGAACTGCTCGAGCACGTCGATCGAGGCGGCTGCGTCGGCGTCGTCGTCGGCCGTGGCCAGCACGACCTCGTCGCCGGACCCGACGCCCAGCGTCATGATCGCGAGGATCGACGCCGTCGCGACGGGCGTCCCGCCGGTCTTCGCGATGGTGACCTTCGCGGGGAGCCTGCCGGCCGCCGCGACGAACTGGGCGGCGGGGCGCGCGTGCAGCCCCTCGGGAAGTGCGACGACGACGGAACGCTGCATGGCCTGCCTCCTGGGCGGGTCGACGGTGACCTCACCGACCCTACTGGTCTAGACCATGTTCGCGCGAGCGCTTGTGGGAGACTCGTGCCGCTGCGGGCTCGTCCCGCACGGGAGGGCTGTCTGAGCGGCCGAAAGAGACGGTCTTGAAAACCGTTGGAGCGGGACAACCCCGTTCTCGTGGGTTCGAATCCCACGCCCTCCGCCCCGTGGCGAACGCTGGTCAGCGCGGAACGGGCTCAGCCGTTGGTCGGACGACGTTCGACGCCACGGACGGCGCACGGTGCCCGGCCCGGGCGACCACCAGGGCCGCGACGCCCAGGGTCAGCACCAGGGGCGAGCCGATCTCGAGCGCGCGCAGCAGGCTCGAGCTCGTCGCGAGGGCGCCGATGCCGAGCGCGGCAGCCGCCTGGAGGACGTAGGCGACGACGTAGGCCGCGGACAGCACGGCAGCACGGTGGTGCACCGGCGCGCTCGCGGTCACCAGACCGAGGCCGCCGGAGAACAGGAGGCTGTATCCCGCGCCCGCGACGACCGACGAGGCGAGGAAGAGCGGCAGCGAGTGGGCCAGCCCGGCGCCGATCAGCAGGGCGAGTCCGAGGGCTGCGGCAGGTGGCCCGACCGTCACGGCGGTGCGCGGAGCCAGCCGCCGGGCGAGCACCGCGACGACGCCGATGACGACCGCGGAGACGGAGATGATCGCGCCGCCGACGAAGGCGTCGTCCGAGCGCACGAGGTCCCGGGCGATCTGGGCGCCGAGCGCCAGGAAGATCGCGCCCATCGCGTATGCCCCGCTGACCGCGAGCGTGCCGGCGACGAACGGCGCGCGGGCGTCGCGCGGGACGTGGGGCCTGCGCGGGCGCCAAGGGCCCGCGGTCTCGTCGCGCGTGTGCCGGGGGAGCAGCCAGACCAGGGCGGCGCTCACGGCGGTGACGACGACGAGCACCCAGAACGTGAGGTGCGTGGGCCACGGCCCGTACTGCACGAGCGCGCCGCCCACGAGCGTGGCGAGCGCGAGGCCCGTGGCCGTCGCCGCGGTCGTGGCCGAGCTCGCCCGCGCCTGCTGACCGGGGCTGCTGAACTCGATCATGGCCGCCGTGGCGGGGCTCAGCGAGAGGCCGACGCCGACGCCCATCAGTGCGCGCCCGACGAGCACCCAGGCGAGGTCCGGGGCGAGCCCGAACGCGAGCGCCCCGAGCCCGAGCGCGGCGAGGCCGTAGAGCATGGTGGCGCGGCGGCCGATGACGTCGGACAGGTTGCCGAACAGGACGAGGACCGGGACGAGCACCAGCGGGTAGACCGCGAAGATCAGGGTCGTCGTCGCCGGCGTCAGGCCCCACTCGTGGGCGTAGAGCGGGTAGACGACGGTCGGGGCACCGCTGGCCCAGAGGGCGAGGCCGGCGACGAGAGCGGCCGTCCAGAAGCCTGCGCGGCGATCGAGCTGGGGCACGTCGTCTCCCGAGGACTGAGTAGGTTCGGCCAACCTAGCACTCTGACTAGGTTTCGCCAATGCAGGACGGTAGGATCGTCGTCGTGACCCGCTCGCTCACCGCCGTCGACAGCCGCTGCTCGATCGCCCGCGGCCTCGAGATCCTCGGCCAGAAGTGGACCCTGCTGATCGTTCGCGAGGCCTTCAAGGGTCGGACCCGCTTCGCGGAGTTCCGCGAGCGTCTCGGGATAGCGCCGGACGTGCTCGCCGACCGCCTGAACGCCCTGGTCGAGCACGGCATCCTCGAGCGCCGCGCCTACCGCGAGGCCGGGGAGCGCGAGCGCGAGGAGTACGTGCTGACCGACGCGGGCCGCGATCTCGCACCGGTCCTGGTCGCGATCCGCGACTGGGGCGACGAGCACCGGCCCACGGGCTTCGGTCCCGCGGCGCTCCCGGTCGAGGCGGCCACCGGGCAGTCGGTGCGGATGGCGTTCCTCACGGACGACGGGCGTGAGGTGCAGGCGCGCGACGTGGGGCTCGTGCGCGGACCGGGAGCCGAGCGCTTCTAGCGCCGGACGCCTGCTCGCCGGAGCGCGGACGCGCCGAGCGGGTGAGTCTTCCCAGAACCTGGGTATCGGAGGGTCCGGCCGATGGGTCGACGCGCTAGACGTCCCGGCGCAGGTACGCCCACGCCAGCACGGCGCAAAGGACACCGTTCACCAGGCCGACGAGCACGTCCGTCGGGTGGTGCATCCCGCGGTAGAGGCGCGCCGTCGCGACCGCGAAGGGGACGAGCAGGCAGAGCACCGTCAGGCCCCACCGCAGCCACGGCCGGGTGATCCGCTGGCACAGTAGGGCGAGCGACACGTAGAGCGCCGCCGAGGCGCTGGTGTGCCCGCTCGGGAACGCCGTGGTCGGTGGCGAGTCGTCCAGCAGACCCACGTCCGGGCGTTCCCGGCCGACGAGCAGCGACGACGTGAAGAAGAGGACCGCCTGCAGCCCGATCGCGATCGCCGGCACCACAGCCAGCCACCACTGCCGGGTCCGCCACCAGAACACCGCGACCACGAGCACACACACGGCGATGACGAACTGGGTCTGCCCGAAGTCCGACAGCACCAGCGTGAGGGTGTTGAGGCCTGCGGTACGGCGCGCCTCGAACCACCGGTCGACGCCGGTCTCGGCTGGGAAGTCACCGAGCGGCCCGACGATCAGGAGCCCGATGCCGACCATGACCAGCCACCAGAGCGCGGCGGGGAAGAGCGCCCGCCTCGCGAGGTCACGGCACGCCGACCCGAACGTGGGGGCGGACCTGTCGAGCTCGTAGCGGTGCACGAACGTGTGGACGGAGCCGTGGCTCGTCGTCTCGCCGACCAGCAGGGTCATGAGGGTCCTTGTGTCGTGGGCCGTGGTCCCCAGCCCTGGTAGCCGATCGCGGAGGCGCCGACGATCGCGGTGCCGAGCAGCACGCCCGCGACCACGTCGGACGGGTGGTGCACGCCGAGCAGGACGCGGTCGGCGGCGGTGACGAGCGTGACGGTGCCGGCGACGACCGGGACGGCGACCCGGCCGCGTGGCCCGAGCAGCGGCCAGAGGAGCAGCGTGGTCGTCAGGGCCGCGGCGGCGGTGTTCATCGCGTGGCCGGAGGGGAAGCTCGACCCGGGTGCGTGCTCGAGAGCGTCCTCCACCACGGGCCGCGCCCGCTGGACGAGCCCCTTGGCGCCGGCCTGGATCGCCCACGCGACCATGACCGTGAGGAACGCCCACAGCGCGCGGGTCGGCAGGCCGTGCCGCCGCCAGAGCCGCAGGCAGACCAGCCCCACGGCCAGGTTGACCCAGATCGGCCTGAGCAGCTCCTGCCACACCGCGAGCGCGTGGACGAGCCCGGGGTGCTCGCGGGTGAACGAGGTCGCGACGACGACCGTCTCCTCGTCGAACCGCGACAGCCCCGGTGCCTCCGCGCGGACGAGGTAGGCGAGGAGGGCGACGGGCACCGACACTGCCGCCCCGAACGCGACGGCCCGCAGGAGGGCACGGCGACGCACCGGGGGCTGAGGCATCCCCGCAGGTTAGGAGACCGTGGCGTTCTCGGCTCGCTGGGCGGTCGTCGGGTGGTGGACGTCACCCGGTCGTGGTCGGCGCGCGGGCTCTGGCGGGCGCTCGCTCCGGCGCCCGCCTAGGCTCTCGGCGTGCCCCGACGCCATGTCCAGCTGCACGCCCGCCCGCCGCAGGAGGCGCAGGGGGAGGCTGTCGACGTGCTCGTGCGGCGCGGCCTCGACGACCTGCGTGTCGAGCTGGGTGTGCCGGCGCAGTTCCCGCCCGACGTGATCGCCGAGGCGGAGGCTGCCGCGGCCCGGGCACCCGACGGCGAGCGCTCCGACGCCACGGACGTCCCGTTCGTGACCATCGACCCCGAGGGCTCGAAGGACCTGGACCAGGCGGTCCACATCGAGCGGCGAGGCGACGGGTTCCGGGTGCGGTACGCGATCGCCGACGTCGCCGCGTGGGTGTCCCCGGGCGGGGCGATCGACGACGAGGCGCGCGAGCGCGTCGAGACCCTGTACGCGCCGGACGGCCGGACCCCGCTGCACCCGCCGCTGCTGTCGGAGGGCGTCGCGAGCCTGCTGCCGGACCAGGTGACGCCGGCGCTGCTGTGGACGATCGACCTCGGTGCCGACGGTGAACCGGTGGAGGTCGACGTCCGCCGCGCATCTGTACAGAGCCGCGCGCAGCTGACGTACACGGGCGCCCAGGCCGCGCTCGACGACGGCACCGCGGACGAGACCCTCCAGCTCCTGCGGGAGGTGGGCGTGCTCCGGGAGGCGGCGGAGAAGGCGCGCGGCGGGATCACGCTGCCGACGCCGGAGCAGGTGGTCGAGCAGGGTGCCGACGGCGTGTGGACCCTCGGCAGCCGCGCGACGCTCCCGGTCGAGGAGTGGAACGCGCAGATCTCGTTGCTCACCGGCATGTGTGCCGCACGGATCATGCTCGACGGCCGCATCGGCATCGTGCGGACCCTCCCCGACGCGGACCCGCGCGACGTCGAACGGCTCCGGCTCTCCGCGCACGCGCTGGGGGTGCCGTGGCCCGAGGGCGCGACCCCCGGCGACCTCATCCGTGACCTCGACGCCGCGAACCCGGCGCACGCGGCCCTGCTCACCGACGCGACCTCGCTCCTGCGCGGCGCGGCGTACGTCGCGTTCGACGGCGAGCTGCCGACGTTCACCATGCACGCCGCCATCGCCGCGCCCTACGCCCACACGACCGCGCCCCTGCGGCGGCTCGTGGACCGGTTCGTCGGCGAGACGTGCCTCGCCCTGTGCGCCGGCCGGCCGGTGCCGGACTGGGTGCGCGACGCGCTGCCGGAGCTGCCGGGCCTCATGGCGTCGGGCGACAAGCACGCCGCCGAGTACGAGCGCGGCTGCCTGGACCTGGTGGAGGCGGCGCTGCTGACCGGGCGGGAGGGCGAGGTGTTCGACGCCGCGATCGTCGACGTCCGCGCGGACCGCGACTCCGGGGTGGTGCAGCTGCGCGACCCGGCGGTCCGCGGTCGCATCGAGGGAGCGTCCCTGCCGCTGGGCGAGGACGTGCGCGTGCGCCTGACCGAGGCGTCCGTGACGCAGCGCAAGGTGCTGTTCGAGCTGGCTCAGGCCGACTCGGCCTCGTCCTCGGGCACACCGAAGTCCTCGGGCGCTCCGAACCTCGACCGCAGGTAGCCGGCGTAGCCGCCGGGCGCCCGGCCGGCGAGCCGCCCGGAGGTGAGCACGTCGGCGGCGTCCGTCGCGACGACGCGTGCACCCGACGCGACCAGGGCGGCCACCAGGTCGACGTCCTCGTGCACGGGCCGGTCGGGGAAGCCGCCCGCCCGCAGGTACGCGTCGGCCCGCACGCCCAGGTTCGCGCCGTGCACGTGCCCGTTCGGGCGGCCGGGGACGCGGGTCGCCCGCCAGGCGGCGTGCTGGGTCGGCGTGAGGTCGGCGGGGTCGGGCCGTACGGTGCCGACGACGACGTCGGCCCCCGCGTCGGCCAGGCGGACCTGCTCGAGGATCCAGCCCTCGGGGACGACGGAGTCGGCATCGGTGCTGGCCAGCCACGTCCCGCCGTGGTCGGTGGTCGACCGGACGAGGGCGTCGCGCACCCCAGCGCCGCGTGCGGCGCCGACGCAGCCCTCGTCGAGGTCCACGATCCGCACGTCGAGGTGACCGAGCGCGACCGACCGGGTGCCGTCCGTGCACCGGTCGAGCACGAGGACGAGGTCGACGGTCAGGTCGGGCAGCACCGCACGCGCCGCCTGCCGGGCGGCCTGCAGCGCGCCGAGGCACCGGCCGACCAGCACCTCCTCGTCGCGCGCCGGGACGACGACCACGACGTGCTCGATGCGCGGCCTCATGCCAGACCTGTCCGCTGCGCCACCGACCGCGGGTCGTCGCTGTAGACGTCGAGCAGCAGGTCCTTCTCGCGGTGCTCGGCCAGGAGCGTGAGGTCGGTGGTCCGGCGCAGCACGCGGTGCACCTCGTCGCCGGTCAGCGGGTACGCCTCGACGGGGTGGCGCCAGTGGCAGACCAGGAGGGTGGCGCCCGGGGCGAGGCGGGTGCGCAGGCCGGCGAGGAGGCGGTCGAGGGTCGGGCGGTCGAGGTAGTACCCGACCTCCGACAGGACCACGAGGTCGAACGACCCGGCCGGAATCGCGTCCGCCACGTCGGCGACCTGGACGCGCACGTGCGGCAGACCGGTGAGGCGACGACGGGCCCGCTCCACCGCGGCCGTGGACACGTCGACGGCGAGCAGGTTGTCCGCGCGCTGCGCGAGCTCCGCGGTCAGCACGCCGATCCCGCAGCCGACCTCCAGGACGTCCCGGTACCTCCGGTCCGGGAGCGCGGCCAGCGTCAGCGCACGCTTGCGCTCCTCGTACCACCGGTCCGTGTACCCCCAGGGGTCGTCGTGCCGGCCGTAGGTCGCGTCGAAGAACTCGCCGGTCAGGGTGGGCCGGGCGGGTTCCTGCGCGACGACCACCTCGACGTCCCGGTCGAACATCCGCAGGAACGCGGGGTGCAGCGTCGGTGCGTCGTGCGGGTCCGGGGACAGCGGCGTGACCTGCGTGGCGTGCGCGGCGACGGCGCGGTGCTTGCGGACCACGGACCGGTCCGCCAGCTCGACCACGCGGAGCCGGTCCCACGGCACCCGGGGGTCGTCCGGGGTGGCCCAGTGCCAGAGCCAGAGCGGGTACTCCAGCAGGGTGCAGCCGAGCTCGTCGGCCAGGGCCGCGCAGACCTCGCCCACGATCCGGTGGTCGCGGTGACCGTCCCCGCGCCACGTCGCGACGAGCTGGTCGACGGGGGGACCGTCGACCAGCAGCGCCCGCAGGTCGTCCTCGATCGCGTCGCGGACCTCGCGCAGCCCGCCGTCCGGGTGCCCGAGCATCGTGATCGTCGAGGCGGGGGACAGGACGTGCACCGCCTCGACGACCTCCGCCCAGCGGCGTCCCGCGAGGGCGTCGGCATCGAGCGTCGGCGACCCGGGGTGGGAGGCGCCGCCGTCGGAGACGATCACCACCTCGGCCGGGTGACCGGCGTCGGCCAGCTCCGCCAGGATGCCGCCGGCGCCCAGCGTCTCGTCGTCGGGGTGCGCGGCGACGACCACCGTGCGGCCCGTCCGCCGCAGCGCGAGGGCGGGGAGGTCGCGGAACCGGGGGTCGGCTGACCAGGTCGCCGCGGGCGTCCCCGGCGCCCGTCCGTCGAAGGTCACCACGGCGCGGCCTCCGACGCGAGCGCCCGGCCCAGGGACGCGTCGTCGCGCTCGGCGTGCTGCTGGCGCACGTAGACCTGCAGGTCGGCGACACGCTTGGCGTGCTCGGTCTCGAGCGCCAGGGGAGCGGGACCGAGGGCGTGCGCCGCGCGCGCGAGGACGTCCTCGCAGACCTCCGCGACCGTCGCGCGGACCCGCTTGGCCAGGACACGGCCCTGCGCGGCGTCGAGCGCACCGGTGTCGACGAGGGTCGCGGCCTCCGCGAGCGCGCGCCGGGCGTCCTCGAGCCGCCGGTCGACCGCGCCGAGGTGCATCGCGAGCAGCGGGTCGTCGCGCTGGGCCGCCTCGGCGTGCACCCGCCGGCCGAGGCCGACCGCGCCCCCGAACCAGCAGGCAGCGACGCCGATGCCGCCCCACCAGAACCCGGGGCGCTCCAGGTACCAGCCGGGAGCGCCGACGGGCGTCACGGCGACGTCGTCGAACGCGACGGCCGTGCTGGGGATCTCGGCGAGCCCGCGCGACGCCCACGCCTGGTCGAGCAGCCGGACCCCCGGATCGTGCAGGTCGACGGCGAACAGCGCCCGCTCGCCGCCGGCCAGGTGGGCCGTGACCAGGGCGGCGTCGAGCACGCCGGCCAGCGAGCACCACGGCTTGGTCCCGTCCAGCCGCCAGCCGTCGCCGTCGTCGACCGCATCCAGCCGCATGCCCGGACCCTCGGCCGCGAACACACCCCACGCGCGGCGGTCGCGGTCCGGCACACCGGCCTGGGCCAGGATCGCCCGCGCGTCCAGGTGCGGCTCCACCGCGCGCGCGACGCCGAGGTCCGTGGCGCCGAGGGTCGCGAGCAGCTCCCACAGCTCCCGGGTCGCGCCCCGGCCCGGCAGCAGGTGGTCCGGCCAGGAGGTGCGCAGGGCGTCCTCGACCGTCCGGGGCAGGTCCGGGGACGGGCTGCTCGCACGGAACGGCAGCAGGCGCACGGCGTCGTCGACCATCGTCGTCTCTCCAGAGGCCGCACCTCGGACCGCTGCTGGATCCGTCGTCCCAGATCATCACCGCGACCCGCCGGACGCGCGACCTGGGACGACACCCGTGCGCGGACGCGGGCCCGCGTGGCAAGGTCGGAGCGTGCACCCGAGCGCCCGACCGGTCCGATGAGCGAGCTCGACGAGGTCGTCGACGACCTCTACTCCGGGCCGCCCGCGGAGTTCATCGCACGGCGCGACGCCGCGGTCAGGGCAGCCCGGGCGGACAAGGACCGCGAGCTGGCCGGCGCCATCGGTGAGCTGCGCAAGCCCACCGTCTCCGCCTGGCTGGTCAACCTCCTGGTGCGCGACGACGCCGCCCTCGCCGGGCAGATCGTCGCCCTCGGCGAAGGGCTGCGCGACGCCGAGAAGTCGCTGGACGGTCCCGCCCTGCGCGAGCTGTCGAAGCAGCGCCGCCAGCTGGTCCGCTCGCTCGTCGCACGCGCGCGCAAGCTGGCGCAGCCGACCGGGCAGAAGATCGGCGACGCCGTCGTGCAGGAGCTCGACGCCACCCTCACGGCCGCGCTCGCCGACCCGGCCGTCGCCCGCGAGGTGGTCTCCGGCCGGCTGACCGCCGCGCGCGAGTACGCCGGGTTCGGCAGCGCGGACGCGTCGGACGGCTCGACGCCCACGCCTGCGCCGGCGCCCAGATCGCCCAAGCCGTCCAAGCCGTCGCCTGCGCGCGGGAAGCTCCGGCTGGTCGGGGAGTCGGAGCGGGCCGAGCCGACGGGCGAGTCCGCCGCGGAGCGCGACCGTCGTCGCCGCCGCGAGGAGCGCGAGCAGCGGGCCCGCGACGAGGCGCAGGCCGCCTGGGAGCAGGCGGACCGAGCGGCGACCGAGGCGCGGCGCCGCCATGACGCCGCGGTGACCGCCCGCGACGAGAGCGCCGCCGAGGTCACGCGCGCCGAGGAGGCTGCCGCCCGCGCCCACGAGGAGGAGGACGACCTGGTGCGCGCGCTCGCGGAGGCCCGCCGCAGGCTTGCCGCCGCCGGGAAGGCCGCCGCGGTCGCGGACAAGGAGGTCGGCACCGCGCAGCAGACCCTCCGGGCCGACGAGCGCGAGCTCACGACCGCGGAACGCGAGCTCCACCGCGCCGAGCGCGCACGCGACTCGGCGGCGACCGCACGCGAGGCGACGGCGTCGTCGGACGGCTGACCTGTCAGAGGTCTCGACGAGGATGGGCGCATGGCAGGCAGGGACGACGCTCCGCACGTGCACGTCGAGACCGTCGAGGAGTGGCGGGACTGGCTGCTCGCGCACCACGCGACCGAGACCGGGGCGTGGCTGGTGTCCTGGAAGACACCGACCGGCAAGCCGTCCGTGAGGTACGAGCTCGCGGTCGAGGAGGCGCTGTGCGTCGGCTGGATCGACTCGGCCGGACGCACGCTCGACGACGAGCGGCGGGCACTGTGGTTCACCCGTCGCAAGCCGGGGAGCGGCTGGGCGCGGACCAACAAGGAACGCATCGTCCGGCTGGAGGCCGAGGGCCGGATGCTGCCGGCGGGCCGGGCGGTCATCGACGCGGCGAAGGCGGACGGCTCCTGGACGCTGCTCGACGACGTGGAGAACCTGATCGTCCCCGAGGACCTCGCGGCGGCGTTCGAGCGGCACCCGGGGTCGCGGGAGCACTTCGACGCGTTTCCGCCGTCGGCCCGTCGCGCCATCCTCGAGTGGATCGTGCAGGCCAAGCGCGACGCCACGCGGTCGGCACGGCTGGAGGAGTCCGCGCGGCTGGCAGCGCAGAATGTCCGGGCCAACCAGTGGACACCGAAGGCGTAGCAGCAGGTCAGAGGCCGCTTTGGTGGTGGGCCACCGGCACGGGTACCCTGTGCTGGTCCTGGAGACGTCGCATAGCCCGGTCTAGTGCGCGACCCTGCTAAGGTCGTGAAGGCGCAAGCCTTCCGTGGGTTCAAATCCCACCGTCTCCGCCCTTCAGAACAGCCCGAGCCCCTCAGGGTTCGGGCTGTTGCTGTGTCCGGCCGCGCCGGCCGACGACGACGTCGCCCACGATCACCGCGAGCAGCACCCCGTTGGTCACCCAGTTCAGCGCCAGCGGCGTGACGGCGTCCCGCAGCAGGAACACCCCCAGCACCGCGACGACGCCGAGCAGGTGCGCGACGGACCACCGGCCCCCGGTGGCCCGTCGGAAGAACGCGTTCCCCAGCAGGTAGACGGCCGCCGCACCGCAGATCAGCCCCGCGGTCCACGTCTCGGTGTGGCCGAGGGGGTGCAGGAGGACGACCTCGTCGGCGACCGCGGTGAGCACGATGCCCACGATCAGCAGGAACGGGACGTACGTGTAGGCGGTCTGCGCGACCATTCCCGGGTTGGGCTGCGACGAGAAGTACGCGGTGGCGGACTGCTCGGACCGGTCGAAGAACAGCAGCCACATGAGCACCGTGCTGGCGAACGCCGCGAGGAACGCCAGCAGCGTCGTCGCGTCGAGCTCCAGCTCCGCGAACGCCGTGCCGGTCACGATGATCGACTCGCCCAGGCTGATGATCAGGAACAGGGACACCCGCTCGGCCATGTGCGACCCGCGCACCGACCACGTGTGCGGGTTCGTCGGTCCCAACCCCGGCACCCAGAACAGCGCGCGGGGACCGGCGACGTCGAGCAGGGCGGCCACCACCCAGAGCACCAGCCGCGTCCGCTCGTCGTGCGTGAGCGCCCCGGCGATCCAGAACGCCCCGGACACGCTCAGCCACACGGTGATCCGTACGAAGTTCTGCGCGTTCTCGGGCCAGTGCCGGCCCATCGCCCACACCGTGAAGAGCGTGCGCCCCACCTGGATCAGCACGAACGGCACCGCGAACAGCAGCGCCTTGCCCTCGAACGCCTCGGGGATCGCGCTCGACATCAGCAGGCCGAGCCCCATGAGGACCAGCAGCATCGTGCGGACCGGCACCTTGTCCGGGTCCAGCCAGTTGGTCACCCAGGTGGTGTCGATCCACAGCCACCACACCGCCCAGCCCAGGATCAGCGTGTGCAGGAGCGTGGTCAGGTCCGGGTGCGCGATGAGGCTGTGCGACAGCTGCGTGACCGCGAAGACGAACACCAGGTCGAAGAACAGCTCCACGTACCCGACCCGGCTGCCGTCGTGGCCGTCGCCGTGCCGCAGCACGTCCGCCCGCATGCCCCAGCGCCCGCCGCCGGTGCCGATCCGGTTCGTGGTCGTCGACATGCGCGCGATCCTGCCACGAGCGTGTGACGGGTCACGTGCGTACGGTTTGGGCGACCGGGCTCCTGGCCTGTATCGTCGTCTCCGGCCCTGCGGGGCCACGCGCCCGTAGCTCAATGGATAGAGCATCTGACTACGGATCAGAAGGTTGGGGGTTCACGAGCACCGCGCCTTCGCTCTTCCCACGGCGACCTCGTCGGAGGAGCATCAGTCGGACGGGCCTGGTGACCGCCCCGGCCACGGCCCGTGGAGGCGTGCCGTGCGACGACGTCGGCTGATCTTCCGTTCGGTGGTGCTGGTCCTCGCGGTGGTGGCTGCCGCGCTCCTCGCCATCCCGTTCTCCTTCGGCGGCGCGCTCCTCGCGATGATCCTCGCGATCGTGGCGGCGACCGAGGTGGCCGGCCTGGTGAGAGTGCTCCGGGACCACGAGCCCGACCATCCGCCCCTCGGCGCCTGGTGGTGGTGCGAGCTGCCCGTCGACCACAAGGAGGTCCGGCTCGACGTCGCGGACCCGACGTGGAGGTGCCGGCGGTGCGGGGACGTGCGGCACACGCCCCCGGCCCGGTCGACCATCGACATCGCCGCGGAGGGCGAGGCGGGCATCAAGCCGATGTTCCACGACTGACCCCTGGTGCGATCCACGGGCGCTGGTCGGTCAGGTCACGACCGTCAGCCGGCCGGCAGTGCGGCGGACGACCCCTCGGTGATCGGTGACTCGCCGACGTCGACCCGAGACATGTCGACCCAGTCGACCAGCACGCGGGAACGCTCGCCCTTCACCCCGTTGCCCAGGACCGGGACGGGATCCTGGCTCCGATCCCTGCTCCGCGTTATGTTCCAGACAGGCTCCCGGCAGCGCCGGAGCGCGTCCTGCGGGGCGCAGGGTCGACGAGCATGCGGCGCACGCCGCCTCGGGGAGCGAGGGGTACATGACCGACGTCGCGACGCAGGCCGAGGAGGCGCCGGAAGCCTCGGAACGGCACCCCGCCGTGGGTCAGCCCGCACGGCTGGACGACCGGTGGCCGGACCGCTTCGCGGCGTTCATGTTCCTCGCCAGCGCGCTGGTGCTGGTCTCGGCGGCGATCCCGTCGCTCCGGCGCTACTTCATGCAACCCGACGACGTCGTCTCGGTGCTGACCATCCCGATCATCCCGAACATCGTCTACGCGGCGCTGCTGGCCTGCATCGGCGTCGCGCTGCACCGCCGGCTGCGGGCGGCGTGGTGGGTGCTGGTGCTCTGGTGGCTGCTCCTTCCGCAGGTGGGGCGGGTCGTGGAGCTGGCCGACGGTGGGTCGCCGCTGAACGCGGTCGGGCTCGTGCTGGTCACCGCGGGGCTGGTGGTGGCGGTGCGTGCACGGCCGCAGTTCAGTGCGCGGACGGTGCGGGGGAGCTTCTGGCGTGCGCTGGCGTTCTTCCTCGTCGGCGGGGCGGTGCTGCTGCTCCTGGGGACGTGGCTGGTGAGCCGGTTCGGTGACGCCCCGGACAGCGGCTCCGCGGCGTTCTACGTGTGGGACAACATGGTCGGCGACCTGGGTGAGGCCGACGCCGCGAGCGACGCGACGGCACCGCTGTGGGTCCGCATCGTGCTCAACCTCATCGGCGCGGCGACCGTCATCGGCGCCACGATCCTGCTGTTCCGGTCGCCGTCGTACACGCGCACCCTCGACGCGGTCGACGAGGCGCGGGTGCGGACGCTCCTGCGGGAGTTCGGGTCGGAGGACTCGCTGGGCTACTTCGCGACGCGCCGGGACAAGGCGATGGTGTGGGAGACGGGTGACGCGACGACCGCGCGGGCGGGGGTCTCGTACCGGGTGGTCGGCTCGGTGAGCCTGGCCAGCGGGAACCCGGTGGGCGACCCGCTGCACTGGCCGGCCGCGATCGAGGAGTGGCGTCGGCAGGCCCGGCTCAACGGCTGGTCGCTGGCCGTCATGGGCGCCGGGAGCGCGGGCGCGGTCGCGTACACGGATGCCGGGCTGACCGCGTGGGAGATCGGCGACGAGGCGATCCTCGACATGCGGTCGTTCTCGCTGACCGGCCCCGGCATGAAGGCGGTGCGGCAGTCGGTGACCCGGTTGCAGCGCAAGGGGTACACCACGCGGGTGTCCAAGCACGGGTCCCTGGACGCGGCGCAGTTCGCGGCGCTCGACGCGGCGGCGGCGCAGTGGCGCGGCGACGGCGGGGACGAGCGCGGCTTCTCGATGGCGCTGGGCCGGCTCGGCGACCAGCTGGACGTCGACTGCGTGCTGGTGGAGGCGTTCGACGCCGACGGGAACCTGCGCGCGTTCCTCAGCTTCGTCCCGTGGGGGCGCACGGGCGTCTCGCTCGACCTCATGCGGCGCGACCCCACGGCCGACAACGGGCTGGTCGAGCTCATGGTCGCGTCGCTGGCGGAACGTGCGACGCAGTTCGGTGCCGGTCGGGTGTCCCTGAACTTCGCGATGTTCCGCGAGGCGTTCGAGCGCGGCGCCGAGGTCGGTGCCGGTCCCATCGCGCGGCTGTGGCGGCAGTCGCTGGTGCTGGCCAGCCGGAACTGGCAGCTGGAGTCGCTCTACCGCTCCAACGCCAAGTACCAGCCCGAGTGGCAGCCGCGGTTCATCTGCTTCGAATACACCTCCGACCTGCCCCGCGTCGGTACCGCGGCGGGCAGCGCGGAGGGGTTCCTGACGCGCCCGTCGCTGAAGCTCCTGAACCGGCGGGGCGGGACGGTCGACGCGCTGGATCGCTCCGGCGACGACTATGCCGCGGCGGTCGAGGCGCAGATCCCGCAGGCACCGGACGCCGTCGAGGAGGCGATGTCCGCGCACCGGCTGCCCGAGCAGCAGCGGGTGCGTCGGGAGAAGGCCGACCGGCTCCGCGCCCGCGGCATCGACCCGTACCCGGTCACGTACCCGCGGACCCACACGCTCGCGGCGGTCCGCGACGAGGCCGGCGACCTCCCGCCGGACACCGCGACCGGGCGGCAGGTCTCCGTGACGGGCCGGCTCATCCGCATGCGGGACGGCGGCAAGCTCGGGTTCGGGACGCTGCGGGACGGCAGCGGCGACCTCCAGGTCATGGTGGGCGCGGACCTGGTGAGCGCCGCGGACCTGGAGCTGTGGCGCCACGACGTCGACCTCGGCGACCACCTCGGGGTCACCGGCGAGGTGGTCACGACGAGGCGCGGCGAGCTCTCGGTGCGTGCGGTGTCGCTGCAGCTCACCAGCAAGTCGCTGCGTCCGCTGCCCGACAAGCACAAGGGCCTGACCGACCCCGAGGCCCGCGTCCGTGCGCGCTACGTCGACCTGATCGTCCGGCCCGCCGCGCGGGACATCGCCTACACGCGCGCGACGATCGTGCGCAGTGTCCGCGACTCCCTGCACGCCCGCGGGTTCACCGAGGTGGAGACCCCGATGCTCCAGCTCATCCACGGCGGCGCCAACGCCCGCCCGTTCGAGACGCACATCAACGCCTACGACATGGACCTCTACCTGCGCATCGCCACGGAGCTGCACCTCAAGCGCCTCGTCGTCGGCGGCATGGAGAAGGTGTTCGAGATCGGGCGCCAGTTCCGCAACGAGGGCGTCGACTTCAAGCACAACCCGGAGTTCACGTCGCTGGAGATGTACGAGACGTACGGCGACTACGACACGATGCGCATCACCACCCAGGAGCTGATCCAGGAGGCCGCGACGGCCGTCTACGGCTCACCGGTCGCGCGCCGGGCGGACGCCGACGGCAAGGTCACCGAGTACGACCTGTCGGGGACCTGGCCGGTCAAGACCGTCTGCCAGGCCGTCTCGGAGAAGCTCGGCGAACAGATCACGGCGGACACGCCGGTCGAGGTGCTGAACCGGCACGCCGACGCCATCGGGCTGGAGCTCGAGCCGGGGGCCAGCTGGGCGGTCGTGCTCGAGGAGATCTACGGCGAGCTCTGCGAGAGCACCACGACGACACCCGTCTTCTACACCGACTTCCCCAAGGAGAACTCGCCGCTGACCCGCCAGCACCGCGTCGACCCGCGGCTGGCCGAGAAGTGGGACCTCGTCATCTTCGCCTCCGAGCAGGGCACGGCCTACTCGGAGCTGGTCGACCCGCTCGAGCAGCGCCGCCGCCTGGTCGCCCAGTCGCTGCTCGCCGCCGCGGGCAACCCGGAGGCGATGCAGGTGGACGAGGACTTCCTCACCGCGCTGGAGTACGCGATGCCGCCCACCGGGGGGATGGGCCTGGGCGTGGACCGGCTCGTGATGAACCTGACGGGGCTCGGCATCCGGGACACGATCCTGTTCCCGCTGGTGCGCCCCACCCGCTGAGGTCAGACGGCGGCGTTCTTCTTCTCGACGCGGTTGCGCAGGAAGATCAGCGGGAGGATCAGCGTCCCGAGCATCGTGACGATCCAGACCGTCAGCGAGCCGAACACCCACGCGCTGGTGCCGCTGATGGTCAGGCCGTCACCGACGAGCGTCGCGACGAACAGCGCCGCGACCGTCGAGACGAGGCCGACGGCACCCGTGAGCGCGTTCGCGTACTTGCGGGACATCACCAGGAACCACGGCGTCAGGATGCTCTGCAGGACGGCGAACACCACGACGGCCACCAGGAACCCGGAGGCCGTGATGGTGAACCCGTCGACGATCAACGACGCGATCCACAGCCCGAGGGCCGCCGACGCCAGGAAGATGAACGCCCGGATGAGGAAGACGACCATGGGGCCACGCGCTCCTTCGTCGGTGGAGGGCAGGACTGCTCCCGGCCCTTGAGGCTCACAGTAGGGACTGGCCGCACCCGCCGCCAGGGTGTGACCAGTCCGTTTGTTACGAGTGATCGCATGACAGCGCTCTGGTCCAGGACGCCCGCTACCGTGGCGAGGGTGACGGACAACACGACCCCCATCGCCACCCCCGAGCACACCGTGGAGGGCTTCGTCAGGGAGTTCCTGAGGGAGCTGAACTTCGGTCAGGGCACCGACCTCACGCGAGCGTCGGTGAACGACAAGTACCTCGCCATGGCGCGCACCGTGCGCCACTACCTGATGGTCCGGTGGCTCGCCACGCTGCGCCGGCAGTACCAGATCCAGGCGAAGTCGGTGGCGTACCTGTCGGCGGAGTTCCTCCTGGGCCGCCAGCTGGACAACGCGCTGCTCGCCGCCGACCTGGACGAGGTCGTCGAGGAAGGCCTGGCATCGCTGGGCATCGACCTGGCGGAGCTGCGCGAGGCGGAGGTCGAGCCCGGTCTCGGCAACGGTGGCCTCGGGCGGCTCGCGGCCTGCTTCATCGACTCCCTGGCGACGATGAACGTCCCCTGCATCGGCTACGGGATCCGCTACGAGTACGGCATCTTCCGCCAGACGTTCGTCGACGGCTGGCAGGTGGAGAAGCCCGACAACTGGCTGGCCCTCGGGTCGCCGTGGGAGTTCCCGCACCCGGAGTCGGCCGTCACCGTCGACTTCGGCGGGCACACCGAGCACTACACCGACGACGACGGCGTCACCCGGTCCCGCTGGGTGCCGGGCTGGAGCGTCCTCGGCGTCCCCTACAACTACATGGTCCCGGGCTTCGAGAACGGCCGCGTGAACACCCTGCGCCTCTGGAGCGCGCGCGCGACGCGGGCGTTCGACCTGGAGATCTTCAACGCCGGCGACTACGCGCAGGCCGTCCGGGCGCAGACGTTCGCGGAGAACATCTCCAAGGTCCTCTACCCCGAGGACTCCACGCCGCAGGGCAAGGAGCTGCGCCTGCAGCAGCAGTACTTCTTCGTGGCGTGCTCGCTGCGGGACTTCCTCGACCAGGTCCTGCCTCACGACTTCGACCTGCGCAACCTGCCCGACCGCATCATCTTCCAGCTCAACGACACCCACCCCGTCATCGCCATCCCCGAGCTCATGCGGATCCTCGTCGACGAGCGCGGCTGGGAGTGGGACGAGGCCTGGGCCATCACGCAGAAGTGCTTCGCCTACACGTGCCACACCCTGCTGCCGGAGGCCCTCGAGGTCTGGTCGGTCGAGCTCCTGGGCAAGCTGCTGCCCCGGCACCTCGAGATCATCTACCGGATCAACGAGGACTTCATGGCCGAGCTGCGGGAGGCCTACCCGGACGACGAGCTGCGCGTGCGCCGCATGTCGATCATCGCCGAGTACCCCGAGCGGGCCGTCCGCATGGCCTACCTGGCGACCGTCGCCGGCTCGAAGGTCAACGGCGTCGCCGCCCTGCACTCGCAGCTGCTCAAGGACAAGGTCCTGCACGACTTCTCCGACCACTTCCCGGACAAGTTCACCAACGTCACCAACGGCGTCACGCCCCGCCGGTTCGTCCGGCTGGCCAACCCCGGGCTGTCGGAGCTGATCACCTCGGCGATCGGCGACGGCTGGGTCACGGACCTGGACAAGCTCAAGGAGCTCGAGCCGTTGGCCGACGACGCCGACTTCCGGGCAGCGTTCCGGCAGGTCAAGCGCGCGAACAAGCTCCGGCTGGTGGACGTCCTGGCGGCACGCGACGGCATCACGGTCGACCCCGACACCATGCTCGACGTCATGGTCAAGCGGCTGCACGAGTACAAGCGGCAGACCCTCAAGCTCCTGCACATCGTGACGCTCTACGACCAGGTGACCTCCGG
The DNA here is from genome assembly GCF_054049655.1 of Cellulomonas sp. P5_C5. Lineage (NCBI taxonomy): Bacteria > Bacillati > Actinomycetota > Actinomycetes > Micrococcales > Cellulomonadaceae > Cellulomonas > Cellulomonas sp. P5_C5. The sequence goes on along the minus strand of NZ_JBFULY010000010.1, from coordinate 110,158 downwards.
CGCCGTGAAGATCGAGGACGTCACCCCCCGCACGTTCGCGTTCGGCGCGAAGGCGGCGCCGGGCTACCGGATGGCCAAGCAGACGATCGGGCTGATCAACGCGGTCGGCCGGGTGGTCAACACCGACCCCGCGCTGGAGGGCCGGCTCACCGTCGCGTTCCCCGCCAACTACAACGTGACGCTCGCGGAGAAGCTCATCCCCGCGGCGGACCTGTCCGAGCAGATCTCGCTGGCCGGCAAGGAGGCGTCCGGGACGGGCAACATGAAGTTCGCGCTCAACGGCGCCCTCACCATCGGCACCGACGACGGCGCGAACGTCGAGATCCGCGAGCTCGTGGGCGACGACAACTTCTTCCTGTTCGGGCTGCTGGAGCCCGAGGTCGCCGAGATCGTGGACCATGGCTACCACCCGACGTCCTACTACGAGGAGAACCGCTCCCTGCGGCACGCCCTCGACCTGATCGCGTCCGGCGCGTTCTCCGGCGGCGACCGGGCCACCTTCGAGCCCATCGTGTCCAACCTGCTCTCCGAGGACCGGTTCCTGGTCCTGGCCGACTACCAGGCGTACATCGACGCCCAGGAGCGGGTCGACGAGGCCTACGCGGACACCGAGGCGTGGACCCGCTCGGCGGTGCTCAACGTGGCCCGCTCGGGCTTCTTCTCCTCCGACCGCAGCATGCGCGACTACATCGACCGCATCTGGGGCACCCACCCCGTGCCGCCGGAGCGCTGACCTGGAGCGCAGCGAAGGGTGGGGGCGCGCCAGCGCACCCGCCCGAAGCGAAGCGCAAGGTCAGCGCGACCATAAGCACAGGAACTAGCCCGACCGCGCAGCGTCCGAGGAAGTGAGCGCTCCAGCAGCCACTTCCTCGGACGCTGCTGTGTGGTGGCGGGGCCTACCCTTGTCGCGTGACACCCGCGAAGAAGTCCCAGGAGATGAAGGCGTCCACGGCCGCCGCCAAGCTCGACGTGTACCTCCCGGCGACCCCGGAGGACTTCCAGAACCGGATGATCACGCGCGACGAGCTGTCGGAGCTGCAGCGCACGCCTCCGCAGTGGCTGGTGGACCTGCGTCGTGAGGGACCGCACCCGCGCAGCGTCATCGCCGGCCGCCTGCGCATCTCGATCAGCGGCCTCGCGCGCGGCGGGATCACCGACCCGCTGACCACCGAGGAGATCGAGGCGCTGCAGGCCGAGCCCCCGAACTGGCTGGTCCGTGAGCGCGAGATCGCCGCACAGGTCCGCCTGGAGGAGCGTCTGCAGGAGTCCCGCGAGGCGGACCGCAAGGCCGAGGCCGACCGCAAGGCTGCCGCGCAGAAGTCCTGATCGACCGGCCCTCGGGGAGGCCGGTCAGAGCCCCCCGTGGGGCGGTTCGAAGTCCGGCACCAGCACCGGCGTCTCGCGGTTGAGCGACTCGCCGCGGAAGTACGGGCGCAGCGACGCCTTCGCGGCGCACGCGACCATCAGCGGGACGCCGAGGGCGAGCATGCCGACGCCGATGACGAACACGCCGCCGATGCCGCCGAAGCTGGTGTAGCCGTAGTCGGGGTCGAGCATGTCCCGGGCGGAGATGCCGAACGCCCACACCATCCCGAGGCCCCCGAGCACGGGGAACAGGCCGCGCAGGAAGAAGTTGCGGGCGCTGCGGAAGATGGAGCGCCAGAAGTAGACGACGCACGCGAACGCGGTCACGGCGTAGTAGAACGCCACGGCGAGCCCCAGCGACGCGATCGAGTCGAACAGCGCGTCCTCGCTGAGCAGCTTGAGCACGATGTAGAAGACGCCGGCGGTGACGCCCATGACGATCGTGGAGAACGACGGCGTCTTGAACACGGGGTGCACGCGGGCGAACTGCCCGGGCACCGCCTTGTAGATGGCCATCGCCAGGGTGCCGCGGGCCGTCGGCAGGATGGTGGTCTGCGTCGACGCCGTGGCGGACACCGCGATGACCAGCAGCAGGATGAACGCCATGACGGGCCCGAGCATCGGTCCACCCAGCACGGTGACGACGTCGTCGATGTTGGCCTCGTTGTTCAGGCCGATCCCCGTGGTGCCGAACCCCGCGTACGCCTGCACGGCGACGGCGACCAGGCAGTAGGTGACCAGGAGGATGACGGTGGCCAGCACCGCCGCACGTCCGGGGGTCCGCGCGAGGTCCTTGGTCTCCTCATTCACCGCCAGGCACGCGTCCCAGCCCCAGTAGATGAACAGGCACAGGATGACGGCGGCGGCGATGGCGGACGAGGACAGTCCTGCCGGGTTGAACCAGGACCACTCCGGGAGCACGGCCTGCGGCCCGGCGGTGCCCGCGTAGACCTTCCAGAGCGCCAGGATGCTCAGCCCGCCGAGCACGATGAACTGGAACACGACGAGGACGTTCTGCAGCCGCTCGCTGACGATGATCCCGCGGTAGCTCACCCACGTCATCGCGACGATGAACCCGACGCCGAGCAGCAGGACGGCGATCCGGCTCTCCGCGACCTCGTCCAGGCCGAACGCGCGCAGGAAGTAGACGGCGGCGACCTCGGCGACGTTGGCCAGCACGATGATCCCCGAGACGGCGACCCCCCAGCCGCCCAGCCAGCCGACCCACGGACCCAGCGCCTTGGCGCCCCAGGTGAACGTGGTCCCGCAGTCCGGCATGACCGAGTTGAGCTCGCGGTACGCGATGGCCGTCAGCAGCATCGGGATGAACGCGATGAGGAACATGGCCGGCGACTTCTCACCGACCGCCAGCACCACGTAGCCGAGCGTGGCGGCCAGCGAGTACGCCGGGGCCGTCGACGCGAGGCCGATGACGGTGTTGCCCCAGAGGCCGAGACTGCCGGAGCTCAGCCCTTTCGCCGGCGCAGGGGACTCATCGGTCACGGCACTGCTCATCGGACCTCCCGGCTCGCGTCGTCGCGGTGCCCCCGAGACCGGACAGTACTCCCGCCACGTCGCCGCGGGGCGAACCCGGCCCTCGAACCCGACATGGGTACCGCGAACGGGTGGATGCCGTCACCCCTGTCGGGTTCGCCACCAGGCCGACCGTCGAGCCGGCAGCGAACGAGCCCTGGCTGACGCGACAGCGCTCGGTGGCGGCACTCATGGCGTGGTCGAGGGCTGGAGGGGTGGAGAGGGAGGTCAGCGGCCCGGGCGGGGCTTGCGGGGGTTGGGCTTCTTCGACGACGAGCGGGCCGACGACGACCGCGCGGTCCCGCCCTTGCTGGACCCCTTGCCGGACGCGCCCTTGCCGGATGCGCCGCCCTTGCTGGATGCGCCGCCCTTGCTGGATGCGCCGCCTTTGCTGGATGCGCCCGTGCTCGCGGTCGACCCGCCCGCCTTGCGACCTCGGGTCGTCGGCTCGGCGGGTGCCGGGGCGCCGCGGCCGCGGGAGCTGGTGGCGGTGCGGCCGCGGACGATGCCGATGATCTCCTCGGTCAGGTCGTCGTAGCGGTCGGTGATCCAGGCGAGGCCGACGGCGGACCCGGGGGCGTCGCGCACGACGCGGGCCGTCAGGCCGCGACGCTGGTGCAGGCGGCCGAGCGACTGCGGCAGGACCAGCACGCCGATGCCCGCGGCGACGAGGTCGATGGCGTCGGCGGTGGTGGGGACGGGGTCGCCGGCGAACGGGGTGCCGGGCGGGTCGGTCCAGTGCAGCTGGTCGTCGAGGGGGACGAGGAGGGTCTCGTCGTCGAGGTCGGCGGCGTCGACCTCCTCCACGACGCTGACCACGTGGTCCTTGGTCACGACGACGACGGTGGCCTCGGTGTACAGGGAGATGGTCGACAGGTCGTCGCCGAGGACCGGCAGCCGCACGAGGGCGACGTCCGCCCCGCCGGAGCGCAGGAGGGCCACTGCCTCGTCGGGGGACGTGTGCACGAGCTCGACCGGGACGTCGGGAAGCCGCTGCTGCCAGACGCGAAGCCACCGGTCGGGGTTGACGCCCGGCACGAGCGCGAGCCGGAACACGCTCATCGGACCCTCCGGAAGATCACGTCGCGGACCTCGTGACCGAGGTCGAGGCCGCGCTGCTCGAACTTGGTGACGGGCCGGTGCGCGGGCCGCGGCACGAAGCCGTCGGCGGTGTTCTCCAGGAACGGGTCCGCGGTGAGCGCCTCGAGCATGGCGTCCGCGTAGTCCACCCAGTCGGTAGCGCAGTGCAGGGTGCCGCCGACGCGCAGCCGCGACCGCAGCAGCGCCACGTGCGACGGCTGCACGAGCCGGCGCTTGTGGTGGCGGGCCTTGGGCCACGGGTCGGGGAAGAACACGTGCACGGCGTCCAGGCCAGGCTCGCTGGCGGCGACGACGGCGTCACCCTCGCGCGGCGGCACGGCCGGGATCGCGGTCCGGAGCAGGTCGAGGGCGTCGCCGTGGGCGACGCGGACGTTGGTGAGGCCGCCGCGGTCGAGCAGGCCGAGCAGGTTGGCGACGCCGGGCAGGTGGGCCTCGACGGCCAGGTAGTCCCGCGACGGGTCGGCGGCGGCCATCGCCGCGGTGGTCTCACCCATGCCGGAGCCGATCTCGAGGACGACCGGCGCCGACCGCCCGAAGAGCGCGACGGTGTCCAGTGCGCCGTCGGCCGTGAGTGGGATCGGGGAGTCCGCGTCGTGCACCGAGAAGCCGAGCCGCGGCCACAGGAACCGCAGGGCGTCCTCACGCTCGCGGCCCAGCGGGGCGCGGCGCGGGTGGAACGTGCGCAGCGGCTCGTGGGGTCGCGCGGCCACGTGCCGGAACGCGTCGGACGGGAGGCTCACGATCCGCCAGCCTAGGCGCCGCCGGAGGGTGCGATGAGGGCGAACACCTCGCCGAACGGCCCGGACGCGATCGCCATGCGGCCGAACGCGCTGTCCGTCGGCGGGCTGACCACCGTGCCGCCCAGCTCGGTGACCCGTCCGGCCGCGGCATCGATGTCGGTGACGGCGAAGTAGATCGTCCAGGCGGCCGGTGCGTCGCGGCCCGCCTGTGCGCCGTAGCCGCCGACGCCCGCCGCGGGATGACCGTCCAGGGAGAGCGACGCGTAGGTGAAGCCGGGGGCGCTGAGGTCCTCGACCGCGTACCCGAACACCTGCCGGTAGAACGCGACGGCCGTCGGCTGGTCGTGCGACATGACCTCGCACCACACCATGGAGCCGGGCTCGTCGACGACGTCCCAGCCGGTGTGCGAGGCGGCCTCCCAGAGGCCGAACACGGCCCCGGCGGTGTCGACGACGAGCGCCATGCTGCCGAAGTCCATGATCGGCATCGCGGGCACGATCTCCTTGCCGCCGGCCTCGGCGACGGCTGCGACGGTCGCCGCGAGGTCGTCGGTGGCCAGGTAGACGCACCACGCGGGCGGCGGGGCGGGGTCGTCGCCCATGGGCTCGCCGAGCCCGGCGACGCGCCGGTCGCCGACGTAGGCCTGCGTGTAGTAGCCGAGCTCCGGGCCGCCCACCTCGAACTGCCACCCGAGCAGCGGACCGTAGAACGCGCGGGCGACGGCGAGGTCGGGCACGGTGATGTCGGCCCACGCCGGGGTGCCGGGGGGCCAGGCCTCGCGTCGGGTCGTCATGCGACCAGCCAACACCAGGCCCCTTCCGGACGCGCGCCGACGCGCACCGACGAGCCGCCCGACGTGCCGCTGACCGGGACAGACGCGCTCGGACGGGGAGACATCGGGCACGGGTTGTGCTACTCACGTGACATGGCGGACGCACGGGACGGCGCCGGGTCGGCGGTCGTCGCGGATCCGTCCTCCTCCGCGTCGGAGAGCACCCTGACGGTCGTCGTCGCGTTCGGTGCCAACCTGCTCATCGCGGTCGCCAAGTCCGCGGCGGCCGTCATCACCGCGTCGGCGTCGATGCTCGCGGAGGCCGCGCACTCGTGGGCGGACACGGGCAACGAGATCTTCCTGATCATCGCCCAGCGCCGCGCCGCCAAGCCGGCGGATGCGGAGCACCCGCTCGGCTTCGGCCGGGAGGTGTACGTGTGGTCGCTGTTCGCGGCGATCGGGCTGTTCGCGGTGGGCGCGGGGGTGTCGATCACGCACGGCGTCTCGGAGCTGCTGAACCCTGAGCCGGCGGGCGACTTCATCGTCGCGTACGTGGTGCTCGCGGTGTCGTTCGTGCTGGAGGGGATCTCGTTCCTGCAGGCGTCCCGGCAGGCGAAGCGGGCCGCCGCGACGCAGGACCGCGACCTGCTGGAGCACGTCCTGGAGACCTCCGACCCGACCGTCCGCGCGGTGTTCTTCGAGGACGCTGCCGCCCTGGTCGGCATCCTCATCGCGGCGGCAGGCATCGGGCTGCACCAGGTGACCGGGTCCCCGGTGCCCGACGCGATCGGGTCGATCCTCGTCGGCGTGCTGCTCGCGGTCGTCGCAGTTGTCCTCATCGACCGCAACCGCCGGTTCCTCGTCGGCCAGGTGGTGGACCCGCGGGTGAACGACGCGGCCGTCCGCTCGCTGCTCGCGCAGCCCGAGGTCGAGAGGGTCACGGAGATGCGGCTCGAGTTCGTGGGTGCCCGGCAGGTCTACCTCACGGGTGCGGTGGACCTGACCGGGAACATGGCCGAGGACGCGGCGTCGCACGTGCTGGCGTCGCTCGAAAGGCGGCTGGCGAAGACGCCCGCGGTCGTCGGCGCGACGCTCTCGCTCTCCGAGCCGCAGGACCCCGCCCTGTGACCGGCGGCTGGGGGAGGCCGACGGGCAAGGACGTCTCGTCGGGCCTGGTCACCGGGCTGTTCTCCATCCCCGAGGGGATGGCGTACGCGAACATCGGCGGGTTCAACCCTGTCGTCGGCCTGTACTCCGGCGTGGTGTCGACGATCGTCGGGTCGGCGTTCGCGCGGACGGTCCTCATGGTCACGACGCTGACCAGCGCCATCGCACTGTCGTCGGCCAGCGTGCTGGCGGGGGCAGGGCTGGACCCGCACGACCCCGGGGCGATCGCCACGCTGACCCTCCTGGTCGGCGTCGTCATGCTGGTGCTCGGGCTGCTGCGGCTCGGGTCGGTCATGCAGTTCGTGTCGACGGCCGTGATGACCGGGTTCACCACGGGGATCGCGGTGCAGATCATCGCCGGCGAGCTCGGGGACGCCACGGGCTACAAGCCGCAGACGCACAACACGGTCGGCAAGATCGTCGAGGCGCTCGTGCACGTGGGCAGCTGGGACGTGGCCTCCGTCGCCGTCGCGGGCGCGACGATCGTCGTCTGGGTGCTCGCGCGGCTGGTCCGGCGGCTCCGGGCGCTGGCGACGCTGGTCGCGCTGGTGGTCGTGTGGGTGGGGGTGGTCGTCGCGGGGATCGACGTGGAGGACGTCGGGGACATCGCGGCCATCCCGCGCAGCCTGCCGCCGTTCTCGCTCCCGGACCTGTCCGCGGTGCCGGAGCTGGCGCTCGGTGCGGTCGCGGTCGCGCTCGTCGCGCTCGCGCAGGCCGCGGGGATCGGCGCGGCCGTGCCGAACCCGGACGGGTCGCGGCCGAACATGTCGAGGGACTTCGTGGCGCAGGGCATGGCGAACGTGGCGGGTGGGCTGTTCTCGGCGCTGCCCACCGGCGGCTCGCTGTCCCGCACGGGCGTCGCGACGAGCGCCGGGGCGCGCACCCGGTGGTCCGGGGTGTTCGCCGGGCTGTGGCTCGCGCTGGTCGTCGTGCTGGTCGGCCCGTACGCGGAGACCATCCCGATGCCCGTCATCGGTGGGCTGCTGATCCTCATCGGCATCGAGCTGGTGCAGGGCCGCTGGAAGGACATCGTCCTGGTGGTCCGCACGTCGTGGTGGTCGACCGCCGCGATGGTGGTGACGTTCCTGGCGACGACGCAGCTGCCGCTGCAGCAGGCGATCTTCCTGGGCGCCGGGCTCTCGCTCGTGCTCTACGCGGTCTCGTCGTCGCGCGTCGGCCGGCTCCGCGCGATCGAGCGGCGCGACGAGGGCGTGTGGGTCGTCACCGACCCGCCCGCGGAGGTGCCGTCGCACTCGGTCGTCGTGCTCGACTACGCCGGAGCAGGCTTCTTCGCGGAGGTCGCGCGCATCGAGGAGACCTGGCCGGACACCACGCGGACGGTCGGGTCCGCGCTCGTGCTGAGCCTGCGGACGCTGCCCGACGTCCCGTCCGCGACCTTCGTGAAGGCGCTCGACGCGCTCGCGGAACGCCTGCGGGCACGGGACAACCTGCTGCTGCTCTGCGGGGTCTCGTCCGAGTTCCTCGTGGTCGCCGGGCGCAGCGGGCTGCTCGGTGTCGTGGGACTGGAGAATGTCCTGCTCGCCGACGACGAGATCTTCGCCTCCGCCCGCGACGCCGTCGCCCGGGGTCAGGCCTGGGTCGACGACCACCGTGACGCTCGCCCCTCCGACGAAGGAGCACACCGATGATGCAGGAGCAGCCCTCGCCGGTCGTGGCGGCCGACGAACCGTTCCGGGTGCCGGTGCTGAACCTGCTCCGGCTCGCCGTGCCGGCGATCGTCGTCGGGATCGTGAGCGCCCTGACGCTGCTCGGGCTCAGCCGGCTGGCCGGCCTGATCGAGCACTGGGTCTGGGACGACCTGAGCGCGGCGGTCGGGCAGACGTCGGACTCCGCCCTGTGGATCATCGGCGTGCTCACGGCGGCCGGCCTGCTCATCGGGCTCGTCGTCCGGTACGTGCCGGGGCATGCCGGCCCAGACCCGGCCACGCTCGAGCTCGTCGCGGAGCCCCTGCCGCTGCGCGTGCTTCCCGGGCTGGCGCTGGCGCTGGTCCTGATGCTCGCGAGCGGCGTGAGCCTCGGTCCGGAGAACCCGATCATCGGCATCAACGTCGGCCTCGCGGTCGGCGTCGGGATGCGGTTCCTGCCGAAGGTGAAGGCCCCGATCTGGCTGATGATGGCCGTCGCGGGGACCATCGGCGCGATGTTCGGGACGCCCGTCGCGGCGGCCCTGCTGTTCTCGGAGCTGGACCCGGGCGACCGTCGCGTCCCGCTGTGGGACCGGCTGTTCCCGCCGCTCGTCGCCGCCACGGCGGGATCCCTGACGATGATGCAGCTGGAGGACCTCGACCTGGCCGTCGACGTGCCCGCCTACACCTACGGCGGCCTGGACGACCTCGGCCTCGCGATCGCCATCGCGGTCGGCTCCGCGCTCCTCGGCCTGGTGGCGGTGTACCTGTTCGTGCCGATGCACCGCCTGTTCCGACGGATCGGCCACCCGGTGCTCATGCTCACCACCGGCGGCCTGATCCTGGGCCTGCTCGGCGCGCTCGGCGGCGAGGTCACGCTGTTCAAGGGCCTCACGCAGATGCAGGAGCTGCCCGGGCTGGCCGCGACGACCACCGCGCTCGGCTTCCTGGCGATGGCCGGGATCAAGCTCCTGGCCATGCTCGTCGCCGCCACCTCGGGGTTCCGCGGCGGCCGCATCTTCCCGGCGCTGTTCGTCGGGGTCGCGCTCGGGTTCGCGATCCATCAGGCCTGGGACGCGGTGCCGCTCGCCATCGCCGTCAGCGCCGCCGTGGTCGGCATCGTCGTGGCCGCCACCCGCAACGGCTGGCTCAGCATCTTCATGGCGATCGCCGTGGTGCCGCAGGTGACGCTGCTGATCCCGGTCGTCCTGGCGACGCTCGCGGCGTGGCTCATCGTGACCAACCGGCCGGCGTTGCTGGCACCCGCCGACCCGGCGCCCGCGCCCTCGCACGACCCGGCGCCCGCGCCCTCGCACGACCCGGCGCCCGAGGGCCCTCGCGTCACTCCGTGAGGACGCGAGGCTCCGTGGCGTCGTCGTTGCGGCGTCCGCGGACCAGCCGCCCGAGCGCACCCTCGTCCTCGGCGCACGCGCGGCCCACCACGGTGGCCAGCACCAGCGCGAAGCTGAACGCGAACAGCCAGCCGATGTAGGCGAACACCAGGCCGAGCAGCCCGTACTGGTGCGCGCCCGCCTCCAGGACGATGGGCAGGTACACGATGCCGACGACGCTCAGGAGGCACATGAGGAACGCCGTGACGGCACCCGTGAACGCCAGCGCGCGCACGGGGATCTCGGCGCGCAGGAGCGCCCATGGCACGTACGTCCACACGACCGTCCAGACGACCATGCGCACGACGAAGTCCCACAGAGCCGGCAGCGGGACCCCCTCCGTGGCTTCCCGCGTCAGGCCCAGCAGCCCGACCGCGAGGATCACCGCGAGCACCGTCGCCAACCAACGCCACGCGGCGTGCAGCCCGGGCCGCCTGACCTGCCACACCTTGGCGTACATGCGCTCGAGGGCCCGCGAGTAGCTGGTGGCGGTGATGAGGGCGACGACGAGACCGAGCAGGCTGACGCTGCTGCCCAACGTCGCACTCGTGGACACGCTGTCGGCGACGGTGTCCCGCGTCGCGTCGGAGAGCCCCATGCTGTCGGCCATGAACGAGGCGAAGCCCGGCTGGGTGGGCCGGAATGCCGCCATGACGATCATCACCGGCACCACCGAGACGAACGCCTGTGCGGCGAGGGTCATCGCGCGGTCGAAGGGCTCGATGTCCACGAACCCGTCGACCGTGCGCTGCACGAGGCGGCCGACCGGGGTGCGGCGGTAGCGCGCCGCGATCCGAAGGGCGCGGACGCGCGCGCGCTCGACGGTGGTGGTCACGGCAGCCGGGCGTCCAGGAACGCGAGGACCTCGGCGACATAGGTGTCCCGGGCGGGCGCCGGGGACAGCGCCAGGTCGTGCGCACCACCGGGGATCTCGACGAACGTGACGTCGGGCCCGAGGTTCGGGGCCAGCCGCTTCATGTCCGCGACGTCGAGCACGGAGTCGGTGGTCACCAGGGCGTCGTGCCAGACGTCGTCCGGGCCGGACGCGTCGGACGCCAGCACCAGCACAGGGACGTCGACGGCGAGCCCGCGGGCGACGCGTGCATGTCCCCGGCGCACGGCCCGAGCGAACCCGGCGCGTGCCGGGAAGCCGTCCAGCGGCTTCCACGCCAGGTCGTACGACCACTCGCCGCCGGTGCCCTCGTGCAGCGCTCGTCCGTAGTGCGGTCCGACCTTGCCGACCACGACGTTCGGGGCGACCTTGCCGACGCCGTCGATCAGGCCGGTCAGGACGGTGCGCTCGAACCAGTTCCCGCGCAGGTCGAGCCAGGGCGCGTTGAGCACGAGCGCGTCGATGAGCCCCTCGCCGTGGCGTGAGTCGGCCCACAGGGAGGTGACGAGGCCGCCCATCGAGTGGCCGAGCAGGACGACCTCGTCGTGGTCGGCCCGGATGACCCGGATCGCCGCGTCGATCTCCTCCGCGTACGTGCCCAGGTCGGTGATGTGGTTCGCCGGGCGGCCGTCGCGGATGGACCGGCCGTAGTCGCGCAGGTCGAGCGCGTAGACGTCGTAGCCGTGGGCGGCGAGGGTGTCGGCGAACTGCGTGTGGAAGAAGTAGTCGACGAAACCGTGCACGTAGAGGAGGGCGCGTCGGCTGTCCGTCCCCTCGCGATGGACCAGAGTGGCAACCGGGTCAGGCGTCCCGCCGTCGGGTCGCAGGGGGAGGGTGCGGGCGGTCCAGCCGGGTCCGAGCACATCAGGAAGCACGTCGGCGTCGTCGGTCATGGCGTGATCGTCGCACGGGCCGGCTCCCCAGGTGGTCCAAAGAGTTGAGCGGAATAGACTCAACTTCGGCCGTCGTTGCGACAAGCAGTCGATCACTCAGGAGGTCATGTGGACGCCAAGTTCACCACCCGGTCCCAGGAGGCTCTCGGCGACGCCATCCAGCAGGCGTCCGCCGCCGGGAACCCGCAGCTCGAGCCCGCGCACCTGCTCAACGCCCTGCTCCAGCAGGAGGGCGGCGTCGCCAACGGGCTGCTCGACGCCGTCGGGGCCGACCGCACCGCGCTCGGCCGTGCCGTGCGGGGGATGCTCGTCAGCCTGCCGGCCAGCAGCGGCTCCACCGTCGCGCAGCCGTCCGCGTCGCGGGCCACGTCGACCGCGCTCGAGGCCGCCTCGTCCGAGGCGCGCTCGCTCGGCGACGACTACCTGTCCACCGAGCACCTGCTGCTCGGGCTCGCGACCGGCCAGTCCGGGGTCGCCGACGCGCTGCGCGCCCAGGGCGCGTCCCGCGACGCGCTCGCGGCCGCCCTGCCGACGGTCCGCGGGTCCGCACGCGTCACCACCCCGAACCCCGAGGGCACCTACAAGGCGCTCGAGAAGTACGGCGTCGACCTGACGCAGCGCGCCCGCGACGGCAAGCTCGACCCCGTCATCGGCCGCGACTCCGAGATCCGCCGCGTCGTGCAGGTGCTGTCCCGGCGCACCAAGAACAACCCCGTGCTCATCGGCGAGCCCGGCGTCGGCAAGACCGCGGTCGTCGAGGGCCTCGCCCAGCGCATCGTCGCCGGGGACGTCCCCGAGTCGCTGCGCGGCAAGAAGCTCGTCGCGCTCGACCTGGCCGCGATGGTGGCCGGCGCCAAGTACCGCGGCGAGTTCGAGGAGCGGCTCAAGGCCGTGCTCGCGGAGATCACCGGGTCCAACGGCGAGGTCGTCACGTTCATCGACGAGCTGCACACCGTCGTCGGCGCGGGCGCGGGCGGCGAGGGCGCCATGGACGCGGGCAACATGCTCAAGCCCATGCTGGCCCGCGGCGAGCTGCGCCTCGTCGGCGCGACGACGCTCGACGAGTACCGCGAGCGCGTCGAGAAGGACCCCGCCCTGGAGCGGCGGTTCCAGCAGGTGTTCGTGGGCGAGCCGTCCGTCGAGGACACCGTCGCCATCCTGCGCGGGCTCAAGGAGCGGTACGAGGCGCACCACAAGGTGACCATCGCCGACTCCGCGCTCGTCGCCGCGGCGACCCTGTCCGACCGCTACATCACCGGCCGCCAGCTGCCGGACAAGGCCATCGACCTGGTCGACGAGGCCGCGTCGCGCCTGCGCATGGAGCTCGACTCGTCGCCCATCGAGATCGACGAGCTGCAGCGCGCGGTGACCCGGCTCGAGATGGAGGAGGTCGTGCTCTCCGAGTCCGACGACCCCGCCTCGACCGACCGCCTCGCGCGGCTGCGCAAGGACCTCGCCGACCGCCGGGAGGACCTCGCGTCGCTGACCGCGCGGTGGGAGAAGGAGAAGGCGGGGCACAACCTCGTCGGTGACCTGAAGGCGCGCCTCGACACGCTGCGCTCCGACGCCGAGCGGCTGCTGCGCGAGGGTGACCTCGCTGGAGCGGCACGCATCCAGTACGGAGAGCTGCCGGCGCTGCAGGAGCAGATCAGTGCTGCGGAGGCCGACGAGGAGGCGATCGACGCCGCCCCCGACGCTCCGCCGATGATCGCGGAGAAGGTCGGACCCGACGAGGTCGCCGAGGTGGTCGCGCAGTGGACCGGCATCCCCGCCGGCCGGCTGCTGGAGGGTGAGACCGCCAAGCTCCTGCGCATGGAGGAGGTCCTGGGCGAGCGGCTCATCGGGCAGCGGCCCGCGGTCGCGTCCGTGTCCGACGCCGTCCGACGCTCCCGTGCAGGCGTCTCCGACCCTGACCGTCCCACGGGCTCGTTCCTGTTCCTCGGGCCCACCGGTGTCGGCAAGACCGAGCTGGCCAAGGCGCTCGCGGACTTCCTGTTCGACGACGAGCGCGCGATGGTCCGGATCGACATGTCGGAGTACGCCGAGAAGCACTCGGTCGCCCGGCTCGTCGGCGCCCCTCCGGGGTACGTCGGGTACGAGGAGGGCGGTCAGCTGACCGAGGCCGTCCGTCGCCGGCCGTACTCGGTGGTCCTCTTCGACGAGGTCGAGAAGGCGCACCCCGAGGTGTTCGACGTGCTGCTGCAGGTGCTCGACGACGGTCGCCTGACCGACGGGCAGGGCCGCACGGTCGACTTCCGGAACGTCATCCTGGTGCTCACGTCGAACCTGGGCTCGCAGTACCTGGTGGACCCGATGCTGTCCGCCGACGAGAAGCGCGAGGCCGTCATGTCCGCGGTGCGCTCCTCGTTCAAGCCGGAGTTCCTCAACCGGCTCGACGACGTGGTGCTGTTCGACCCGCTGTCGCTCGACGAGCTCGGGCACATCGTGGAGCTGCAGGTCGCGGCGCTGGCGAACCGTCTGAAGGACCGGCGGCTCACGCTCGAGGTCTCACCGGCGGCGCGCGAGTGGCTGGCGCTGGAGGGGTACGACCCCGCCTACGGCGCGCGACCGCTGCGGCGACTGGTGCAGCGTGAGATCGGCGACCGGCTGGCCCGGCAGATCCTGGCGGGGCAGGTCCACGACGGGGACACCGTGGTGGTGGACCGCGGCGAGGACGGCCTGGTGGTGGGGACCTGACGCCTCAGCCGATCCGGGCCACCGCGCCCCGCCTGCTGGTGTCGACCAGGTGGCGGCCCGCCGCCGACACGGAGGTGACGCCGGCCGGGAGCGCCAGCCGCCGGACGAGCTCGCCGTCGCGACGGTCCAGCACGGTCACGAAGGCCGTGCTGGCGCCGTCCTGCGGAGCCTCCACCAGGAGCACGTGGGCACCGTCGGTGAGGAGCTCGCCGACGTAGTCGCCCTGCTGCCGCGGGGCGGTCCACCGGGTCTCGCCCGTCCGCGCGTCGAGCGCGACGACCGCGTCGTCCGAGCAGAGGAACGCGGTCCCGTCGATGATCAGGACGGCCCCGTCGTCCTCGGGGGAGACGGAGACGTCCGCCTCCCAGAGTCGCTTCCCGGTGCGCGCGTCCCACCCGAACGTCAGACCGCCCGTCGACACCTCGAGCCCGGGCACGCTGCCGTCGTCGACCCTGCGGTCGAGCAGCCGCCCGACGACCTCGACCGGCGGCTCGCCGGGCCGGACGACCCGTCGCAGCTGTCCAGCCGGGTCCGAGCGCTCGGTCACGAACCAGCCCTCCTGCGTCGTCCCCCAACCTGTCGTGCCGGGCTCCGCCGGGACCAGGTCCCCGGACGCCGACAGGACGACCGGGCCCCCGGGTGTACCGAACGCGACGATCACGCCGCCCCCGGCGCTGATGGCCGGCTCCTGGTCCGACGCCTCGGCGTGCCGGTACCGCCAGAGCTCCTTGCCGGTGAGCGGGTCGGCGGCGACGACGACGATGTGCCGGTCCTCGACGACGGCGGTCGCGGTCAGCCCGGGCAGGACCGCGAACGAGGACACATAGGGCGCCGGACGGTCGGCCAGCACGTGCCCGTCGGCGAGGTCGAGCACGACGACGCGCGACCGGGTGGCGGGTCGGGGGTCACGCGTGAACGGGGCGGCGCCGTCGGTCACCAGGCAGACCACCCGCTCGGGCTCGGCGCCGGGCTCGGCATCCGGCTCGCAGACCGTCGCGCGCGGGTACGTCGGGTCGGTCTGCGCGGGATCGGCGCCGCTGAGCGGTGCGGACCACAACCGCTCGCCCGTGCTCAGGTCGAGCGCGTCGTAGGACAGCGAGCCGTCCCGGCCGACGAGCACGCCGTGCAGGGCGTCGCGCGCGACCAGCCCGTCGGCGAGCGAGCCGATGCCCAGGTCGGCCCGCCAGAGCACGTCGGCGTGGTCCCCGAGCGGGTCGACGGCCCCCGGCAGCGCGGCGACGCGCGCGTCGGCGGCGCTCTCCAGGGCGTCCGCCACGAGCTGCACCCCGGCGACGAGCAACGCGGCGACCACCGGGATCGCCAGCAGCCACCAGCGCCTCCGCGACCGGACGGGCGCGTCCGGCACGTCGTCGACGTCCTCGACGAGCTCGACGGTGGCGAGCGTGTCGCGGCGTGACATGGCCGGACAGTACCGCCGCCGCGGCTGGCAGGGTGGGCGGATGGCACCTGACCTTGCGCTCCCCGAGTCCCGCGTCGCCGACCCCCGCGACGCCCCGCCGCTGCGCTGGGGTGTCCTGGCGCCGGGCTTCATCGCCGGCCGGTGGGTGCACGCGGTGCGCACGCACACCTCCCAGCGCGTCGTCGCCGCGGGGTCGAGGTCGCTCGAGCGGGCGCAGGCGTTCGCGGACACCCACGGGATCGACCGCGCGTACGGCTCCTACCAGCAGCTCGTCGAGGACCCGGACGTCGACGTCGTGCTCGTCGCCAGCCCGCACAGCCACCACCACGAGCAGGCGCTCCTGGCCATCGCCGCGGGCAAGCACGTGCTCGTCGAGAAGGCCTTCACGCGCAACGCGGCCGAGGCACGGGCGCTCGTCGACGCCGCCCGGTCCGCCGGCGTGCTGCTCATGGAGGCCATGTGGACCCGGTACCTGCCGCACACCGACGTGGTCCGACGGCTGCTCGAGGACGGCGTGCTCGGCGACGTGCACCGCGTGACCGCCGACTACGGCGTGCGCGCGGACCGCGAGCCCACGCACCGGCTGCTCGACCCCGCGCTCGCGGGCGGGGTGCTCCTGGACCTCGGCGTGTACCCGCTGGCGTTCGCGTCGTTCGCCGCGTCCGGTGCGCGTCCGTCGAGCGTCCAGGCGACCGGCGCGCTGGCCGCGACCGGCGTCGACGCCCAGGTGTCGGCGCTCGTCGGCTACGGCCCGGGGCTGCAGGCGTCGGTGTTCACGTCGATGCTCGCCGTGACCCCGCACACCGCGGAGATCGCCGGGTCGGCGGCGCGCGTCGAGGTGGGCCAGAACTTCCACATGCCGACGGCGGTGACCCTGGTCCGCGACGGGGAACGGGTCACGTGGGACGACAACCGGATCCACGGGCACGACGGGCTGTGCTTCCAGGCGGCGGCGCTCGCCGGGTACGTGACCGAGGGGCGCACGGAGTCGCCGTGGCAGCCGCTGGAGGAGACCGTGACGATCCTGGAGACCGCCGACGAGATCCGGCGCCAGCTCGGGGTCACGTACCCGGGGGAGTGAGGGGCGCGTCCGCTCAGCCGACCGGCACCCCGTGCCCGAACCGGAACAGCGGGTCGGCGGTGTCGAACGGGACGTCCTCGCGGGACGCCTCGACGGCGGCCATCGACCGGGGCAGGTCGAACGGCAGCCGCCCTCGGGCCGCGCCCCGGAGCGCGTCGAGCAGGGGCCCGTCGCCGGCGCCGAAGTTCACGACTACCGCCGCGGCCTGGTCGACCAGCGGCGTGAGGATCGCCGGACGGTCCAGGTAGACGTCGAGGATCGTCGGGACCTGCGCGCTGATCGCGTTGATGCGGTCGATCTCGGCCTGCGGGAAGTCCAGCGACCCCGCGTGGAAGAACGCGTCGAACCCGGGCCCGCGCTGCTCGTAGGGGGCCTTGAGCCGCAGGATCGCGACGTCGGCGTCGGCGGGGTCGTCGACCGTGCCGTCGAGGCCCTCGGCGTAGATCCGCAGGCCGGGGGCCAGGGGCAGGATCCCGTCGTTGGTCAGGACGGTCACGGCAGCCGCCTGCGCCGCGAGCCCGGCCGCGCGGAACTCGTCGTTCCCGACGACGGCCGAGGCCGCCTCGACGTCCACGTAGCGCCGGTCGTCGAAGAGGCCGAGCAGGAACTTCTCCCGCAGCAGCCGGCGCACCGACGCGTCGATGCGCTCCTCGGTGACCCGGCCCTTCTGCACGAGCGCGACCACCACCTCCGGGCACGACTCCCCGCCCAGCTGGTCGGCGCCGGCGTCGAGGACGAGCGCGACGCGGTCCTCGACCGAGAGGTGCTCGACGCCCCACGCGCGGGCGGGGAACGGCTGCCCGAAGATCTCGGCGTCGGACACCAGGCCCCAGTCGGTGCAGATGACGCCGTCGAAGCCGAGGTCGTCCCGCAGGAGGTCGAGCACGGGCTTGTTGAACCCGAACCCGACCTCGGGGATCCCCGGCAGCCCGACCGGCATGCCGTAGTACGGCATCATCTGCCGCGTCCCGGCCGCCAGGAGCGCCTTGAAGGGCTCCAGGTGCTCGGCGAACCGGCCGCCGGGGTAGACCTGCTCGCGGCCGTACGCGAAGTGCGGGTCCTCACCGTCCTTCTGCGGTCCGCCGCCCGGGAAGTGCTTGGTCATCGTCGAGACGCTGTCGACGCCGAAGGTCGCACCCTGGAACCCGCGCACGTACGCGGCGCCCATCTGCCCGGTCAACGAGGCGTCCTCGCCGAACGTGCCGTTGGCGCGGGCCCAGCGGGGCTCCGTGGCCAGGTCGACCTGGGGGTGCAGCGCGGTGCGCAGGCCGACGGCCAGGTACTCCTGGCGGGCGACGTCGGCGTGCCGCTCCATGAGGTCCTCGTCGCGCGTCGCCGCGAGGCCGAGGGTCTCGGGCCACTGCGAGAACGGGCCCGAGAGCAGCGCGGTGCCGGGGTTGTCGGTGAACGCGTGCCGGGGGTCGGTCGCGATCGTCGCGGGGATGCCGAGCCGCGTCTCCTCGCACAGGGCCTGGAGCCGGTTGTGCCACTCGGCGAGCTCGCGCGCGCTGCCCGGGACGCCCAGCAGGTTCCAGTGCGTCATGTGCAGGCGGTTGACGTACTCGTCGGCGCTGGGCAGCCCGAACATCGGGTCGCCGTCCGCCAGGGGCCCGGCCGTGATCATGTGCTGGAACAGCTGACCGGCCTTCTCCTCGAGCGTCATCCGGCCGAGCAGGTCCTCGACGCGCTCGTCGACGGGCCGTGCGGGGTCCTGGTAGACGGTCATCAGCGCACGCCCTTGATCCGGTAGACGAGCGCGGCACCGGCCAGCGCGACGACGGCGCCGAACAGGTACCAGGTGGGGTACTGGCCCATGGGCAGGTTCGCACCGACCGCCAGGATGGCGGGGGCCATCGCGGGGGCGAGCGACTGCGGCAGGGCGTTGGCGATGTTGAGGACGCCGAGGTCCTTGGCGGTGTCGTCCTTGCTGGGCAGCACCTGGGTGGCCAGCGCGATGTCGACGGAGAAGAACGCGCCGGCGCCGAGGCCGACGATGGCCTGGCCGACGACGACCAGGGCGATGGTCGGCGCGAACGCGAGCACCACGAGGCCGACGGCCATGATCGCGCCGGCAGCCGCGACGAAGGGGCGGCGCTTGCCGAACCGGTCGGACAGGATGCCGCCGACGGGGCTGGAGACGACCATGCCGATCACCGACGCGAACGTCGCCGTGAGGATGACGCCGGTGGCCTCCTGCTCGGACAGGTCGAACTTGCCCACCAGGTAGTACGGCAGGAACGTCGCGATGCCCGCGTAGCCGAACATCACCATGAACTTGGTCAGCCAGGTCCAGCCGAAGTCGGGGTGCTTGCGCGGGTTGAACACGAACGAGCCGAAGAACTGGCCGACGGTGAACCGCTGCGCGGGCGCGTGCTCGAGCCTGCGGTCGCGCAGCACCGCGGCGAACAGCAGCGAGAAGATCAGCCCGAGCGCGGCGGGGACGATGAACCTGGCGGCGTCGGCGGAGATCCGGTTGACGATGACGCTGCCCAGCAGTATCGCGAGCGGCGTCGCCATGCCGACGAGGCCGGACACCTTGCCGCGGCGCTCGACCGGCACCTGGTCCGGGATGGTGGCGTTCGCGGCGGCGAGCACGGCGTTGAACGCGGCCTGCGCGACGCACCAGCCCACGAGCACCAGCGCGACGGACTGCGCGGTGCCGACGACGGTCAGGGCCGCGGCGCCGACGACCGCACCGCCGACGATCCACGGGCGGCGCATGCCGAGCCGGCTGGTCGTCCGGTCGGACAGGCGGCCGGCCAGCGGGTTGCAGATGAGCGCGAACAGCGCGCCGACCCCCATGACCATCCCGAGCTGCGCCGGGGCGGCCGCGGCGCCGACCAGGTGGTCGATCTTGAACGCCATCGACACCATCACGGGCGTCAGCAGCGCCATGTAGACGCCGAGGTTCGCGACGCCGAGGAACGGGAGGTAGCTGCGGGGTTCGCGGCCGGCGGGCGGCGGCGTGGTCGCGGTCGGGACCGCCTGGGCTGCGCCGGTCAGCGGCGCCGTGGGCTGCGAGAGGGCCATGCGTCGACTCCTGTGTCGGACGGCGGGTGGGACCATCATTGAATCCCGACCACGTGGTAAGTAGGGAAGTTACCACCCGGTCGGGATTGACGGAAGACGGTACTTACCATCTGGTCGGAATTAGCCGTCGCATGCGATCCTGTCGCCATGACGACGGAGGTCACGACCGCATCCAGCGCCCGCGCCGGTGGCTACGCGAAGGGCCGCGCGACCCGCGAGGAGATCCTCGACGCCGCCATGCAGCTGTTCGGCGAGGTCGGCTACCACACCGCGTCCCTGCGCGAGGTGGCCTCCCGCGTCGGCATCTCCCACCCGGGCCTGCTGCACCACTTCTCCAGCAAGGCCGTGCTGCTCGCGGCGGTCCTGGAGCGTCGCGACGAGGTCGACGAGGTCGCGTTCGAGGCCAACCTGGCCGCCGGGCACGACTACTTCGACGCCCTCGCGATGCTCATCGACCGCAACGCCGCACGGCCGGGCATCGTCGAGCTGTACGCGACGCTCTCCGCCGAGGCCACGTCTCCCGACCACCCCGCGCACGGGTACTTCCAGGACCGGTACCGCCGGGTCATCGCGATGACCCTGACCGGGTTCGAGCGCTGGCGCGACGAGGGCCGCCTCCGGCCCGGCACCGACCCGCTCACCGCCGCCCGCCTCACCGTCGCGGTGATGGACGGCATGCAGATCCAGTGGCTGCTCGCCGCCGACACCCCGGACACCCGCCCGGACATGGCAGCGGCGTTGCGCGCCCACTTCCGCGGCCTGCTGACGGACTGAAGCGCCACCCCGATCCGCCGAGAACGTCAGATCGCCGCGAGAACGTCAGTTCAGAGTGACGTTCTCGCGGCGAATCGACGTTCTCGACGGTGGCTCCCGGTGATCACCCCTCCGCCGGGACGGGCCGACTCGTGCGTTCGGTGGGTCAGCCGGCGGCGGCCTTGACCACGAGCGTGTCCAGCGCCTCGCGGTCGAAGCCGGCCAGGCCGAACTCGGCGATCACCTTGGCGGGCATCTGCATGATCATCGCCTGCATGGTCTCGTCGAGCGGACCCATGTCGGCCGGCGGCACCAGGGCCGCCTGCAGCAGCGGGCCGCCTACCGGGTGCGCGAACCACTCCTCGATCGTCGACATCACCGTGAGCTCGCCCCAGAGCGGCTCGCCCTCGACGTCGAGCGACACGGACCCACGGAGGTCGCGCGACGACGCTCCGACCTCGATCACGAACTCGCCGCCCTCGACCACCCAGCGGTGCAGGCCGGGGTGCCAGTAGGACAGGTCGCGGCCGGTCAGACCGAACGTGACCTCGCGGGACTCGCCCGGCTCGAGCGTCACCTTGGCGAACGCCTTGAGCTCGCGCGTCGGCCGCAGGACGGAGGCCTCGGGGTCGCGGACGTAGACCTGGACCACCTCGGACCCCGCCACGGAGCCCGTGTTGGTGACCGTGACCTGCACGGACACGTCCGTGCCGTCGAGCGAGGCCGTGATCCCGTCGTAGGCGAACGTCGTGTACGACAGCCCGTGGCCGAACGGGTAGGCGACGTCCATCGCACGGGTGTCGTACCAGCGGTAGCCCACCAGGACGCCCTCGCCGTAGCGGACGACACCGGCCTCGCCGGGGAAGTTCCCGAACGCGGGGGTGTCCTCGATGCGGTGGGGGATCGTCTCGGTGAGCCGGCCGGACGGCGACCGGACGCCGAGCAGCAGGTCGGCGACGGCCGACCCGCCGGCCTGCCCGCCGAGCCACGTCTCGAGGATCGCCGGGGCGAGGTCGCGCCAGTCGGTCACGCTGACCGCCGAGCCGTTGGCGAGCACCACGACGACCCGCGGGTTGACCTCGGCGATCGCGCGGAGCGTGGCGACCTGGTTGTCGGGCAGCCCGAGGCGCGGGCGGTCGTAGCCCTCGGACTCGTCGGGACCGGGCAGGCCGAGGAACGCGACGACGGTCTGCGCGGCACGAGCGACCTCCACCGCCTCCGCGAGCAGCGTGGCGTCGTCGCCGGCCGGCCCGCCTGCGATGGTGAACCCGGCGGCGAACGCGAGGTCGCCGGCCGTCCGCAGGGCGTCGAGCGGGGCGTCGAGTCGCGTCGGGTTGACCTGCGAGGAGCCAGCACCCTGGTAGCGGGGGGTGCGCGCGAACTCACCGATGACGGCGACGCCCTCGACCGACGCGAGCGGGAGCAGCCCGCCGTCGTTCTTCAGCAGCACGGACCCGGCGGCGGCGGCCTCGCGGGCGAGCTCGTGGTGGGCGTCGACGTCGAACGTGTCGTCCGCCTCGATCCCGGGCAGGGACCTGGCGACCAGGTGGAGCACGCGGCGGGCGGCGACGTCGAGCACCGCCTCGTCGAGCGAGCCCTCGCGGACGGCCGCCACGACCTCCTCGTCGGGACGCGGGCCCGCGGCGGGCATCTGCAGGTCGAGGCCAGCCGCCAGGGCGGGGACGCGGTCGTGCACGGCGCCCCAGTCGGACACGACGAGCCCCTCGAAGGCCCACTCGTCGCGCAGGATCTCGGTGAGGAGCCAGTGGTTCTCGGACGCGTACGTGCCGTTGACCTTGTTGTACGCGCACATGACCGTCCACGGCTGCGCGTCCTTCACGACGCGCTCGAACGCCGGCAGGTAGATCTCGCGCAGCGTGCGCTCGTCGATCTCGGCGGACACGCGCATGCGGTCCGACTCCTGGTTGTTCGCCGCGAAGTGCTTGAGCGACGTCCCGACGCCCTGGCTCTGGATGCCCCGCACGATCGCGGTGCCCAGCGCGCCGGCGACCACCGGGTCCTCGGACACGTACTCGAAGTTGCGACCGCACAGGGGGGTCCGCTTGATGTTGACGCCCGGGCCCAGCAGCACGGCGACGTCGTTGGCACGCGTCTCCCGGCCGAGCGCCTCGCCGACGCGGGTGACCAGCTCGACGTCCCACGACGAGCCCAGCGCGGCGGCCGTCGGGAAGCAGGTGGCCGGCACCGAGTCGCCGAGCCCGAGGTGGTCGGCGTCCTCGGCCTGCTTGCGCAGGCCGTGCGGGCCATCCGTGACCATGACCGCCGGGACGCCCACGCGCTCGACGCCCTCCGTGTGCCAGAAGTCGGAGCCGGACGTCAGCGACGCCTTCTCCTCCAGGGTCAGCTGGGCCAGGACACGCTCGACGTCGAATACCTGCGTCATCGCGGGGTACCTCCTCGGTGGGGTTCGTTGTCCGCCACCATAGCCCATTACCTACCACGTGGTAAGAGTCGAGGAAGGCCGGTCAGGGCAGCCGTGCAGTCCCGTCGAGGAACGAGCCCGTGACCCCGCCGCCGTCGACGACCGCCAGGCACAGCCCCACCCGGTCGCCGCCCGACCACGAGCGCTCGGTCGGGGACCAGGTCACCGTGCGGACGCCGGCCTCGATCTCGCTCGCGTCGAGCACGCACGCCCGGGCGACCCGCGCGTCGGCGGACTGCTGGCCGGGCCACACCGCCTCCGGCGCGAACGTGAACTCGGTGACCACCTGGGCCTCGTGCGACTCCGCGCACGGGACCACGCGCACGGTGTCGACCCGCCCGTCGGCAGGCACCGACAGCACGCAGTTGCCGGTGACCAGCTGCTGCGCACGCGCGTCCCGGGCGGCGGGCACGTCCGCGGGCAGAGGCCGGGTGCCCATCACGGTGAGCACGGCGACCGTCACCCCGACCACCAGGCCGATCGTCCCGACGACACCCAGGACGGCCCCGGCGATCGCGAGGCCGCGCCCGCGTGTGTGCCGTGCCGCGAGACGCCGGAACGCCACGACCGCCAGCACCAGGGCCACCGGACCGAGCCCGAGGATCCCGGTGACCAGCGACCAGACCGCCGTCGGCTCCACCCGGGCGCGCGGCTCGGTCCACCCGGGCGCGTAGTGCACCGCCGGGTAGCCGTACGGGTCGCGGGGGTCGCTCAGGACTACGCTCCCGTGCCCGCGAGCACGAGGCTGCCGGCGACCGCCGACCCGGTCATGCCGGGCTCGTCGCCGTAGTACACGCAGTAGGCGGTCGTGCCGCCACCGGCGAAGGCGTCGGGGTGCGGGTAGTACAGCTCGACGTTGCCGTTGTCGAAGTAGCCGGGGACGAGGGCCTCCGTGAGGGTGTCGCAGGAGCTCCACGCCTCGTTGAACGCCGAGTCCGACACGTCCTCGGGGTCGAGGCTCACCGGGGCCGACAGCTCGACGAGGGCGACGACCTCGGCGTCGTGCGGGACGGCGCAGTCGACGGGGTCGGTGTCCGTCATGTCGTACTCCCACGCGTACGTGGTCAGGCAGGTGCCGGCGGTGAGGTCGGTGCGCAGCGCGAAGTCGGGCAGCTGCTCACCGGCGTCCGAGCCGGTCGCGCCGTCGTCGGTCCCGTCGTCCAGCCCGTCCTCGAACCCTTCCTCCATCCCCTGCTCGAACTCGTCCAGGATCCCGGTCGAGCTCCCCGTGCTGCCGATGAGCCAGAAGACGAACACGATGTACGCGGCGATCGCGAGCATCCAGAGGATCCCGACCGCACCGATGACGATGCCGGCGATGGCCCAGCCGCGGCCGGCCTTGCCAGAGACCTTGATGCGGCGCAGCGCAGCGATGCCGAGCCCGAGCCCGACCGGCCCCGAGAGCCCGCCGAGGATGAACAGGCCGGCGGTGCTGGTGACGAACGACGCGATCGCCATGCCCTCCGTGGGCGGCGCGGCATAGGGCTGCCCGTACCCGTACGGCTGCCCGCCGTAGGGCGGCGGCACCTGCTCGTACCCGGGTGCGCCGTACTGGGGTGCGCCGTACTGCGGCTGCGGAGCCCCGTACTGCGGAGCGCCGTACTGCGGCTGCGGGGAGCCGTACTGCGGTGCGCCGTACTCCGGTGCGCCGTACTGAGGCTGCGGCGCCGGAGCGCCGTACGGGGGCGACGCGGGGCCGGCCTGCTGCTGGCCGTAGGGCGTCGGTGTCGCGTAGGGGCCGGACTGCGGCGGGAGCGTCGGCGGCACGCCGTAGGGAGCCGTCGGTGCGGTCTCGCCGACCGGTGTCAGCACCGCCTCGTACCCGCTGGGCGCCACGGCCTCGTGCCCGCTGGGCGGGATGGGGACGGTCGGCGTCGGGTCGGCGGGGACGGCGTAGGGGTCGGGAACCGGAGCCGGCCCCCCAGGCTCGTTGCTCATGCGCGCACGGTAGCCCACCGCGCACCCGCGACGACGCCCCTTTCCACAGACATCACCCCGCGATGTCGAGCACGACCGGCACGTGGTCGGAGGGAGCCTTGCCCTTGCGCTCGTTGCGCTCGATGGTCGCCCCGGTCACCCGCGCGGCCAGCGCGGGCGTGGCGTAGGTGAGGTCGATGCGCATGCCCTCGTTCCGGGGGAACCGCAGCTGCTGGTAGTCCCAGTAGGTGTAGGTGTGCTCGGCGGGAAGGTGGACCCGGGAGACCTCGGTGTACCCGGCCCCGGCGATCGCGGTGAACGCGTCGCGCTCCGCGGGGCTCACGTGCGTGCGGCCGGCGAAGAAGCCGATGTCCCAGACGTCCGTGTCCAGCGGCGCGATGTTCCAGTCCCCGACGAGGGCCACCTGGGCGTCGGCGTCGGCGGCGAGCCAGCCCGCGGCGGCGTCGCGCAGGCGGCCCAGCCAGTCGAGCTTGTACGCGTAGTGGGGGTCCTCGAGCTCGCGGCCGTTGGGCACGTACAGGCTCCACACCCGCACACCGCCGCACGTCGCGCCGAGCGCCCGAGCCTCCGCGGCAGCCGGGTCGCCCCACGTGGGCATGCCGGGGAACCCGACCTCGACGTCCTCGATGCCGACCTTCGAGATGATCGCGACGCCGTTCCACTGGCTGAACCCGGTCGTCGCCACCTCGTAGCCGAGCGCCTCGAAACCCTCGCGCGGGAACTGGTCGTCCTTGCACTTGGTCTCCTGCAGGGCGAGGACGTCGACGCCCGTCCGCTCCAGGAAGGCGAGGGCGCGGTCCGCTCGCGCGCGGATCGAGTTGATGTTCCAGGTGGCCAGGCGCATGGGGCAGGACGCTACCCGGAGCAGGCGACCGTTGAGCCGACCGGACGATTCGGACAATCAGGTGTTGAGCGGGAGGAACCGCTCCCGTACGGTGCAGGACAACAGTCCAACAGGAGGGCACCGAGGTGGAGCACGCGCTCACCGGACGCCGCGCGCTCGTCACCGGCGGCGCCTCCGGGATCGGACGTTCCGTCGCGCTGGCCCTGGCGCGGGCAGGGGCCGACGTCGCCGTCACGCACCTGTCGCACGACGCCACGGCCGTCGTCGCCGAGATCAAGGAGACGGGTCAGATCGCGGCGTCGTTCCAGGTGGACCTGCGCCGCAGCTGGGACGTCGACAAGGCGGTCGGCGACGCCGCGGCAGCGCTCGGCGGCGGGATCGACATCCTCGTCAACAACGTGGGCGGACCGGTCGACCGGCGCAACGTCCCCGCGATGGACGACGCCCACTGGCACGGCGTGCTCGACCTCAACCTGTCGTCGGCCTTCTACGCGAGCCGGTCGGCGCTCGCGGTCATGCCCGACGGCGGTCGCATCATCACGATCGGCGCCCAGGCGGCGCGCAGCGGCGGGGGCACCGGGATGGTCGCCTACACCACGGCCAAGGCGGCGCTCGAGGGGTTCAGCCGGGCGCTCGCGCGCGAGCTGGGGCCGCGACGGATCACCGTGAACGTGGTCGCGCCGGGGTTCGTCGGCGGCACCCCGCTGCACGCGACGTACACCCCGGAACCGGCGCAGCGTGCCGCGGTCGCCGCCTCCGCGCTGAACCGGGCGGGTGCTCCCGACGACATCGCCGGGGCGGTCGTCTTCCTGGCCTCCGAGGGCGCCTCGTTCGTGACGGGCACGGTCCTCGACGTCAACGGCGGCGCGTACTTCACCTGACGCCACCCCCGGCAACGACCGCACTCCTGCGGGGTGGGACCTGCACGAGTGCGGACGCTCGCGTCTGTGCATCGACGACGTCCGCGCTCCGGCGGGGTGGGGCCTGCACGAGTGCGGACGTTGCGGAGCGCACGCCGGTGGGGCGTGGGTCAGGCGTCCGACGGCCAGCCGCTGACGGCCGACCACGCCCAGGAGGCCGCGTCGTGCGCGGGGGGCAGCGGGTCGCGCTCCAGCCACGCGACGAGCACCCCGATGACCGACCCGGCGAGCGCCGCCGCGGCGATCGGCCGGGGCAGCCCTGCCAGGGCCGGGGGCGCGCCGTGCAGCTCCAGGCCCTCCAGCGCGAGCGCCGCGATGCGCCGGCGCAGCCGCGTGACGGCGACGGGGGAGCCGTGCTCGCCCAGCGCGCTGCGGTACAGGCCGACGTTCTCGGCGACGTGCGTGGCGTAGCGGACCAGCACGTCCGGAGGCGTCGCGGTGCCGGTGCCGGGGTGGATCTGGGAGAGGTCGGCGCCGACGAGGGCGGCCTGCGCGTCGAGGGCGTCGGCCAGCAGCGTGTCGGTGTCGTCGTAGTGCTGGTAGAAGGTGCTGCGGTTCACGGTGGCGCGGTCGGCGACGTCGGCGACCGAGATCTCGTCGAGGGCGCGTTCCCGTGCGAGCGAGAGCAGGGCATCCTGGAGCAGTCGGCGGGTGCGCAGCACTCGCGGATCCACCCGGGCGCCTTCGTCCTGGATCGTCACCCGACCCATGATGCCACCGACAAGTAACCGACACCTGTCGGGTATCCTGCACCGTCGACCAAGGAGTGAACATGGCACGCGTGCTGGACCGTCTGGGCCGGGGAAGCTTCCGCCACCGCTGGATCGTGCTCGTCGCGTGGCTGCTGGTGCTCGCCGCCGCCGCGTTCGGAGCCGTCGCGTCCGGGCTGAACATCTCGGACTCGTTCTCCATCCCGGGGACCGAGTCCCAGCGGGCGCAGGAGCTCGTCGCGGAGCGGCTGGGCGACCAGGCCGCCGACGTCGGCTCGGACAGCAGCATGTCCGCCCAGCAGGGTGGCGAGACCTCGAGCGCACGCGTCGTCGTCGCGGCGCCCGAGGGTGAGTCGTTCCTCACCGGCACCGGGATCCCGGACGTCCTGACCGCGCTCGCGCCCGTCTCCGACGCGGAGGACGTCGTCGCGGTCTCCGACCCCGTGACCGCCCAGGCGGTCGCCCCGGACGGCAGCGTCATGTACGTGGATGTGTCGTTCGGCGTGGGGGTCGACGACATCCCGGCCGCGACCACGGAAGCGCTCGAGGACGCCGCGGCGAGCCTCGAGGCCGACGGGTACGAGGTCGCGCTGGCCGGCGGCCCGTTCACCCACCCGCTCGAGCTCGCGGGACCGATGGAGGCGATCGGGCTCGTCGTCGCGCTGATCGTGCTCGTCGTGACCTTCGGGTCGCTCCTCGCGGCCGGCATGCCGATCCTCACCGCGCTGCTCGGTGTCGGCATCGGGGTCGCGGGCGTGCTGTCGCTGTCGGGGATCGCGAACATCTCCTCCTCGACGCTGACGCTCGCGCTCATGCTCGGCCTCGCGGTCGGCATCGACTACGCGCTGTTCCTGCTGTCCCGGCACCGCCAGCAGCTGGCCGACGGGATGGCGCCGGAGGCGTCGGCCGGTCACGCGGTCGGCACCGCCGGCAGCGCCGTGGTCTTCGCCGGCACGACCGTCGTCATCGCGCTCGCGGCCCTCACCGTGACCGGCATCCCGTTCCTGTCCGCGATGGGTCTGGCCGCGGCGGCCACCGTCGTCATCGCCGTCCTCGTGGCCATCACGCTGCTGCCGGCGATCATGGGCTTCGCCGGGGAGCGTCTGCGTCCGCGCGGTCGCGCCGCCAAGCAGGCCGAGAAGTCGCGCACGGCGGAGAACCGCTGGGGCGTCTTCACGACGTCGCACCCCGTCATCACGCTGCTCGTCGCGGCGGCCGTGCTGCTCACGATCGCGGTGCCCGCGCTGAGCATGCGGCTCGGCCTGCCGAACGCCGGTCGTGAGCCGGAGGGCTCGGGCGACCGTGCGGCCTACGAGATGCTCGCCGACGGATTCGGCCCGGGCTTCAACGGCCCGCTCGTGGTCCTGGTCGACGCCGCCGACGACCCGTCGGCCCTCCCCGGTGCCGTCGAGGAGGTCGTCGCGTCAGTCTCGGCCCTGCCCGACGTCGCCTACGCCGCTCCGATCGCGGCGCCCGGCGCGGCCGAGGGTGCCGAGGCGGCGCTCGTCGTCGTCATCCCGACCGGCGCCCCGGACTCCGAGGAGACCGCCGACCTGGTGCACGCGATCCGTGACGCCCGCCCGGACATCGAGACCACGACCGGCACGCAGCTCTGGGTGACCGGCGCCGCCGCGGCGAACATCGACATCACCGAGAAGCTCGCGGACGCGTTCCCGCTCTTCCTGCTGATCGTCGTCGGGCTGGCGATCGTCCTGCTGATGGTCGCGTTCCGGTCGCTGCTGGTGCCGGTGACCGCGGTGCTGGGCTTCCTGCTGACGATCGCCGCCTCGTTCGGTGCGACGACCGCCGTGTTCCAGTGGGGGTGGCTGGCTCCCGCGTTCAACGTCGACTCCACCGGGCCGCTGCTCAGCTTCCTGCCGATCCTGCTGGTCGGTGTGCTGTTCGGGCTCGCGATGGACTACCAGGTGTTCCTGGTCTCCCGGATGCGTGAGGAGCACGTGCACGGCGCCGAGCCGATCCCGTCGGTCCGCATCGGGTTCGCCCACGGTGCCCGCGTGGTGCTGGCCGCGGCGCTGATCATGATCTCGGTGTTCTCGAGCTTCGTGTTCAGCGGCTCGGCACAGATCGGCCCGATCGCGTTCGCGCTGGCCATCGGGATCGTGTTCGACGCGCTCGTGGTCCGCATGACCATGATCCCGGCGGCGATGGCCCTGCTCGGGAAGGCCGCCTGGTGGATCCCGCGCTGGCTCGACAAGATCATCCCGAACGTGGACATCGAGGGTGCAGCGCTGGAGCGCACCGGCTCGCACGCGGCCGCGACCCCCGTCGACGAGCCGCCCGCCCACGCCCACGTGACGCACGGCACGCACGCCGCACCGGAGACCGACCATCCTCGCTAGGCTCCTGCGGTGCCCGACCTCCAGACGCTCCGTGACCAGGCCCGTCAGCTCCGTGCAGCCGCGCTGTGCATCCGTGAGCAGGGATACGCCCTCGTCGACGACGTCACCACCCTGCAGGAGCGGTACCCGCTGCCGTCAGTGACGCTGTGGGACGGTGCCAACGCGACCCGCTTCGCCGACGGGCTCGCGGTCGCCAGTCTCGATCTCGCGCAGGTGGGGCGGGACGTCGACCGGTTCGCGGACGACTGCGAGTTCGAGGCAAGTCGCCGGGACATCGAGGCCGACACCCTCGAACGCGCGCTGGCCACGGGCTGACGCGCCCGGTCAGACGTCGCTAGCCAGCGCCACCGTGTCGACGAGGGTGAGCCACACCACGGAGGAGTGGAACGCCTGGAAAACGTAGACGCCTCGCTTCGTCGTCGCGTTCACGACGAACTGCCCCGCCGGCCCGGCGTTGACCACGAAGAGTCCTCGCTGGAACGGTGCGGTCGTCATGGTCAAAAGGAACCAGGGCTGTTCCCAGACGTAGCGCAGGGCAGCGTCCGCGTCCGGAGGCGGAGGTGTCGACGGGTCGTCGACGCGTGCCATCACGGTGGCCTCAGCGATCTCGACCGGGGACGTGCCCAGGCTCCATGCCGGTGCGAGGCCGACCCAGGCGGCGATGTGAGCCGGGACGGCTGACGAGGCGACGATGTCGACCCCAACCGTCGTCGCGGCCGCGAGCAGGTCGTCCCCGTGCAGCACGTCCACCAGCGCCGCAGGCGAGACGGTGGACAGCGCAATCGCGCGAGTGCCGTGGACGTAGACATCGAGCGTCAACGGGGCTCGTCCGCGACCCGACTCGAGGTGGAGGCGACCGGCGGGCACCTGGAGCAGCCTCGCGACAGTGCGGCCGTCGCTGGTCGGACCCTGGTCGTCCATGAGACCGGCATCCAGGAGCGCCGGCGTCGCGCGGAACTTGCGCAGCTTCGCCCGGGTGGCGCGGACCAGGAGGTCAAGGTCGTCGCGGGGGAGCGACGGTCCCCGGCTCCGGAACGGCTGGGCCGCCGCGATGCGGGAGATGTCCTCGACCTGTTCCCCGACGGACGCGAGATAAGGGTCGAACCTGGGCAGGGGGGCGCTCATCGGGCGGGCCGCGGTCCCAGTGCGAGCGAGGCGACGTCCTCGCACAGCTGGTGGACCCGCAACAGCTGGGCGACCGGGTAGGTCGCGGTGAGGGTGGTGACGACCGCGTCGCGCAAGACGATCCACTGCACGACGTAGAGCGGCACGTCGCCCTGCTGGTACGTGAACTGGAGGCGTCGACCGCGCTTCTCGTCGGGTGACGCCCACATGTCGTAGGCGAGCACGTGGACGCCCTCGGCCACGACGTGCGCTGCTGCGACAGCCTCCGTACCGAGCATGCGGATGTCCGCCTCCGGCGCCGCGTCGGCGACCAGCACGTTCATCGACGGCCGGAACGTGGTCCCGTCCGCATCGAGGACGAACGGGGGTCCGGCGATCGCCAGCTGGGTGCCGGGGAGGTCGACCTGCTCCCAGTCCTGCGGCACCACCAGCGTCACACCTCCCCCGGTGACCGTCGGGTTCAGGGGCTCCGTCATCGTCGTGCCTTCCGTCGTGGGGGGTGCGACTCGCGGTGCCAGCGCGGCCTGAGGCGACGGGGGAGCCAGAAGATGCCGACGACCCCAACGAGCCACGACGTCACGGCGGCGAAGGAGAGGAGCAGGCCGAGCACCGTCCTGACGGTGCCGTCTCCGTCGAGCACCGCGACCGATGCCACGCCGACGAGCACCCCAGCGCCGAGCCACGCGAGGGCGAGCACGTTGGTGGTGGTGAACAACCAGAAGCCCGCCATCGACTTCCCCACACCCGCGTAGTGGGCGACACCGATGCCGAGGAAGACGGCGCCGCACACGGCGCCGATGGCATACCCTCCGGCGATGGAGCCGGGGACGGCCTCGGTCGTCAGCCGAACAGTGAGTTCCATACGTCCTTCGCCTTGTCCACTCCGAGTTCGCCGACCTCCAGCAGGGCGTCTCCGGCGACCTTGCCCGCCTTGCTGCCGACGAACGCGCCTATGGCACCGCCGATGAGGGCTCCCCCGACCGTCCCCACGATCGGGATCGGGATGAACGATCCCAGTGCGGCACCGAGCTGCGCGCCGTAGATCCCGCCCGCGATGGCACCACCACCCTCGGCCACCGCGTTGTACCCGGCGCTCGCGACGCGCTCGCCGGTGTCCCACTCGGGGTGGTAGGTGGCGTCCTGCTCCCACTGGGACATGTAGGAGTCGTAGACCGTCAGGCCGATCCCTGCGACGCCCAGTGTCTTCCCACCGACCCGGGCCCAGGCGGGCGGTCGTCCGAGCGTCGGCTCAGCGGTGAGAGCGTGCCGGTCCACGAGGGTGTGCGAGCTGTCCGCGGCGTCGTAGATGCGCCGGACATCGGGGTCGACCGAGCTGAACTGGGGGAGAAGGAGCTGCCCGGGAGCACCCTGGACGAAGGGCATCCCGCGGAAGACGACGTCGGGAGCACGGACGGCGAGGGACGGTCCCGGGACCCCCTCGGTCGGCAGGAGGAACGAGTAGCGCCGGTACCGCTCCAGCAGGCCGCCCGCGGTGCCGAGCACGAAGGACCCGAACTCGTCGGACCGGGCGATCTTGTCCACGTTCTGGCCGGCGATCATGTCGCCGTCCCAGCCGAGCTTGCTGAAGTCGGGCAACCAGTAGCCCAACGTCTTGAGCTGCTGGAGGGGACGCTCGTCGTCGATGTACGTGATGACCAGCTGGCGCGACCATCCCGCCAGCTCGGCCAGATCCCCCACGGTGGCGTTCACGCGGCCGGTGAACATCGGCCGGTACCCGACTAGGTGGTCGACGGCGTCGATCTCGGCCTGGAGCGTTCGGCCGCGCTCCGAGAGGTCTTGCGAGACCAGGAGCGTCGCAGCACTCACGGCCAGGACGCCGTCGGGGTCGATCGAGACGACCACGCAGCCCTCCCCCGTTGATGTGCATGAACGCGTCGGAGGCTAGCCGACAACCCGACGGGTGTGTCCGAGTTGTGCACAAGACGAAGGCCGGGGCGCCTCGTCGCACCCCGGCCCTCGCCCGTCGGTCGGTCAGCTCACGTCGTCGTCGACCCAGTCGAAGGTCTTGGTGACGGCCTTCTTCCAGTTCCGGTACTGCCGGTCGCGCTCGTCGTCGGCCATGGCCGGCTCCCAGCGCTTGTCCTCGGCCCAGTTGTCGATGACGTCCTGCTCACCGCTCCAGAACCCGACGGCGATGCCGGCCGCGTAGGCCGCGCCCAGGGCGGTGGTCTCCGCGACCTTCGGCCGGACCACGGGGACGCCGAGGATGTCCGCCTGGAACTGCATGAGCAGCTCGTCCTGGACCATGCCGCCGTCCACCTTGAGCTCGGTCAGGTCGACGCCCGAGTCGGCGTTCATCGCGTCCAGGACCTCGCGGGTCTGGAACGCCGTCGCCTCGAGCGCGGCCCGGGCGATGTGCCCCTTGTTGACGTACCGCGTCAGGCCGACGAGCGCGCCGCGGGCGTCGGACCGCCAGTACGGCGCGAACAGGCCCGAGAACGCCGGCACGAAGTACGCGCCACCGTTGTCGTCGACGGTCTTGGCCAGCTCCTCGATCTCGGGTGCCGACGAGATGATGCCGAGGTTGTCGCGCAGCCACTGGACGAGCGAGCCGCTCACGGCGATCGAGCCCTCGAGCGCGTACACGGTCGGCTGGTCGCCGATCTTGTAGCAGACCGTCGTCAGCAGACCGTTCTTCGACGGGACCGGCGACGTGCCCGTGTTGATCAGCATGAAGTTGCCGGTGCCGTAGGTGTTCTTGGCCATGCCGACCTCGAAGCACGCCTGCCCGAAGGTGGCGGCCTGCTGGTCGCCGAGGATGCCGGCGATCGGCACACCCGGGACCATGCCACCCTCGCGGCCCGTCCCGTACACCTCGGACGACGACCTGATCTCGGGCAGCATCGACAGCGGGATGCCCATGTCCGCGGCGATGTCCGCGTCCCAGGACAGCGTCTCGAGGTCCATCAGCATGGTGCGCGACGCGTTGGTCGGGTCGGTGACGTGCACGCCGCCGTCGACCCCGCCGGTCATGTTCCACAGCACCCACGAGTCGGTGTTGCCGAACGCCAGGTCACCGGCCTCCGCCTTGGCGCGGGCACCCTCCACGTTGTCGAGGATCCACTTGACCTTCGGGCCCGAGAAGTAGGTGGCCAGCGGCAGGCCGACCTTGGCCTTGTACCGCTCCGCACCGCCGCCGAGCGCCCCCAGCTCCTCGGCGATCTTCTGCGTGCGCGTGTCCTGCCAGACGATCGCGTTGTAGACCGGCTTACCGGTGGTCCGGTCCCAGACCACCGCCGTCTCGCGCTGGTTGGTGATGCCGACCGCGGCGAGGTCCTTGTAGGTGAGGTTGGCACGGGTCAGCGCGAGACCGACCACCTCACGGACGTTCTTCCAGATCTCCTCGGCGTTGTGCTCGACCCAGCCGGCGCGCGGGAAGATCTGCTCGTGCTCGATCTGCCCGGTCTCGACGATCTGGCCGGAGTGGTCGAAGACGATCGCGCGGGAGCTCGTGGTGCCCTGGTCGATGGCAAGGACGTACTTGGTGTCGGGCATGGTGAAGATTCCTCCGGTGGTTCGGGTGGCCCGGACGGCGCTCGCGGGGGGTGTGGAGCGCCGCCCGGACGGGGGACGACTGTGCTGTGGCGTCAGCCGATGTGACGTCAGCCGATGTAGACGGACGCCACGAGGCCGGCGATCGCGCCGCCGACGAGGGGGCCGAGGACCGGCACCCAGGAGTACCCCCAGTCGCTCACGCCCTTGCCCCGGATGGGCAGGAGGGCGTGCGCGATGCGCGGACCGAGGTCACGCGCGGGGTTGATGGCATAGCCGGTGGGGCCACCGAGGCTGGCGCCGATGCCGACCACGAGGAGGGCGACAGGGATCGCCCCGAGGGCGGCGGGCGTCTTCGCGAACGCGAGGATGACGAAGACGAGGACGAACGTGGCGATGGCCTCGGTGAAGAAGTTCCAGCCGTAGGAGCGGATGGCGGGACCGGTGGAGAAGACGGCGAGCTTGGTGCCCGGGTCGGCATCCTCGTCGAAGTGCTTCTTGTAGGCGAGGAAGGCGAGTGCGGCACCTATCGCGGCACCGGCCATCTGGGCTGTGACGTAGAGGAAGCCGTTCGCCGCCGTCACGGGGATGCCGGGTGCGAACTCCTCCGCCCCACTCGTCCAGATGCCCATGGTCACCGCGGGGTTCAGGTGCGCCCCCGACTTGAACGCGACGTACACACCCGAGAAGACCGCGAGGCCCCATCCGAAGTTGATGAGGAGCCAGCCGCCGTCGAAACCCTTGTTCTTCGGCAAGATGACGTTCGCGACCACACCGGCGCCGAGCAGGATCAGCATGCCGGTACCCATCACCTCCGAGACGAAGGCGTCACCTATTGTGTAGTCCACTGTCGACCCTTTCTGACGGACATCGTTGTCACGTGCGCCCCGCGGATGGCCGCGGGGAGTCTTCAGGTCCCGACGGGTCCGGACGATCCCTTCCCCGCGGGTGATCCCGGCTTGGTGCCGGCTCCCGTGGCCGCCCCCTCGTCGAGCATCGGCGACACGTCGCCGGCGCGCAGCCGTACCTTCACGGCCTCCGCGTCGTCCAGCTCCTGCGCGGCGGCGTCCTCCGCCTCGCACCGCGCGCGGTACGCCTCGATCTCCCGGCTGCGCGTGTGCGCGTCCCAGCCGAGCACGGGGGCGACGAGGTCGGCGATCTCCTCGATCGCGCCCAGGCCCTTGTCGGCCTGCTCGTAGTTGAGCCGGGTGCGGTGCATGAGGACGTCGTCCAGGTGCAGCGCACCCTCGTGGCTGGCGGCGTAGACGATCTCGGCGCCGATGTACGCGTCGGCGCCCTGCAGCGGCTCGGCCAGGGCCGGGTCGGCGTCGACGAGGTCGATGAGCTCGCCCAGCAGCGAGCCGTAGCGGTGCAGCAGGTGGTCCATGCGCGGGCGGGTCCAGCCGTACTTCTGGCTGATCGCCCGGGCCTGGCGCTGGAACACCTGGAGGCCCTCGGCGCCCACCAGCGGCAGGTCGTGCGTGATGGACGGCAGGCTGGTGGCGCGGCTGCCGATGGCGAAGTCGACCGCGTCCTTGGCCATCACGCGGTAGGTGGTGAGCTTGCCGCCGGCGATGACCGTCAGGCCCGGCGCGGGGGCGGCCACCGTGTGCTCGCGCGAGACCTTGGCGGAGCTGGTGCCGGCCTTGACCTGCGGCTGGAGAAGCGGACGCAGTCCGGCCCAGGTGCCGATGATGTCGTCGCGCGTGATCGGCCGGGACAGCACCGCGTTGGCGTGCTCGATGACGTAGTCGATGTCCGCGCTCGTCGCGACGGGGTGCACCAGCTCCTGCTCCCAGGGCGTGTCCGTGGTGCCGATCACCCAGTACCGCGACCACGGGATGATGAACAGCACCGACTTCTCGGTCTGCAGGATCAGCCCGACGTCGCCGGCGATGCGGCTGCGCGGCACGACGATGTGCACGCCCTTGCTGGCCAGCACGCGCAGCCCGCCCTCGGCCCCCGCCAGCGACTCGGTCTGCTCGGTCCACACGCCGGTCGCGTTGATGACGGCCCGCGCCCGGACGTCGATGTGCTCGCCGGTCTCCAGGTCCACCACCTCGGCGCCGGTGACCGCGCCGCCCGTGGTGGTCTGCAGGTCCGCCACCTGCGTGCGGGAGGCGGCGTGCGCGCCGTAGCTGACGGCGGTGCGCACGAGGGTCTCGACGAGGCGGGCGTCGTCGACGCTGGCGTCCCAGTACCGGACCGCGCCGATCGCGGCGTCGTGCCGCAGGTCCGGGAAGAGCCGCTCCATGCCCTTGCGGGTCAGGTGCCGGTGGATGGGGAGCGCGCGCTTCGAGCCGGTGACCGACGCCAGCGTGTCGTAGAGGGCCACGCCGGCGCCGACGTAGGCCCGCTCCCAGACGCGGTTCTCCAGCGGGTACAGGAAGCTGACCGGCTTGACCAGGTGCGGTGCCAGGCGGTTGATCAGCAGGTCACGCTCGGTGAGCGCCTCGCGGACCAGGTGGAAGTCGAGCATCTGCAGGTAGCGCAGACCGCCGTGCACCAGCTTGCTGGACCGGCTGGACGTGCCGCTGGCCCAGTCCTGCGCCTCGACGATCGCCGTGGACAGTCCTCGGCTCACCGCGTCGAGCGCGATCCCCGCCCCGGTGACGCCGCCACCGATCACGAGGACGTCCAGCTCGTTCCCGCGTTCAGCACTCCCACGCATCGCGTCGAGTGCGTCCTGTCGTGCCTGGGCCGTCAGCGGCGCGGTCCTCATCCGTCGTACCCCCGGTTGGTTGTTGCGCTGGGTGGTGCTCGATCCGGCTCGCCCGGTACGGGCTTGCTCGCTATCGTCGTCACCAGGCGAACGAACGCGCAACCGGGCTGCACAAACGTGCAACGTCGATCGCGGACGGGGAGGGGGTCGCGATGTACATCGAACGGGAGCAGGACGTGCTGCGGGCGGCCTCGATGTACTACCTCCAGGACATCAAGATGGAGGTCATCGCGCGGCACCTGGGCACGTCGCGGTCGACCGTCTCGCGGCTCATCAAGCGCGCCCGGCAGTCGGGGCTGGTCGAGATCACGCTGCGCCCGGCGAGCACGCGTGCACCCGGGCTCGGCCGGACGATCGCGGCGGCGTTCGGCATCGACACCTACGTCGTGCCCGTGCCCGACTCGGCCAGCCACATCGAGCGCCTCGACCAGGTGTCGATCACCGCGGCCCGCCTGCTGTCCTCGTGGTTCGACTCCGACATGGTGCTCGGCGTCGCGTGGGGGACCACGCTGGCGTCGGTGTCGCGGTACCTGGCGCCGAAGCCGACGCGCGGCTCCGCGGTGGTCCAGCTGAACGGTGCGGCGAACATGCGCACCAGCGGGATCGAGTACGCCAGCGACCTGATCTCGACGTTCGGCACGGCGTTCGCCGCGGCCGTGCACCACTTCTCGGTGCCCGCCTTCTTCGACTACCCCGACACCAAGGCCGCCATGTGGCGCGAGCGGTCGGTGCGGCGCGTGCTCGACATGCAGCGCCGCGCGGACATCGCCGTGTTCTCCGTCGGGGCGGTGGCCGGGGCGGTGCCGTCGCACGTCTACTCGGCCGGCTACCTCGACGACGCCGACGTGAAGAACCTGCACGACGAGGGCGTCGTCGGCGACGTCTGCACCGTCTTCCTGCGCGCCGACGGGTCCTGGCAGGACGTGCACCTCAACGAGCGCGCCACGGGACCGACCCCCGTCGAGCTGCAGCGGGTCCCGCGGCGCGTCTGCGTGGTGGCCGGCGACAACAAGGTCGCGCCGCTGCTCGCCGCCCTGCGTGCCGGGGTGGTGACCGACCTCGTCGTCGACGAGATCACCGCGACCGGCCTGCTGGACGCGGCCGAGCCACCCCACCCCCGGCGCGTGCGCGCGCGGGCACCGGGGTAGGCGCTCACGCCGCGGCCGACACCGCCGCGGGCTCGACGATGACCAGCACCTGGCCGGGACCCACCTGGTCGCCCGGGGTCACGACGATGTCGACGACCGTGCCGGCGACCGTCGCCGTGACCGGGGCCTCCATCTTCATGGCCTCCAGCGCCAGCAGCTGCTGACCCCGCTCCACGACGTCTCCGGGCCGGACGTCGACGCGGAAGACCGTCGCGACGAAGGGTGCCTCCACGCCCTCGCACCCGTCGGGGACCTCGGTGTCGGCCGCCGGGGCGGGTGCGTCGGGCTCGATCACGCGGTCGAACTCGCCCGCCGCCGCCCACGCGTCGCGCTCCGCGCCGAACGCCGACGCCTGCTGGGCACGGAACGCCTCGATGTCCGGGGCGTTCTCGGCCAGGAACCGCTGGTGCTCCGCGATCGAGAACGTGCCCGGGTCGATGGCGACGTCGAGCCGCCCGGCGGCCATGTCGGCGCGCATGTCGAGCAGCTCGTCCGCGCCCACGGGGTACCAGGAGATCCGGTCGAAGAACCGGAGCAGCCACGGGGTGCCCGGCTCGAACGGCCGGTGGCGCGCGTGCGTGTCCCAGACCTGGATGGTGCGGCCGACGAACTGGTAGCCGCCCGGACCCTCCATGCCGTAGATGCACAGGTACGCGCCGCCGATGCCGACCGCGTTCTGCGGGGTCCACGTGCGGGCCGGGTTGTACTTCGTGGTGACCAGGCGGTGCCGCGGGTCGAGCGGGGTCGCGACGGGGGCGCCCAGGTACACGTCGCCCAGGCCCATGACCAGGTACGACGCGTCGAACACCGTCCGGTAGACGTCGTCGACGGAGGACAGGCCGTTGATCCGGCGGATGAACTCGATGTTCCACGGGCACCACGGGGCGTCGTCGCGGACCCCCGCCATGTACCGCTCGATGGCCTCCCGGGTGGCCGGGTCGTCCCAGCTCAGCGGCAGGTGCACCGTCCGGCTCGGCACGACGAGGTCCGTCGTGGCGGGGAGCGTGTCCTCGATCTCGCGGACCATGTCGAGGGCCTTCCGCAGCGGCAGCCGGTCGGGGTCGACGTGCAGCTGGAGCGAGCGGATGCCCGGGGTGAGGTCGACGATGCCGCGCAGCCCGTCGTGGTCGACGCGGTCCTGGACCTGCTGCGCGAGGGCGTGCACGCGCATCCGGGACGCCAGGTCGAGCGTCATCGCCCCGTACTCGACCAGGAGGTTGTCGTCGCCGCTGCGGCGGTAGGTGACGTCGGTGTCGCTGTCCTTGCGCGCGAGGATCCCGCCGTCGTCGTGCGCCGGCCGCGTCGCGCGCGGGGTGGCCTGCGGTCGCCTGCGGAGCGCGTCCGCCTCGGCCTCGTCGACCGGCACGAACCGCACGGTGTCACCGGGGCGCAGCTGCCCCAGCTTCCACAGCTGGCCGAGCGCGACCGTCGCGGGGCACGTGAAGCCGCCGAGCGACGGGCCGTCGGGGCCGAGCAGGATCGGCAGGTCGCCCGTGTAGTCCACGGCGCCGACCGCGTACGGGGTGTCGTGGATGTTCGACGGGTGCAGGCCCGCCTCGCCACCGTCGGGCCGCGCCCAGGTGGGCTTGGGGCCGACGAGCCGGACGCCCGTGCGTGCGCTGTTGAAGTGGACCGCCCAGGTGGTGGCGTAGAACTCGGCGACGTCGCCCGGCGTGAAGAACTCCGGTGCGGCGTGGGGGCCCTCGAGGGCGCCGACCTGCCAGGCGCTCGTGATCAGGGGGCGGTCCTGTGGCGCGACGGCCTGTGCTGCTCGTCCGGCCCCGGCCGCGATCCCCAGCTGGTCACCCGAGCGCAGCGGCACGCCGGTGGTGCCACCGATGCGGCCCAGGTCGAACGTCGCCGCCGACCCGAGCACCTGCGGCACGTCCAGACCGCCCCTGACCAGCAGGTACGTGCGCATGCCGACCGCCGGGGCGCCGAGCGCGAGCACGCCACCGGGCGCAATCTCGACCGGCTCCCACTGCGGGACCGGCACGTCGTCGAGCGTGATCGTCGCCGGTGCGCCGGTCACCATGACCGTCGCGCCCGTGACGAACCGGAGCTCCGGGCCGGCCATCGTGCACTCCAGGCCGGGCGCACCCTCGGGGTTGCCCAGCGCCGTGTTGCCCAGCCGGAACGAGAGGTCGTCCATCGGCCCCGACGGCGGGATGCCGACGTGCCACAGGCCGGTGCGGCCCGGCCAGTCCTGCACGGTGGTGAGCATGCCCGGACGCAGCACCTCGATGCGCGGCGTCTCGTCGTGCAGGTGCGCGAGCGTGCCCGTGTGGTGCAGCGCGGCCGCGACCTCGGGGGCGTGCACGATCGTGCGGAGCAGGCCGACGTTCGTCGCGATTCCGGTCAGGCGGGTGGCGGCGAGCGCCTCACCGAGCGCCGCCCACGCGGTCTCGCGGTCGGCACCGGCGGTGATGACCTTGGCCAGCAGGGGGTCGTAGTGGGTGGACACCTCGCTGCCGGGCTCGATCCAGGTGTCGACGCGTGCTTGGGAAGGGACCTCGAACGCGGTGATCGTGCCCGCGCTCGGCAGGTGGTCGCGGTCCGGGTTCTCTGCGTAGACGCGCGCCTCGACGGCGGCTCCCCGCGGTTCCAGCACCGTGTCGACGACGGACGTGTCGCCCTGCGCCAGCCGGATCATCCACGCGACCAGGTCGACACCGAACACGGCCTCCGTGACCGGGTGCTCGACCTGCAGCCGCGTGTTGACCTCGAGGAACGCGGCCTCCTCGCGCTCGGCGTCGTAGACGAACTCGACCGTGCCCGCGGACCGGTAGTCCACCGACGCCGCGAGCGTGCGGGCGGACGACGCGATCAGCGCGCGGACCTCGTCGGGAAGCCTGGGCGCAGGAGCCTCCTCCACCACCTTCTGGTGCCGGCGCTGCAGGGAGCAGTCGCGGTCGCCGAGGGTGACCACGCGGCCCAGCCCGTCGCCGAACACCTGCACCTCGACGTGCCGCGCGGCCGTGATGAGCCGCTCGAGGTAGACCCCCGCCGAGCCGAACGCGGCGCCCGCGGTCCGGCGCACCGCCTCCCAGGCTTCCCTGAGATCGTCGGCCGACGCGCACGCGCGCATGCCGATGCCGCCACCGCCCGCCGTCGCCTTGAGCATGACCGGGTAGCCGATCGACTCCGCCGCCGCGACCGCCTCGTCGAGGGTCTCCAGCAGACCCGTGCCCGCGAGCATCGGCATGTCCACCGCCCGGGCCGCGTCGCGAGCCGTGTGCTTCGACCCGAACAGCTCCAGCTGCTCCGGCGTCGGCCCGACGAACGCGATGCCCGCCGCCTCCGCCGCCCGCGCGAAGCCCGCGTTCTCCGAGAGGAACCCGTAGCCCGGGTGGATCGCGCCCGCGCCCTGGGCGAGCGCGGCGTCGAGGATCAGGTCGCTGCGCAGGTACGACTGCGCCGCCGGGGCCGGGCCGAGGCGGACCGCGGTGTCGGCGAGGTGCACGTGGGCGGCGCCCGCGTCCGCGTCCGAGTAGACCGCGACCGTGCGCAGACCCAGCGTCTTCGCGGTCCGCAGGATGCGCACGGCGATCTCGCCGCGGTTGGCGACGAGGAGGGTGTCGAAGCTCATCGTGCCGCCTCCTGGTCGCTGCCCGAGGTGACGACCATGCGCACCGGTGTCGGGTCGAAGCCGTTGCACGGGTTGTTGATCTGCGGGCAGTTGCTGACCACGACGAGCACGTCCCGCTCGGCCCGCAGGGAGACCGACAGGCCCGGCGCGGAGATGCCGTCGACGATGCCGAGCGCGCCGTCCGGGTCGACCGGCACGTTCATGTACCAGTTGATGTTCGAGACCAGGTCGCGCTTGCCCAGGCCGTACCGGCCGCCCTCTGCGAGGAAGTTCTCCGCGCACGCGTGCTGGGCCCAGGTGTGGTTGCCGTAGCGCAGGGTGTTCGACTCCTTCGAGCACGCGCCGCCCAGGGTGTCGTGCCGACCGACCTCGTCGGCGACCACCGTCATCAGCGGGCCGTACTCGCAGTCGCGGAGGACCGAGCCGGTGGTCAGGAAGACCGAGTCCTGGCCCTGGATCGTGTCGGGTGCGCTGTAGCGCAGGGTCGTGTCGACGGCGTCGAAGACCAGGAAGTCGACGGCCTGGTTGCCGCCGAGGTCGACGATGGTCAGGACGTCGCCGGCGTGCACCACGGCCGACCAGGGCGCGCGGGCGGGGACGACGTCGTCGAGCAGCGTGCCGGTCATGCGATCCCCCGTGCGGTCAGGTCGGCCTGGGTGTTGACGAAGGCGCGGCGGCCCTCCGGTGTGGCGGCCCACAGCGGGTCGGTGTCCGTCGTCGGTGCGCCCGTCCAGGCCAGCACCTCCAGCGGCGTGCTCAC
The DNA here is from genome assembly GCF_054049655.1 of Cellulomonas sp. P5_C5. Taxonomy (NCBI): domain Bacteria; kingdom Bacillati; phylum Actinomycetota; class Actinomycetes; order Micrococcales; family Cellulomonadaceae; genus Cellulomonas; species Cellulomonas sp. P5_C5. The sequence goes on along the minus strand of NZ_JBFULY010000010.1, from coordinate 67,604 downwards.
GAACTCGCGCGGGTCGAGCGGGTGCGCGGTGTTGGCGACGAGCAGCAGCAGCGGCACCTCGGCGCGCAGCGTGAGTGTGGTGCCGGGGCCGGCGGACCCCTCGAACACGGGGCGGCCGTCGTCGTCGATCCGGACGCCCTGGAAGAACGAGATGCTCGGCGGCAGGTCGCGTCGGCCGAGGTCGTGCTTGGCCGCCGCCAGCGCGAACAGCTCGCGCCCGGCGGGCGTCGGGCCCTGCGCGCTGCCGTCGCCGTACCGCTCGTCGTTGCGGGCCCGCGTCGTCGTCCCGTACAGGGCGTCCTGCCGGCCCGACGTGTCGCCGACGATGCTCGCGAGCACGCGGCCCTGGTCGCTGAGCAGCAGGTGGCCCGCCGTCAGGTACACCTGCCACTGGACCTTGACGGTGTCCGCGACGTTCAGCCGCTCCCACGGTCGGTCCAGCCGGTAGGCCAGGACGTGCGCGCAGGCGTCGCCCTCGACGTCGGTCAGCCGGACGTGGGTGCCGCGCGCGACGGCGAGGTGCGTGTAGCCGCCGCCGGCGACGAGCTCCGCGTGCACGAGCGTGGCCGGGTCGACCTCGCTCGGCGGCGTGGGGAGCGACCGCGCGGGTCGCGTGGGCATCGTGGCGACCGTGCCGACGGCGTCGGCCTCCTGCGCCCGGGCGTGCTCACGGGCGCCGGCGGTGGTCCCGGTGGTGGTGGCGGTCATCGCGTCCTCGATTTCTGTCGACTGACAGAAACAGGCTCACGCCCCGACGTTCCGCCCCGGTCACCGCCAGGTAAACCTCCTGTTACGCCGCCCGCTGCGTCCGCACTCAGGCGGGCTCCGCCCCGCACGAGTGCGGACGCTCGCGGTGAGGAGCCGCCTGCGTCCGCGCTCCGGTGGGTTCGGACCCGCACGAGCGCGGACGTCCGCGGTGTCTGGCGGGGTGCGTGCGCGGGATCGGAGGGGCGGACGGTGCGGGCGGGGGAGGGATGCAGGGGCGGTGGTAGCGTCGGCTCGCCATGGCACGCAGACCCGGTCGACCGCGCGCGAGCGGTGACCCCGACGGTGAGCGCGACACCCGTCGCGACGTGCTCGACGCGGCCGCCGCCCTCTTCTGCACCGTCGGCTTCACGTCGACCAGCACCCGTGCCGTCGCCGACGCGGCGGGCGTGCGCCAGGCGTCGATCTACCACCACTTCGCCGGCAAGGACGCGATCCTGCTGGAGCTCCTGCTCGGCACGGTCCGGCCGTCGCTCGAGCTCGCCGACGCCCTCGCGGCCGGCACCGAGCCCGCAGCTGCCCGCCTGTGGACCCTCGTGCACGCCGACGTCGGCCTGCTCTGCGCGGGGCCGGTGAACCTGGGCGTGCTGTACATGCTGCCCGAGGTGGCCGGGGAGCAGTTCGCCGAGTTCCACGGGCTGCGGTCGCGACTGCGCGCCCGGTACAGCGAGCTCGCGACGGCGGCCGACGACGGCGCCGACGACCGCGGTGCACTGGTCCTCGGCCTTGTCGAGTCGGTGATCCTGCGCCGCCGCGACACCCCGGACCTCGACGTCGCCGCCGTGCAGGACGCCGTGGCCGACGGGGTCCTCCGGCTCGTCGGCTGCACCCCTGCCGAGATCGCGCTCGCCCGAGCGCTCCCGGTCGCGCTCACGGTCTGACGCACCCGCCCGTCGTCTGGCGCTCGTCGCGCGGCCCGTTCGTCGCGCTCGCCCCGACGAACCCGACAGGAGTGCCGGGAGGCGCTCCAGGACGACCCTCATGTCGGGTTCGGCGGAGGACGGCCTCCTACGCGCGCGCGTACGCGGGTGCTGCGGTCGCCGATTTAACACAAGCGTTTCGTGCGCGCATCGGATCCGACACAGGCCGGGTGGTCAATGAACCTGTCGGACGACAGAAACTCTGCCGGCCGGTCGTCGAACCCCCCCAGACCTGTCTGCCGTCCCCTCGGAGCCCCCATGATCATCGCCGGAGTCGGACTCTCCGTCCTCGCCGTCGTCCTCGTCGGCATCGTCGTCGCCCGCAAGGTCGACGGCGACAGCGCCAACTACCTCGTCGCCGGCCGCCGCCTCGGCGTCCCGCTCGTCGCGGCCTCCCTCATGGCGGCCGCCGTCGACTCCAACGCCACCGTCGGCAACACCGACCTCACGTCGTCGTTCGGGTTCTGGGCCGGGGCGTCCCTCGCGCTCGGGCTCGCCATCTGCCTGCTGCTCACCGGCTTGTTCCTGGCCAAGCCGATGAACCGCATGAAGCTGTTCACGCTGGCCGACTTCTACCGGCTCCGGTACGGGCGCGGGGTCGAGGTGGCGTCGTCCGTCTTCATGATCTTCGCGTTCGCCATCCTCATGGCCGGCAACCTGGTGGCCTGCGGGTACCTGCTCGAGCGGTTCCTCGGCATCGACTACACCGTCGGCGTGCTCGTCGCGATCGCCCTGGTGCTCGTCTACACGATCGGCGGCGGCATGTTCTCCGACGCCCACACGGCCGCGATCCAGATCGTCATCACCGTCGTCGCGACGATCTGCCTGGTGGTCTGGTTCGGCACGACGTACGGGTTCGAGGTCGCGCCCGGCATGGGTCCGTTCGACTTCGAGCAGCTCACCCAGACCAGTGCGGGGGCCCCGATCAACTGGGCGACCCTCATCGCGCTCGGCATCGGCGACATCGTGGCGATCGACTTCATGCAGCGGATCTTCGCCGCGCGAAGCCCGGAGACCGCGCAGAAGTCCTGCTTCACGGGCGCCGCGGGCACGGCGATCATCGGCGTCGCGTTCGCGATGGTGGCCCTCGGCGCGTCGTCGGTGCTGGGTCTGACCACCGAGAACGGCCCGATCCTCTTCCAGCTCCTCGACGACTACGCGCCGTCCGGACTGACGGTCCTCGTCCTGTCCGGCATCGTCGCGGCCTCGTTCTCGACGGCGTCCGGCGCGATCCTGGCGACGTCCGCGGTGGCGGTCCGCAACATCTTCGGCGTCCGCCGGGTCGTCTCGATCAAGGAGGAGGGTGTCCGCGACCCGCTCCTGCTGTGGACCCGCGTCGCCATGATCCCGATCGTCCTGCTCGGCATCGGCATCGCCCTCAAGGTCGCCCAGACCGGCATCCTGCTGACCCTCGCGTTCGACCTCATGCTCGCCGGCCTGCTGGTGCCGTTCATCCTGGGGCTGTTCTGGAAGCGTGGCGGCACCCGCGCGGCCGTCGCGGCACTCGTCGTCGGCGTCACGGTCCGCCTGGTGCTCTTCGTCCTGACGCCCACCGTCTACGGCGTCCCCAACGACGTCTGGTACATCCCGAACGACCTGATCGACGCGTCGTTCGACGGCTGGCCGACGTTCTGGGGGTTCGGCGCCTCCTTGATCGCCTACCTGGTCGCCGCCGCGATCTGGCCGCGCACCGTGTCCGAGGAGGCCTGGTCCATCGCGGACGGCATGCCCGACGAGACGCTCCCGGCTCCCGTCGCCGCCGAGCCGGAGCCCGCCGTCTGACGACCGGGCGCGTCGGCGTGACCGGTCCGGTTGACTGTCCGGATGCCGACGCGCCTGACCGTCCTGTTCTTCGGTGACTCGTTCGTCGCCGGTGTGGGCGACCCGTCCGGTCTCGGCTGGACGGGTCGCCTCGCCGCAGGACCTCGACCGCGGGACCTGGACCTGACCGTGTACCCGCTCGGCATCCGTCGGAACACGTCCGTCGACGTGCTCGCCCGCTGGGAGGCGGAGACGGTCGCGCGGATCCCCGACGCGGGCCGGGTGGGCCTGGTGCTCGCCTTCGGGGTGAACGACTCGACCGACGACGGTGGCGGGCACCGTCGTGTCCCGGTCGCCGACTCGGTGGCGAGCCTGCGGGCCATCGTGACGCGCGCGTCGTCGCTCGGACTTGCCACCCTCGTCGTCGGGCCGCCCCCGATCGCGGACCCGCAGACCAACGACCGCATCGTCGAGCTCGACGCCCTGCTGACCGACGCGGCGCGCACCCTCCAGGTGCCGGTGGTGCCTGTGGTGCGCGACCTCCTGGCCGACGAGGTGTGGATGTCCGAGGTCCGCGCCGGCGACGGGGCTCACCCGGGCGCGCGCGGGTACGCCGCGCTCGCGGACCTGGTGCGGCCGCACTGGGAGGCGTGGGTCGCGGGCGATGGTCGGGACATCTCGGGACCCGGTCCTCTCCACGGCCTGGAGCGGGCTCGCCAGTAGGTTGGCCCGATGTCCTTCCGTGTCCGCCCCGCCCTGCCGGCCGACGTCCGCGCCATCCGCGCGCTCGTCGAGCCGTACGCCGCCGAGCGCATCCTGCTGGCCAAGGAGTGGGTCGGGTACTACGAGGCGGTGCAGGAGTTCCTGGTCGTCGAGGCCGAGGACGGCACCGTCACCGGGTGCGGCGCGCTGCACGTCATGTGGCAGGACCTCGCCGAGATCCGCACCCTCGCGGTCGACCGGACCTGGCGGGGCACCGGCATCGGCCACGCGCTGCTCGACGCCCTGCTGGAGCGCGCCGGAGAGCTGGGCCTGCGCCGGGTCTTCTGCCTGACGTTCGAGGTCGCGTTCTTCGAGTCGCACGGGTTCCACGTCATCGAGGGGACTCCCGTGACGCCCGACGTGTACCTGGAGCTGCTGCGGTCGCACGACGACGGGGTCGCCGAGTTCCTGGACCTCGCCCGCGTGAAGCCGAACACCCTGGGCAACACGCGGATGCTCATCGAGCTGGGCTGAGCCTGCGTCCTTCGGCCACGATGCCCCAAGCTCAGCGCTCAGGACCGCAACCCGGAAATCGGTAGGTCCGCTCGGGCACGCTTGCCGGGTGAGCACCTACCTGGCGACCGACCGCCTCGCCCAGCGCCCCTTCACCCCCGACGAGGCCGACCTGCTCACCAGGTCACGTTCCCGTACAAGCCCTTCGTCACCGGCGCGTCAGGGTTCAGCATCTGCATGATCCCTGCCGCGCAGAACTCCTCGGCCGGCGCCCTCCTCGGCGACTTCTACACCAAGAACAGGGTCCTCCACGGCGAAGGGTTCCTCGTGGGTTTCAACGACTAGCAGAAAGGCGGTCGCGCATGGCTCTGCCAGTTCGGGTTGAGGTGAACTTCCACCATTTCCGTATCGCTGCCGGGACGTTTGAGGAAGAACCCATGCAGACGCCGGCGGTGAGTCTGATCTTCGAGCCGCTGCGCACCCGCGCATCGGTTCTGTCAGGCATCGCGAGCGGACCGGTGCTGGTCGAGTGCCAGGCGTTGTTGGAACCGCCCGCGCAGGTTCCGGACGAATGGGAGGACGTCGCAGAGGTGTCGCTGGTCGTCGGTCCGTTCCCGCTGGTTGTTCTCGGCTGGGCTGACGACCCGGAGCCCGACCGCTTGGACGCGGCAGGGCCCGGTACCTATCGGGTGCGCGCTCACGCGATCGGACGCGACACGTTGTGGGATGTGGCGGTGGACGAGCCGGTGGAGCGGTTTCTCGTCCAGGCGTGGCCAGCACCGCATGAGCCGCCGCGCACGTTGCGGGCCACGAGCGAGCGGGCGAAGTCCGAGACACGAGGAGCATGAGACGGTGGAACGTGCCCCGACTGCACGTCCTGTCCGGGCCCTCGGCGACCACCGCAGGGGCCGGCGGGCTGTCCGGGCACGCACCACGACCGTGCCGCCGAGCGTCGCGCTGCGGAGGTGAGGGTTACGGTGCGTCCATGCGTACGTCTTCGACTGCCGTGCTCACCGTCGCCATCGCCGGTGCCGTGCTCGCGGGCGCGGCAGGATGCGCCTCCCAGCGTGGTGTGACGGGCTCAGCCGTGTCCCCCGAGACGTCGATGGCGACGCAGACCACGACACCCGGCGAGCGCATTGTCACAATCGTGAAGGACCCCCAGGCGGCGGCGGTGGAGGCCTATCAGCGGTTCGTGGACACCCAGGCAGCAGCCCAGAGCGGCAACCTCGACCCGGCGCAGTTCGAGGGCGTCGCCACGGGCCAGATCGTCGAGGACACCTTGGCCCAGGCCCGCGACCTGCAGGCCGCCGGTTACCTCATCCCCGAAGGTGGTGCCGCCTTCACCGGTCACATGGTCATCCTCGACGGTCAGACCGCGACCGTCGCTGCGTGCGTCGACCAATCCGGTTGGGGCGTTGAGCTAGGGCGGGTAGCGCCCCAGCAAGTTCTTTGGCAGCCGCTCGCCCTGCGAGTTGCCGCGCACGGCGACGAGTGGATTGTGACCGAGACGGCCCCCACACCGGCAGACCTGGCCTGCTGACTCGGCTTCCTCAGACGGTCGACCGATCTCGAGCGTCCAGTCGGACTCACGCCCGCACACCGAGCTTGACGAGAGGTGGCGACGGCGCTGCTGGGCAAGGCGTTCTCGGAGCTCGACGTGCGGGTGGTCTGGGGCGCGACGTCGGCCCGGAACCTGCGTCTCGCAGAAGGTGATGGAGAAGGTCGGGATGACCGTCACGGAGACCCTGCCGACCCCGGAGGACATGCTCGGCGTCGAGGACTCCGAGCTCGGCGGGTTCCGGTACGAGATCACCCAGGAGCGTTGGGCGAGCGGTCAGGACGCCAGCCGGTAGGTCGGTGGGTCGTCGTCGCTCACGGCCGGGTCGCGGGTGACCAGACCGTCGGCGACCAGGCCGTCGACGCAGCGCGCCAGCTGGCGGGCGTCCGGCCACACTGCGTCGACGGCCGCTGCGGGCACCGGACCGAGCGCGTCGCGCAGCAGGGCCATCACGCGGCCGCGCACCTGCCGGTCGGTGCCGGTGAACGCCTGGACCTTCCGGCGGCCGGCGTGCTCGTCGGCGGGACGGCCCGCCGCGTACCAGGCGCACACGGCCTGCACGGGGCAGGCGTCGCAGCGCGGGGACCGAGCGGTGCACACCAGCGCGCCGAGCTCCATCGACGCCGCCGCCCACCGGGCAGCGGTCGCGTCGTCGTCGGGGACGTACCGGGTGGCGCGACGGACCTCGCCGACCGTCTGGCTCGGTGCGGGCAGCGCGACCCCGTCGACCGTGCGGGCCAGCACGCGGCGGACGTTGGTGTCGAGCACCACCGACCGGCGGCCGTACGCGAACGCCAGCACCGCGGCAGCCGTGTACGACCCGACCCCGGGCAGGGCCAGCAGCTCGGGTTCCGACGAGGGGACGACCCCGTCGTGGCGCTCGACGACGGTGCGCGCGCACTCCTGCAGCCGCAGTGCGCGCCGCGGGTAGCCCAGCCGGTCCCACGCCCGCAGCACGTCCGCCGTCGAGGCGGACGCCAGGTCGGCGGGCGTCGGCCAGCGGGCCATCCACGACCGCCACGCCGGCTCCACCCGGACCACCGGCGTCTGCTGGAGCATCACCTCGCTGACCAGCACGCCCCACGCGGTCCGGTCCGCCGCCCGCCACGGCAGGTCGCGAGCGTGCACCCCGAACCAGGCGAGCACCGGCTCGCGCAGCTCGGCGGGGGTCGGCGGCACCGCAGCATCCTGCCTCACCTGGTGAGCAGGTTCTCGTCAGCTGACCTCGACCGCGGCACCGTCAGCCTGTTCCTCGCCGCCGGGTCCGAGGTCGTCGCCCGGCCGAAGGACGACCGCGCCGTCGTCCGTCTCGCTCTCTGAGCGTGCCCGCGCGTCGGCCGGGCGGGTCGGCGAACCTTGCACCTACGGTGGTCGCGCCGCGAGGTCCCGCGGCGCCCGCACTGGAGGATGCATGAGCGACTCACGACGTCTGCCCGCCCGTGTCTACTGGGTGCGTCGCTTCGTGGTGCTCGGGATCCCGCTGATCATCATCGCGGTCGTCGTCTGGCTGTTCGTGCGACCCGACGCCGGAGAGAGCCCGGCCGCTCAGGACGACACGTCGTCCGCACCGGTCGAGGAGACCACCGAGCCGGAGCCGAGCGACATGACGTGCGATCCCGCGGCGGTCGCCATCGCGATGACCGCGGACGCCGCCTCGTTCGCGCCGGGAGCCAGCGCGACGTTCACCGTCTCGATCACCAACACCGGCGCGGAGGCGTGCCTGGTCGACGCGGGCGAGGCGCAGCGCGAGATCGTCATCACGTCCGGCACCGACCGGGTGTGGTCCAACCGCGACTGCATCGTGCCCGGCACCGAGACCCGCACGCTGCTGCTCGCCGGCGGTGGGTCCGACACGACACCGTTCGCCTGGAACCGGATCCGCTCCGCGGAGGGCTGCCCCCCGGACCTGCCCGTCCCCGGCGCCGGCACCTACTCCGCGCAGCTCACCCTCGCCGGGGTGGCCGCACCGGCGGCGGTCTTCGGACTGGGCTGAGGCAGGGGCGACCGGGCTGGTCGTCTCGCTCGCTGGGCTAGACGTACCGCTCGAGGATGCTGGACTCCGCGAGCCGGGACAGCCCCTCGCGCACGGCCCGGGCGCGCTGCTCGCCGACGCCGTCGACGGCCATGAGGTCCTCGATCCCGGCCGCGAGGAGCTTCTGGAGCCCGCCGAAGTGCGCGACCAGACGGTCGACGATCGCACCCGGCAGCCGCGGGACCTTGGACAGCAGGCGGTAGCCGCGAGGACCGGCGGCCGCGTCGAGCGCGTCGCCCCCGCCCGGCAGGCCCAGGACGCTGGCGATGCGCGCGTTGTCGAGCAGCTCGGTCGAGTCCAGCTCGGCCAGCTCGTCGAGGACGGAGTCGACCTCACGGCGGCTGGTGTCCACGTAGTCGCGGATGATGAGCGCGCGGTCCGAGCCGATGCCGCCCACCAGCTCGTCGAGCTGCAGGGTCAGCAGGCGGCCGTCGGTACCGAGCTCGACGACGTAGCCCTCGATCTCCTCGGAGATGCGGCGGACCATCTCGAGGCGCTGCACCACGGCAGACACGTCGCGGACCGTGACCAGGTCCTCGATCTCCAGCGCGGACAGGGTGCCGCTGACCTCGTCGAGCCGCGACTTGTACCGCTCGAGGGTGGCCAGGGCCTGGTTGGCGCGGGACAGGATGGTGGTCGAGTCCTCGATGACGTGCCGCTGCCCGCCGACGTACAGCGCGATGATCCGCATCGACGCCGAGACGGAGACCACCGGAAGACCGGTCTGCTTGGCGACACGCTCCGCGGTGCGGTGCCGGGTGCCGGACTCGGACGTCTCGATGGTGACGTCGGGCAGGAGCTGCACGGCCGCGCGCAGGATGCGGGAGATCCCCGCGTCGACCACGACGGCGCCGTCCATCTTGGCCAGCTCCCGCAGGCGCGTGGCGGAGAACTCGACATCCAGGACGAAGCCGCCCGAGCAGATGCTCTCGACCGTCTGGTCGAAGCCGAGGACGATCAGGGCGCCCGTGCGACCCCGCAGGATCCGCTCCAAGCCGTCACGAAGCTCGCCGCCGGGGGCGACGGCGGCGAGGGTCGACCTCAGGAGGTCGTCGGGAGCGTGCGAGTGGGGCACCGTTGCATGGTAACGACGGGGACCGACGTCGGTGGCCGCGACCCGCATGCCGGACCCGTTCGCCATGACGTGTTCGCCCGTTCGACACGGTTCACGTGCGCGTCACGGACTCGCTGGAGGAGCCGTGCTGTCCCGGACCACCAGGTCGACCAGGATGCGGTGCTGTTCCGGCGCCGGGGCCAGGCCCGCGCGGGAGCGGCTGATCGACGCCGTCAGCGCCGCGGCCGCCGCCTTGCCCTTGGCGACGAAGTCCTGCTGGACCGTGGTGAGCGTCGGTCGCACCCGCTGGGCCAGGGGGGAGTCGTCGAAGCCGACGACCGACAGGTCCTCCGGCATCCGCAGGCCCAGCTCCTCGGCGGCCTTCACGATCGCCGCCGCCATGAGGTCGGAGAAGCACAGGATCGCGGTCGGGCGGTCGTCGCCCGCGAGCAGCAGGCGCGCACCCTCCGACACGTACGGCTCGCTGTTGTCGCGGACCTCCATGACGACGGGGGTCACCCCGGCATCGGCCAGAGCGTCGATCCACCCCGCCTGGCGCTCGCGGGCGACGTACCCGGACCCGGCCGCGGCGGCGTCGGGCGCGAACGCCGCACGCACCCGCGGGTTCATGGTGAGGATGCCGATCCGGCGATGCCCGAGGTCCAGGAGGTGCCGGGCGCCGAGCCGGGCTCCGTGCTGCTCGTCGAGGAGCACGCTGGACGCCCCGGCGAGGGGTGCGCTGTCGATGAAGACCAGCGGCAGCCGACGCTTCACCAGCCAGTCGACCGCCGGGTAGTCGCCCGCGCAGCCGTACACGAGGGCGCCGTCCATCGGGATGTCGCGCGCGGGGATGGTGTCCTCGGAGCTGGTGGACGGCAGCAGCACCACCGCCATGCCCGTGGGCGCGAGCCCCTCGGCGGCGGCCCCGAAGAACGCCGCGGCGATGGGGTCGAGGAACGCGGTCCCGATCGACTCGGTGAGCAGCACGCCGACCGCACCGGTGGTCCCGCGGGCCAGCGCCCGGGCCGACGGGTCGGGTCCGACGTAGCCGAGGTCGTCCGCCGCCGCGAGGATCGTGCGGCGCATCTCCGCGGAGAGCTGGTCGGGGCGGGAGAACGCGTTGGACACGGTCATCCTGCTCACGCCGACGCGGTCCGCGATCGTCTGCAGCGTCACCCGGGACACGACGACACCACCCTGTTCCGCACCATGCGGGACAGGGTAGGTGGCCGAGGCCCCTCTCGGAGGGGTGAACGTCGTCATCGGGCCGGGTGACCGACCTCGCAGGTGCTCGTCGGGGCGACCGCGTCGGCCAAGGAGTGCAGTGCTCCGGCGAGCGTGCGTCGGGTCCGGGGTGCGCGCGACCGACGCACACGCTGCGGCTGCGTGGCCTCGGGCTCGACCGGCGCCCAGGGCCGAGCGCTTTCGGCCTCGTGCCGCGCGGCGGTCACTCCGAAGAGCAGCCCGAACTGGGGGGTGTCCATCGACATCAGCTTCTCCTGTCGGCTCGTTCTTCTGTACCGCTAAAGTAACCCCCGTTCTCTGTACCGGTCAAGAGGAAATGCGGGCCGCCCCGGACTTCAGCTCGCGATGCCGTCGCACTGGGGCGGACGCGGTCGAACCCGACATGGGTGTCGTGAACGAGGGTGATGGCGGTAGCCATGTCGGGTTCGGCGGGCGGCTGCGGACGAGACCAGCGCCGACCGCGGTCTGTATCGCTATGGACCGCGGGCGCGTGGGTCCGCGACCCGCGGCCGACGGTGCACCACCAGGCCGGCCGGGATCACGGCGCCGAGGTTCGCGGCTGTCAGGGCCGCGGACGGGGGTGGCGTGGGTCAGCGACCCGCCGCCGCCGACGCCAGGTCCGGCACGAGGCCGGCCGCGGTGACGGCTTCGCCGAGGTCCGCCGCCGTCAGGACGGTCAGGCCCGCGGGCGGGGTCGCGCCGTCGAGCGCGCCCGCGGGGACGATCGCGCGCGTGAACCCGAGCCGCGCCGCCTCGGCCAGCCGGCGGCCGACACCGGACACGGTCCGGATCTCCCCGGCCAGCCCGACCTCGCCGATCGCGACCAGCCCGCGGGGCAGCGGCACGTTCTCGCGGGAGCTCACCGCGGCGAGCGCGAGCGCCAGGTCCGCGCCGGGCTCCATGACGCGGGCACCGCCGATGGTCGACACGTAGACGTCCTGGTCCGCCAGCCGCGCCCCGAGCCGGCGCTGCAGCACGGCGAGCACCATCGCGAGCCGGCTGCTGTCGACACCGCTCGTGGTCCGTCGCGGGTTGGGCACGGCACTGGGCGCGACGAGCGACTGCACCTCGACGACGAGCGGTCGCCGGCCCTCCAGCGTCACGGTCAGGCAGGTGCCCGGTACCGCGTGCAGGGCCTGGGAGATGAAAAGGCCGCTGGGGTCGGCCAGCCCGACGATCCCGGTCTCGGACAGGTCGAAGCAGCCGACCTCGTCGGTGGGGCCGTAGCGGTTCTTGGTGGCGCGCAGCATGCGCAGGCGCGAGTGCCGCTCGCCCTCGAACTGGCAGACGACGTCCACCAGGTGCTCGAGCGTCCGGGGGCCGGCCACCGAGCCGTCCTTGGTGACGTGCCCGATGAGCACGACGGGCAGGTCCCGGGACTTGGCGGCCTGGATCACCGCGCTGGCCACCTCCCGGACCTGGGACACGCCGCCGGCGGTCCCCTCGACCTGCGCGGACGCGATGGTCTGGATCGAGTCGAGCACCAGCAGGTCGGGGTCGACGAGCTCGATGTGCCCGAGCACCGTGCCCAGGTCGGTCTCGGCGGTGAGCAGCAGGCGCGGGTCGAGCGCGTGGATGCGGCCGGCCCGCAGGCGCACCTGGGCGGCGGACTCCTCGCCGGTCACGTAGAGGACCTTGCGCCCGGTCCGGGCGCCGCGCGCGGCGACGTCGAGCAGCAGGGTCGACTTGCCGACCCCCGGCTCGCCGGCCAGCAGCACCACCGCGCCGGGCACGAGCCCGCCGCCGAGCACCCGGTCCAGCTCGTCGACCCCGGTGGGACGGGCGCGCGCCGTCTCGATGTCGATCTGGTCGATCGGGCGGGCCGGGGAGCGTGTCGGGGAGGTGGCGACCGTGCGCGGTGCGCCGCCGCCGGGGCCGGTGTCCTCGACGACCGACCCCCACTGCTGGCACTCGCCGCACCGGCCCACCCACTTGCTCGCGGTCCAGCCGCACTCCGTGCAGCGGAAGGCCGGGCGAGCGCTGCGGTCGGGCCGCTTGGAGGAGGTCGTGGTCACGCGCCGCACGGTAGCCGCAGGCTCCGACACGACCCTCTTGCGCCACGGCTGAACGAGTGTTTAGTGTAGTGAACGTGCGTTCAGAGGATCTCACCGCCCGCGCCCGCATCCGGGACGCCGCCGTCGCACGCTTCGGCCGCGACGGGTTCCGCGCGCCCGTGCGGGCGATCGCCGAGGACGCCGGCGTGAGCGCCGCACTCGTGATCCACCACTTCGGCTCCAAGGACGCCCTGCGCGCCGAGTGCGACGAGCACGTCCTGCGGGTCATCCGCGAGGAGAAGTCGTCGGCGATCGCGGAGAAGTCGCCGGCCGAGACGATCGGGATGCTGGCGCGCGTGCAGGAGTACGCACCCCTGTTCGCCTACATCGTCCGCAGCCTCATGGACGGCGGGGCGGTCGCGGCGCACTTCGTCGACGGGTTGATGGACGACGCGGCGGATTACCTGGAGGCCGGCGAGGCGGCGGGCACGGTCCGCGGCTCGTCCGACCCCCGCGGGCGGGCGCGTCAGGTCGTCGCCGCGCAGGTGGGTCTCATCGTGATGGCCCAGCTGGACGCGGCGGCGGGCCGGGGCGTCGCGCCGACGGACGACCCGGGCGCGGCCATCGACGAGCTCACCAGCCGCACCATGCTCGCCGGCCTCGAGCTCTACACGCACGGCCTCTTCACCGACAGCAGATACCTCGACGCCTACCAGCACTTTCAGCAGGACAAGGAGAAGTCATGACCGACGCCATCGCGGTCAGCGGACTCGTCAAGTCGTTCGGCGCCAAGCGCGCGCTCGACGGGTTCGACCTCACCGTCCGCACGGGGGAGGTGCACGGCTTCCTCGGCCCCAACGGCGCGGGCAAGTCGACCACCATCCGCGTGCTGCTCGGGCTCCTGCGCGCCGACTCCGGTGACGTGCAGCTGCTCGGCGGCGACCCGTGGCGCGACGCCGTCGCCCTGCACCGCCGGCTGGCCTACGTGCCGGGCGAGGTCAACCTGTGGCCCAACCTGTCCGGCGGCGAGTCGATCGACGTGCTCGGGCGCCTGCGAGGCGGGCTGGACCCGGCACGTCGCGACGCCCTCATCGAGCGGTTCGAGCTCGACCCGCGCATCAAGGGCCGCGCCTACTCGAAGGGCAACCGGCAGAAGGTCGCGCTCGTCGCGGCGCTCGCGGCGGACGTCGAGCTGCTGCTCATGGACGAGCCGACCAGCGGCCTGGACCCCCTCATGGAGGCGGTGTTCCAGCAGGTCGTGCAGGAGGCCGCCGCCGACGGCCGGACCGTGCTGCTGTCCAGCCACATCCTGGCCGAGGTCGAGGCGCTGTGCCGGCGCGTGACGATCATCCGGCAGGGTCGCGCGGTGCAGAGCGGGTCGCTGGAGGAGCTGCGCAGCCTCACGCGCACCACGGTCACGGCCGGGCTCCGCGACGCCGACGAGGCCGAGCGCGCCCTGACCGCGCTCGACGGCGTGCACCACGTGCAGCGCGACGACGGCCACCTGACCGTCGACGTCGACACGGCCTCGCTCAACGACGTGCTGGCGCGGCTGACCGGGTTCGGTGTCCGTTCGCTGACCGCCCATCCGCCGACCCTGGAGGACCTGTTCCTGCGCGAGTACAGCGAGGAGCTGGCCACCCTGGGTGTCCACGAGGAGTCGCGATGAGTACCGCCACCGACACCGAACTCGCGGGCACCCGCGGGCTGGTCCGGGTCGCACTGCGGCTCGACCGCTGGCGCACGACGATCTGGGCCGTCGCGATCGCCGGGCTCACGCAGGTGTCGGTCAGCGGGCTGTCGCAGGTCTACTCCACGCCCGAGGCGCTGGCCGGGCGCGCGCAGCTGATCTCGTCGCCCGCGGCGACCGCGCTGGCCGGTCCCGGGTACGGGCTCGACGACTACACGGTCGGCGCGATGACGGCCAACGAGCTGGGCCTCTGGCTCATGATCCCGGTCGCGATCATGGCTCTGCTGACCGTGACGCGGCACCTGCGGGCCGCCGAGGAGGACGGGCGGCTCGAGCTCGTGCGGTCCGCACCCGTGGGTCGCGACGCGCCCGTGGTCGCCGGGCTGGTCGCGGCCGTCGTCGCGACGGTGGTCGTCGGCGGACTGACGTTCCTCGCGCTCCTGACCACGGGGCTCGACCCGGTCGGCTCGCTCGCGCTCACCGGTGGCATCGTCATGGTCGGGCTCGTGTTCGCCGGCATCTCCGCGGTCGCCTCGCAGCTCACCGCGCACGCGCGGGCGGCCAGCTCGCTCGGCATGGCCGCGCTCGGGGTCGCGTTCCTGCTCCGGGCGGTCGGCGACGTGCGCGGCCCGGAGAGCACGAGCGTGCTCACGTGGCTGTCCCCGTTCGGGTGGGCGCAGGCGACGCGCGCGTACGTCGACGAGCGGTTCTGGCCGCTCGCGATCGGCGTCGTCGTCGCGGCGGTCCTCGTGGCCGTGGCGTTCTGGCTCGTCGGCCGGCGCGACCTGGGCACCGGGCTGCTCGCCGAGCGGCTCGGCCGGCCGGGGGCGTCGGCACGCCTGTCGGGGATGGCCGCGCTGACGCTGCGGCGGCAGTCCGGCGCGATCCTCTCGTGGGGCGTCGGGATCGTCGTGATGGGGGTGTTCATCGGGCTCCTGGCGGGTGAGATCGTCGACTTCGTGGCCGACGAGCCCCAGCTCGCGCAGATGTTCCCGACCGGCCCCAACGGCGCCGCGGCGTCGGCCTTCGCGCTCTACACCGTGTTCCTCGCGGTCATGGCGGGTGCGTACGCGGCGACCGCCGTGAACGCGGCACGCACGGAGGAGAACGCCACGCGAGGTGCCCTCGTGCTGGCCGGACCCGTGTCGCGGGTGCGCTGGCTGGGCTCGCAGGTGGGCGTCGCAGCGGTCGCTGCGGTGGTGATCATGCTGGTCACGGGACTGCTGATGGGGCTGACCGCGACCGCGTCCCTGGGCGAGCGCTCCGTCGCGCAGCTGGTCGGCGCGACCGCGGTGACCCTCCCCGCGGTCGGGATCATGCTCGGAGTCGCGGTCGTCGTGATGGGCGTCGCGCCCCGCGCGTTCGGGCTGGTCTGGGCCTACGTCACGTACGTCGGCGTCGTCGGGCTGTTCGCGGCGCTCCTGCCGGACGGCTCCGACGTCCTGTCGCCGTTCACGTACACACCGCAGCTGCCCGCCGAGGCGATGGACTGGCCGCCCGTGCTCGTGCTCGCCGCCGTCGCCGTCGCGCTCAACGCCGCGGGGCTCGCCGCGTTCCGGCGGCGTGACGTGACCGGCTGACTTCGCTCGGTAGGCTGCGGGGCGTCCGGCGAGGGTTCGGGCGACGTGATGCAAGGGGGAGCCCCGATGAGCGACACCGACCGTCCTGGCCCTGAGCGGCCGGCCGGCCCGTCGACGCCACCGATCTCGAACTGGCAGGCGATGCAGCCGAAGCCTCCGACAGCGTCGATCCCGGCCGCCACGCCCGGCATCCCGGCGGCGTTCGCCGCGCACGCGGCTCCGCAGGACCCTGCCCCGGCTGAGCCGAACCAGGCACCGGCGGACCCTTCGGCGGCGTCCGGCCGGCCCAGGTGGCTGATCCCCGGGATCATCGGGGTCGTCGTGCTCGTGGTCGCCGCGATCGTCATCGGCATCGTCGTCAGCTCCGGCGACGAGACGGCCGACGGGTCACCGGCCGTCGCGACGACGATCCTGCTGCCCTCGCCCACCCCGACCGTCGAGCCGGTCGCCCGCACCGCGACCAGCGCCTTCGCCGTCGCGCTGCCGACGAGCGTGCTCCAGTACGCACTCGCGACGTCGGCCCCGGACGCCGAGTGGCAGGCCGCGGGCGCGGTCGAGGCGTACACCGAGACCTATACCGACGGCGGCTCCGGCACCGTGACCGTCCGCTCCGGCCAGTGGGAGACGAACGAGGAGGCCAACGCGTTCGCCGCGACCCTGTTCGCCGCCCTGCCGGTCGCGCCCTCCCCGTCGGCGTCGCCGAGCGGCCCGGCGCTGCCGCAGACCGGCGAGGTCACGGCGGCCGGCGCCGTCGCGGGCACCTACTCCATCGCCGACGCCGGCGACGGGACGGGTGTCGCGGTGTGGACCAACGGCACCACGGTCTTCCAGGTGACCGCCCCGGTCGAGGACATCGTCAACGTCTACAACGCGTTCCCGCTCTGACGCAGGGCGGCCAGCTGCCGTCGGTAGGCGCCCGGCGTGGTCCCCGTCGACGCACGGAAGTCGCTCGTGAGGTGCGCCTGGTCGGCGTAGCCGAGCTGCACGGCGATCGCCGCCAGGTCCTCGTCGCCGTGCACCGCGACCGCTCGCGCGGCCTCCTGCAGCCGGATCCGTCGGGCCGCTTGCTTGGGGCCGATGCCGATGGTCGCGGACAGCGCGCGCTGGATCGTGCGCTCGCTGACCGCGAGGTGCTCCGCGAGGGGTGTGCCAGTCCGGCGGTGCGCGCGTGCGCGCAGCTCGTCGAGGACCCGGTTGGCCAGCAGGTGTGACGGTGGCGGCGGGTGCGCGCGGAGGCGTTCGGCGATGAGCCGGTCGGCCACGCGCGCACGGTCCTCCGGCGTCCGCGCGACCGCGATGCCGGCCAGGAGGGTGCGCAGCCCGTCGTCGACGCCTGCGGTCAGCGGGGTCGTCGTGTCGGCGAGGTCGCGCGGTCGCAGCGAGCCGAGCACCGCGAGCCCCGCGGGCCGCAGCCGGACGGCGAAGACGTCACCGGACCCGGCGATGCGCCGCCGCCACGCCCGGCGGTGCAGGCCGGTGACGACGAGGTGGGCGGGGACGTCACCGGTCTCGACCGTGAGCGTGACCGCCGGCAGGTCGACGATCGTCTGGTCGACGACCTCGTCCTGGTCCAGGTGCCAGCGCACGTGCCAGTACGTGTCGACGACGTCGTGGACGGCCGGGTCGGGGGCGATCCACCGCGCGGCGTAGCGGGTCAGGTTCTCCGGGTGGAGCACGCCCGAGGTCTCGTCGGCTCGGATGCGCATGCCCCACGATCGCGGTGGGTGTCGCGTTTCTCCAAGACCCCACCGCCGGCCGGTGCCGACGATGGCACCCGTGACCACCACCGTGACCGACCTCAGCTGGCTCGCGATCGCCGTCGCGACCCTCGCCTACTACCTGCTCGGCGCCCTGTGGTTCACGCCGCTGTTCGGCGCGGCCTGGGACGCCGCCATCGGGCACACGAGGGTGCGCGGTGAGCGCTTCTCCGCCGCGTACTACGTGGTTCCGCTGGTCAGCAGCCTGCTGGTCACGGTCGCGATGGCGGTCCTCGTCGACGCTGCCGGGATCGAGAGGTCGAGGGACGCGCTCGTCCTCGGGCTCGTCGTCGGCCTCGGCGTGGCCCTGGCCGTGTCCGTGAACAACGCCCTGACCCCGCACACCCCGCACCCGTTCCGCCTGGGGCTCATCACGGGCGGCTATCACGTCGTCGGCATCGTGGCGGTGACGCTGATCGTCACGGTGACCGGCTAGCAGCGGGTCAGCTGGCCTCGATGATCGACAGGACGTTGCCGCCCGGGTCCGTGAACCAGGCGATCAGCGGGCCACCGCCGCGGAACACGAAGTCGTCGTCGGTCTCGGTGGGCGTGCCCGCGTACTTCTCGAACGCCACCCCGCGCTCGCGGAGCTCCGCGACCGTGCCGGGCACGTCCTCGACCGGGAAGTTCAGCACCGTGTAGCCGGCGGGCTCGTGCGCGGGGCCCTTCGGATAGACCAGGACCTCATGGCCGCTCTCGAAGCGCAGGAAGAGCATCCCGTTCTCCTCGGAGACGTCGAGCCCGAGCACGTCGGCGTAGAACGCCCGCGTGGCCGGCACGTCGTCGGTCGAGAACCCGCTGAACGCCTTGCTGAGATCCGCCATGACCACTCCCCGGAGACATCGTCGCAACCCGTCCAGGTTCCCCTGCCCACCGCCCCGCTGCCACCGGACGTCCGAGGAAGCGAGCGCGGGGGCGACCAGATCCTCGGACGTTGCGCACCGTCGGCACGGGACGTCCGAGGAAGTGAGCGCCCCAGCGACCGGATGCTCGGACGTTACGGGGTGAGCGGTGCGGCGGGGAGGGTGACCGTGAACGTGGTGCCCGGGCCGCTCGACACCGTGATGGTGCCGCCGTGGGCCGTGACGACGGCGTGCACGATCGCGAGGCCCAGGCCGGTGGACCCGGTGGCGCTGTTGCGGGAGGCGTCGCCGCGGGTGAACCGCTGGAACAGGCTCTCGCGCAGGGCGGGCGGGATGCCGGGACCGTCGTCGGCCACCTGCAGGACGACCCGGTCGCCGGTGCGACGGACGCGGACCGTCACGGCGGTGCCGGCGGGGGTGTGCAGCCGGGCGTTGGACAGCAGGTTGGCCAGCACCTGGCGCAGGCGGTGGTCGTCGCCGAGCACGAGGGCGTCCTCGAGGTGGTCCTCCGACGGCAGGTCGAGGCGCCAGTCGTGGTCGGGGCCGGCGGCGTGCGCGTCGGTGACGGCGTCGATGGCGAGCACGGTGAGGTCGACGGGCTCGGACGCCAGCGGTCGGCCGGCGTCCAGGCGGGCGAGCAGCAGCATGTCCTCGAGCAGGGCGGTCATCCGCTCGGACTCGGACTCCACGCGGGACATGGCCTGCAGCGCGCTGACGGGCACCTCGTCGGGGGAGCGGCGGACCAGCTCGGCGTACCCGCGGATGGAGGCCAGCGGGGTGCGCAGCTCGTGGCTGGCGTCGGCGACGAACTGGCGCACCTGCGACTCGGACTCGTGCCGCGCACCCAGCGCCTGCTCGACGTGCCCGAGCAGCTTGTTCAGCGCGGCACCCACCTGCCCGACCTCGGTGGCGGGGTCGGTGTCCCGGGCGGGCACGCGGTCGGCGAGGACCACCTCGCCGCGGTCGAGGGGGAGCCGGGCGACCCGGTTGGCGGTGCCGACGACGCGGTCGAGGGGGCGCAGCTCGCGGCGCACGAGCACCATGCCGGCGGCCGCGGCGACCAGCAGGGCGAGCGCGGCGACGACCACCTCGACGGCGACGAACGCGGTGACGGTGCTGGTCAGGGACGCCCTGGGCAGGGCGGTCACGTCGGTGGTGCCGTCGGGGGAGACGCTGGCGACCGCCCGGTAGCCGCCCAGGTCGGACAGCACGATCGAGACGGGCTGCCCGTCCGTCGGCACGGCGAGCAGCTGCGCGGTCTGCGTCTCGTCGAGGGCGACCAGGTTGCCGTCGTCGTCGACGTAGCCCGCCTGCAGCGCGGTGAGGTCCGCGGGGTCGGCGCCGTCGGGAAGCTGGACGCTGACGGTGCCGGCGTCCTGCCCGGGCCGGAAGGTGCCGGTCGGCGGCGCGGGAACCTCGTCCTCCGCCTGCCCGGCGAAGGCGCCGCCGACCTGGCGCACGGGGCCCTCGACGGTGCGTCGGTGCGCGGCCGTGACCTTCTCGTCGAGCTGCGTGGTCAGCGAGCTCTGCAGCGCGAGGGTGGACAGCGTCCCCATGGCGGCGGCCACGACCGCGACGAGCGCGACGACGACCAGGACGAGGCGGCGGCGCAGGGTCCAGCGACCCACGATCAGACGGACGGCTTGAGCACGTACCCGACGCCGCGCAGGGTGTGCAGCATCGGGGTGCGGCCCTTGTCGATCTTGCGCCGCAGGTAGGACACGTAGAGCTCGACGATGTTGGCCTGGCCGCCGAAGTCGTACTGCCAGACGCGGTCCAGGATCTGGGCCTTGGACAGCACCCGCTTCGGGTTGCGCATGAAGTACCGGAGCAGCTCGAACTCGGTGGCGGTGAGGCGGATGTCCTCGCCGCCGCGGGTGACCTCGTGGCTGTCCTCGTCCATGGTGAGGTCGCCGACGACGAGCGTGGCCTCCTCGCGGGACGAGACCGCACCGGTGCGGCGCAGGAGGGCGCGCAGGCGCGCGACGACCTCCTCGAGGCTGAACGGCTTGGTGACGTAGTCGTCGCCACCGGCCGTCAGGCCCGCGATCCGGTCCTCGACCGCGTCCTTGGCGGTGAGGAACAGGACGGGGACGTTCGGGTGGGTGGTGCGGACGCGGCGGAGCACGTCGATGCCGGACAGGTCGGGGAGCATGACGTCGAGCACGATGACGTCGGGGTCCAGCGCCTTGGCGGCTCGGACGGCGGCGTGGCCGGTGAGCGCGTGGTCCACCTGCCAGCCCTCGTAGCGCAGGGCGGTGGACAGGAGCTCGGCGAGGGTCGGCTCGTCGTCGACCACGAGAGCGCGGACGGGGGAACCGTCGGCGCGGGCCAGAACCTCCGGGCGACGGGTGGTGGTCGTTGTCATGCGCCCAGGGTCGATCCGCTACCTGACGTCAGCCTGGAGCGAGCCTGTGAATCTGCTGAGTGCGGTCAGACCAGGGGGTGCGGTCGTCCGGTGCCCAGGAGCGCGGCGGTCAGGATCGCCTCGATGGCGAACTTCGTGGCGGCCGGCAGGTCGACGCCGTCGTCGAGCAGCCACTGCACCTGCAGGCCGTCCATGACGCCGATGATCGCGCTCGCGGCGCAGGCGGCCACGTCGTCGGGCACGTCGCCGCCGCCGACCTCGAGGATCGCCGCCGTGATCTCGCCGCGCAGGATGCTGAACCGGTTGGTGACCCAGCCGCGGGCCGGGTGGTCCTCGGTGACGGACTCGCCGGTGAGCACGGTGTACCCCTGGACGATGCCGCGCCGTTCGACGTTCATCCGGGCGGTGCGCACGAGGTGCTGGAACAGCTCGATGCCGTCGGGGATGTGCTGACCCTCGAGGTCCCGGACGTCCTCCTTGTCGCGGAACTCGAGCACCTCGACCAGCAGCGCCTCCTTGGAGCCGAAGTGGTGCAGGACGCCCGCGTGCGTGATGCCGACCTGCTCGGCGACCTCGGCGAGCGAGCCGTTCTTGTACCCCTTGGACCCGAAGGTGTGCGCGGCGGCCCGCAGGATCTCCGCGCGCCGTTCGGTGGTGGCCTGGCGGGGCTGCCGGGCGCGGCGCTTCGGCGCTGCGGCGGGGGGAACGGCGTCGTCCATGAGCGAACCTTACTGCGATCGTCGAAGTTACTGACAAGTCAGTAAGCGAGACCAAACCGTGATCTACAACTTACTGACACGTCAGTAAGTTGTGCGTAGATTCGCCGCAGAAGACGACGACGTCTGATCGGAGATCGCGCGGTGCCCCTCATCCAGATGACAGACCTCACTGCCCTCGCGGCTGCCCTCAGCCTCGAGGACAAGGTGCGCCTGGTCGTCGGCGCCGGCCTGTGGTCCACCGCCGCGATCCCGCACATCGGTCTGCGCGCCATGCACGTCTCCGACGGCCCCGCCGGCGTCCGCGGCGTCTCCGACTCCACGGACGAGACCTCCGCCTCGTTCCCCGCCCCCAGCGCGCTCGCCGCGACGTGGGACGTCGACCTCGCCGACGAGGTGGGGCACGTGTTCGCCGCCGAGGCCCGCCGGCACGGCGTCGACGTCGTGCTCGCCCCGCAGGTCAACCTGCAGCGCACGCCCGTCGGCGGCCGGCACTTCGAGTGCTACTCCGAGGACCCGCTGCTCACCGGCGCGATCGCCGTGCACGTGGTCCGCTCCGCGCAGGACCGCGGCGTCGGCATGTGCGTCAAGCACTTCGTCGCCAACGACTCCGAGACGCAGCGCACCACCTACCTCGCGCGCGTCGACGAGCGGACCCTGCGCGAGGTGTACCTGGCGCCGTTCGAGCAGCTGGTGCACGAGGCGCAGGCGTGGTCGGTCATGAGCGCGTACTCCGGGATCGACGACGGCACCACCGCCGCGACCGCCGCCGAGCACCGCCCGCTGCTCACCGGCGTGCTCAAGGACGAGTGGGGCTTCGACGGCGTCGTGATGAGCGACTGGGTGGCCACCACCTCCGTCGTCGCCTCCGCCGAGGGCGGCCTCGACCTGCAGATGCCCGGACCCGACGGGCCCTGGGGCGACGGGCTGCTCGACGCCGTCCGGTCCGGTGAGGTCAGCGAAGAGCTGCTCGACGCCAAGGTCCTGCGCCTGCTCCGGCTGGCGCAGCGCGTCGGCGCCCTCGACGGTGCCGAGCCCGCGGGCACCCAGCGCGACCGCGTCGCCGACGTCGACGTGCGCGGCGTGCTGCGTCGGCTGGTCTCCCGCTCGATGGTGGTGCTCCGCGACGACGAGCACGCCCTGCCCGTCGCGCCCGACGACGTCACCCGGATCGCGCTCCTCGGCCCGAACGCCGTGCACCCGTTCGTGCAGGGCGGCGGGTCCGCGTACGTGCGACCGGACCGCGCCACGACGCCCGAGGCCGCGCTGCGGGACGCGTTCGGCGAGGTCGAGGTCGACGTGCACCCCGGTGCCGTGTCCCGCCTGCTGCCGCCCGCGCTCGACCTGGCCGGCCGCTGCACCACCCCCGACGGCCACCCCGGCGCGCTCGGCGAGCTGGTCGACGCCGACGGGACCGTCCTGGTCACCACCGACGTCACCGACTGGCCCGGCTGGCTGCGCGAGGTGCCCGGCCCCGCCGTCGCGCTGCGCCTGCGGACGACCGTGCGGCTCGACGAGCCCGGTCGGCACGAGGTCGGCGTCGGCACCGTCGGGAAGCACCGGATCACGGTCGGCGGGCAGGTGCTCTCCACCAGCGACCACGTCGTCGGCGCCGAGGTCATCCTCGACTCCAGCGTCAACCAGCCCGTCCCCGCGACGCTCGTCATCGACGTGACCGAGCCGACGACCGTCGAGATCGATGCGCTCGTGCAGGCGGTCCACCCCGTCGGGTACGCCAGCTTCGCGCGCGCCGAGCTGGTGCACCGCGTCCCCGGCACCTCCCCGGACGAGCTGCTCGCGGTCGCCGTCGAGGCGGCCGCCGCGGCCGACCTGGCGATCGTGGTCGTCGGCACCAACGAGGAGATCGAGTCCGAGGGGTACGACCGCACGAGCCTCGCGCTGCCGGGCTCCCAGGACCAGCTGGTCAAGGCGACGCTGGCCGCGAACCCGCGCACGATCGTCGTCGTCAACGCCGGCGCCCCCGTGCTGCTGCCGTGGCTCGACGAGGTGCCGTGCGTCCTGTGGGCGTGGCTCGGCGGCCAGGAGTGGCCCGACGCGCTCGCCGACGTGCTGACCGGGATCACCGAGCCCACCGGCCGCCTGCCGTGGACGCTGCCCGCGCACGAGTCCGACGTGCCCGTGCCCGACGCGGTCCCCGTCGACGGCGTCATCGAGTACCACGAGGGCGTCCACGTGGGGTACCGCTCGTGGCTCCGGCTCGACCGCACCCCCGCCGCGCCGTTCGGGCACGGGCTCGGCTGGACCACCTGGGAGTACCAGACGGTGTCCCACTCGGTGGCGGCGGACGGCTCGGTCGTCCTGGACGTCCGGGTCCGCAACACCGGTGCCCGTGACGGTCGCGAGGTCGTCCAGGTCTACGTCGAGCCGCCCGCTCCGGACGAGTCCCGTCCCGTGCGCTGGCTCGGCGGGTTCGCCGTCGTGCACGCCACCGCCGGCGCGCACGCAGATGTCCAGGTCCGGGTGGACGCCAAGGCGTTCCGCACCTGGGACAGCGCACTGCCCGGCTGGGTCACCCCGGCCGGTACCTACCCGATCCGCGTCGGCCGCTCGTCGAGCGACCTGCGCCTCAGCGTCGACGTGGCCGTGCTCAGTCCCTCGTCGACATAGGCACGGCCCCCGCAAGTCCCGGTCCGGCGTGATCCGCAGTCTCGTCGGACCGGCTCGACCAGCAGTTTCCGCATCAGTGCAAGGAGGCACTCGTGAGAATCCGCAAGCTCTCGACGGTCGTCGCTACGGCGGCCACCCTCGCGTTGCTCGCCACCGCCTGCTCCGGCGGCGGCGGTTCCAGCGACGACAGCACCGGGAGCGCCGACGGCGTCTCGGACAAGATCCTGACCATCGGCATGCCCAACGGCCCGCAGCAGCCGAACCAGAACCCGCTCGCGACAGGCTCTGCGTCGCTCTCGCTCGGGTACGCGTTCGCGGTCTACGAGTCGCTCATGCAGGTCAACGAGCTCAAGCCGACGGACCCCCCGACGCCGTGGCTCGCAGAGTCGGTCGAGTGGAACCCGGACTCGACGCAGGCCGTCATCACGGCCCGTGAGGGTGTGAAGTGGACCGACGGGACCGACTTCACGGCCGACGACATCGCGTTCTCGATCCAGCTCCGCAAGGACAACAAGGAGCTGAACACCGACTTCCCCGACCAGTACGGCGACATCACGGTCGACGGCAACAAGGTCACGGTGAACTTCGAGTCCGGCCAGTACGTCAACCGCGACAAGCTGCTCAAGCTCCTCATCGTGCCCAAGCACCTGTGGGAGAACGAGGACCCGGTGTCGTGGACCGACGACGCGATGATCGGCACCGGCCCGTTCAAGCTCAAGAGCTTCACGCCGCAGGCCGTGACCCTCGAGCCGAACACCGACTACTGGGGCGAGACCCCGAAGGTCGGCACCCTCCGGTACGACACGTTCAACGACAACGCCGGCCTGACCACGGCGCTCACCACCGGTGAGGCGCAGTGGGGCTGGACGTTCATCCCGGACTTCGAGAACACGTTCATCGCCAAGGACCCGGAGCACTTCCACCAGGTCGCGGGCGGCGGGTTCGGCGTCGACGTCCTCTACCTGAACAACGAGACCAAGCCGTTCGACGACGTGGCGTTCCGCAAGGCGCTGAACATGGTCGTGGACCGCTCGGACATCTCGGCGACCGCCGGCTACGGCGTGTGGCCGCAGATCAAGAGCGTGACCGGGCTGCCCCAGCCGTCGGGCGACGCGTTCATCTCGGACGCGTACCTCGACCAGGAGCTCACGGTCGACGTCGACGGTGCCAAGGAGGTCCTCACGGAGGCCGGCTACACCTGGGACGGCGACGCGCTGGTCGACCCCGACGGCGAGAAGGTCACCTTCAAGCTCCAGAACCCGACGGGCTGGACCGACTACCTGGACGCGCTCGGCATCATCAGCGAGGGCGCAGCCGCCCTCGGTGCCGAGGCCACCGTCGAGGGCGTCGTCCAGGACACCTGGTTCAACGACATCATCCCGTTCGGCAACTTCCAGGCGACCCTGCACTGGACCGACGGGGGCAGCACGCCGTGGAACATGTACTCCAACATCATGGACGGCGCGTCCTACGTGCCGCTCGGTGAGTCGGCGACGTGGAACTTCGGCCGCTACAAGAACGACGCCGTCACCGACGCGCTGGCCGACTTCAAGGCAGGGACGGACGACAACGCCCGCTCCGCCGCCCTGGACGTCGTCCAGAAGGCCTTCGTCGAGGACGTCCCCGGCCTCGTCATCTGGTCCCGTCCCGCCGTCGCGCAGTACTCGACGGTCAACTACACGGGCTTCCCCACCGATGACGACCCGTACGCGAACCCGCAGCCGACGGGTCCGCAGGCCGCTCTGATCCTGTCGAAGCTCGTTCCGACGGAGGACTGAGATGAGGGGTGCGGCCCGCACCCGACCCCCAAGGTGACCCGATGTCAGAAGACCAGCCTGTCCTGCAGGCGATCGACCTCCGCAAGCACTTCCCGGTGCGCGGCACCCGCGCCCGCAAGGTCGTGCACGCCGTGGACGACGTCAACCTCGAGCTGTACCGCGGCCGCGTGGTCGCGCTGGTGGGGGAGTCGGGCTCCGGCAAGTCCACGATCGCCCGGCTGCTCGCGCAGCTCATGCCCGTGACGGGCGGGCAGATCCTGCTGCACGGCGAGGACGCCACGGCGAAGAACCGCACGGCGTTCCACCGGTACGTGCGCAAGGTGCAGATGATCTTCCAGGACCCCTTCGGGTCCTTGAACCCCGTGCACACCGTCCGGTACACGCTCACGCGCAGCCTGAAGATCCACCGCGGTCGCCTGCGGGGCGTCGAGCTCGAGGCGGCCCTCGACGAGCTGCTGGACCGGGTCCAGCTGCGCCCGGCCGCCCGGTACATCGACAAGTTCCCGCACGAGCTGTCCGGCGGTCAGCGCCAGCGTGTCGCCATCGCCCGCGCGCTCGCGGCCGACCCCGAGGTGCTGCTGGCCGACGAGCCGATCTCGATGCTCGACGTGTCGATCCGCCTCGGCATCCTCAACCTGCTGCGCGACCTGCGGGACCGCCTGCAACTCGCGATCCTCTACATCACGCACGACATCGCGTCGGCCCGCTACTTCGCCGACCGGACGATGGTCATGTACGCCGGCCGGATCGTCGAGACGGGCGACTCCGAGTCGGTGACGCAGGACCCGAAGCACCCGTACACGCAGCTGCTGGTGCGCTCCGCGCCGGACCCGGACGACCTGGAGTCCCGCGCCCGCGGCGCCCGCGGCGAGGCGCCGAGCCTGGTGGCTCCGCCCAGCGGGTGCCGGTTCAACCCGCGCTGCCCGTTCGCCACCGACCTGTGCCGCGCCGAGGTGCCACCGCTGATCTCCGTCGGCGAGGGCCGGGAGGCCGCCTGCTGGGGCTACTCCGACCGTGAGGACCGCCCGTCGCTGGGCTCGGTGCTCGACGCGTACGGCGAGCGGCCCACCGTCGACGTCTCTGTGCTGGAGGGCGACCGATGAGGTTCTTCACCCGACGCATCGTCTTCTACGCGATCACCGCGTGGGCGGCGATCACCATCAACTTCTTCATCCCGCGGATCATGCCGGGCGACCCCGTGAGCGCCCTGATCGCCAAGAACCAGGGCCGGATCAGCCCCGACGCCGCCGAGGCGCTGCGGGCGCTGTTCGGGCTCGACGAGAACATGTCGCTGTGGGACCAGTACGTGGCGTACTGGAAGCTCCTGCTGCAGGGCGACCTCGGCACCTCGTTCACGTACATGGCCCCGGTGGCCGACGTGATCCGGCAGGCGCTGCCGTGGACCATCGGCCTGGTCGGCGTCGCGACGATCATCAGCTTCACCATCGGCACGCTCGTCGGCACCGGGATCGGCTGGCGCCGGGGGACGTGGATGGACGGGCTGCTGCCGCTGTCCACCTTCTTCTCGGCCGTGCCGTACTTCTGGCTCGCCCTGATCGCCATCTCGCTGTTCTCGGTGACGCTCGGCTGGTTCCCCGCCAGCGGCAGCTACGACCGCAGCATGGTGCCCACCCTGTCGTGGGAGTTCATCGGGTCCGTCATCTACTACGGGTTCCTGCCGGCCATGACGATCGTCGTGTCCTCGATCGCCGGCTGGATGCTCGGGATGCGCAACATGATGGTCACCGTGTCCTCCGAGGACTACGTGACGGTCGCGCAGGCCAAGGGCCTCAAGGAGCGCACCGTGATGATGGGCTACGCCGCCCGGAACGCGATCCTGCCGCAGGTGTCCAGCTTCGCGCTGTCGCTCGGCTTCATCGTCGGCGGCACCCTCGTCATGGAGATCGTCTTCTCCTACCAGGGCATCGGCTACTACCTGTTCAGCGCGGTGAACGCGAAGGACTACCCCCTGATGCAGGGGTGCTTCCTCGTGATCACGTTCGCCGTGCTGCTCGCCAACATGGCGGCCGACGTCGCCTACGGCGTGCTCGACCCCCGCACGCGTCAGGAGGGCTGACATGACCGTCGAAGCCGCATTCTTCGAGGACCTCGAGATCTCCCCGGAGTCGACGACGCCCCGCCAGGGCAAGCGCCGGTTCCTCTTCATGCGCAACGCGAAGGCCCTGACCGGCCTGGCGATCCTCGGGTTCTTCTTCCTCATCGCGATCATCGGGCCGTGGATCGCGCCGTACGACCCGAACGCGCGGTCGGCGGACATCCTGCAGTCGCCGTCGTGGCAGCACCTCATGGGCACCACGCACCAGGGGCAGGACGTCATGAGCCAGCTGATCCTGGGCACGCGCAGCGTGCTCGTGGTCGGGTTCGTGGCCGGGACGGTCGCGACGGTGATCGGCGTGATCGTCGGCGTCACCGCGGGCTACATCGGCGGGATCGGCGACGAGTCGCTCTCCGCGCTGTCCAACGTGTTCCTCGTGATCCCGCAGCTGCCGCTCATCATCATCATCGCGGGGCAGCTCCCGTCGGCCGGCGGGCTCACCGTCGCCCTGGTCATCGCGTTCACCGGGTGGGCGTGGGGTGCCCGCGTCCTGCGGGCGCAGACCCTCTCGCTACGGAGACGCGACTTCGTCGAGGCCGCGCGCGCCAACGGCGAGAGCACGTGGCGGATCATCTCCGCGGAGATCCTGCCCAACCTCACCGCCATCATCGCCGCGGGCTTCGTCGGCACCGTCGGGTTCGCCGTGCTGTCCCAGATCACGCTGTCGTTCGTCGGCATCACGCCGACCAACGAGTGGAACTGGGGGACCGTCCTGTACTGGGCGCAGGCGCAGCTCGCCCTGCAGCGTGGCGCGTGGTGGTGGTTCGTCCCCGCCGGTCTGCTCATCGCCCTGCTCGGCATGGCGCTGACGCTCATCAACTTCGGCATCGACGAGTTCGTCAACCCGCGCCTGCGCTCGGTGGGCCTGAACGCCCGCTCGATGCGCAAGCGCAAGATCCGTCCGCGCATCGGCTTCACGCCGGTCGTCTACGAGGCCAAGGAGGACAGGGCATGAGTGCCGTCACCACGCAGCGGGCCTTCCGGGCCAACGCCGCCGCCACCGACCCCGTCCTGGAGATCAAGAACCTCTCGGTGGACTACGGGTACGACGACGACCCGACGCACGTGCTGCGCCAGGTGTCGCTGACCCTCAACCGCGGCGAGGTGCTCGGCCTGGCCGGCGAGTCCGGCTGCGGCAAGTCGACGCTCGCGTACGCGGCCACCCGGCTGCTGCCGCCGCCCGGCCTCATCACCGGCGGCGAGGTCGTCTTCACCGACCGCGGCGGGCAGCAGACCGACATCCTCACGCTCAGCGACGCCGACCTGCGGGCCACCCGCTGGCAGGACCTCGCGATCGTGTTCCAGGGCGCGATGAACTCCCTCAACCCGGTGCACCGGATCGGCCGGCAGATCGCCGACGCCATCCGGGCGCACCTGCCGGGCGTCTCCAAGAAGGAGGCCCTGGAGCGCTCCGCGGGCATGCTCGAGCTCGTCGGCATCTCCGCGGACCGGCTGCGCGACTACCCGCACCAGCTCTCGGGCGGCATGCGGCAGCGCGTGATGATCGCGATGGCCCTCGCGCTCGACCCGCAGGTGCTGATCATGGACGAGCCGACGACGGCCCTCGACGTGGTCATGCAGCGGCAGATCGTCGAGCAGATCGCGGAGCTGCGCGACCGCCTCGGGTTCTCGGTCATCTTCATCACGCACGACGTGTCGCTGCTGATCGAGATCGCCGACCGCATCGCGATCATGTACGCCGGCGAGATCGTCGAGGACGCCTCCGCCCAGGACATGTACCGCCGCCCGCGGCACCCGTACTCCGACGCGCTCCTGCACTCGTTCCCGCCCCTGCGCGGGCCGCGCCGCGAGCTGACCGGCATCCCCGGCTCACCCCCGGACATGTCGAACCTGCCCAGCGGCTGCCCGTACCGGGACCGGTGCGCGCACGTCTTCGACGCGTGCTCGGCGATCACCCCGGAGCTCGTCGCGCCGCTGGTCGAGGGCGACGACCCGCGCCGGTCGGTCGCCTGCCTGCGGCACGACCCCGCCGCCGTCGCCGCCGCCGGGTTCGAGCCGCAGCCCGTCCCGGTGGAGCTGTCGGTCCGCTGATCCCCGCCCTGCCCCCCGCTCCCTCTCCACAGGGCTGCTAGCGGGGGGCGGGGCGGCCCCCTTCTCTGAGCGGTGGGTGTCGAGCGAGGCGCTCCCGCTCCAGTGATCGCTGACGAAGGAGGCCGATCGCTCCAGTCGAGCGCGCTTCGTTCCGATGATCTGAAGGGCCCAGTGGCACCAGCGCGGGCCCCGGCGATCTCGATCGTCGTCAGAGCCCTGCGACATCGATGGACCGAGGTAGACGTGGACTTCCCGACGCTGTCGCTGGCGCAGGCCACCGAGTTCCGTGACCACGTGGTCGCTCGTGAGCCGTACCTGTTGCGCGAGCTCGCGCAGTGGATGGTGGCCACCGGTGGTCCGGTGGACCAGATGGACGCCTCGCTCGCGTCGTTGGTGCCGTTGTGGGAGTGGTACGTGGAGCTCGCACGGGCCGACTTCCGTGGCCTGACCGACGGGCTGACACCCTCGACCGACCCCGAGCTTTTGATGCCCAGCGACGAGGCGTCCAGAGAGCGGATCCGGCAGTCGCTCGTTGGTGGTGACCGGTTGGTGCACTACCTGCGCCTGGCGGTCACCCGGTTGCATCCGGACACAAGCTGGCAGGTCTACCGGGGGCCCCTCGGCGCCAGGGAGAGAGATCACCATCAGACCGAGCTCGTGCTGCGCGGACGCAAGGACCCCCATCGCCCCAAAGGCCAGGACTGGGGTGTGCAGCTGCACTGGGCGCTCCCAGCATCAAATGGCGTGATCCGCCTGAACAACTACGACTCCGGCCAGCTCCACCGGATGCTCGTTCTGCGGCTTCCCAAGGATCTGGGGCGGATGAAGCAGAAGCCACTGGGCTCGGTGCTGACCCCGTACCTGGATGCGGATCTTCCGCCGATCCCGGAGATTGCCCGTATCTCACCGTGGGCCTGGTGGCAGCAAGCGCAGGCCGCACCCGCCCCGGACCCGGTAGTGCGCGAGGTGGGGGACTGGTCGGACATGATCCTGGCCAAGGGCCCCGGCGACGGCCTCGACGACCCCGGCCTGCTGGCCCCGCTGCCAGCCGACCGCGTGGCCGAGGCGCTGCGCGACGGCGGGTTCGAGGACCTGAGCGTCGCAGACCTGCTCAGCGGCGAGGAGTTCCTCCACGCCGACGGCGTCGCCCAGCTCATGACGCTCACCCACAAGCGCCACCTCCGGGCAATCCACCTCCAACCCATCGACCCCACCATCGAGTCCTGGGAACACCTCATCGCACCCCTGCGCATGCTCGCCGTCGACCTGGGCGCCAACCTCGTGCCCGAGGGCGACTACCCCGACTGACGAGGCGCGTCCCCTCGTCGCCGGTCTGTGGGCCGTGCACGAACGTGCACCCGGGCGCCCTGGGCGCCGAAGATGCTCAGCAGCTCGACGGGCTGGGAGGTCTCGTTCCCGAACCAGTGGGGGACGCGGGTGTCGAACTCGGCGGCCTCGCCGGGCGGCAGCACGAGGTCGTGCTCGCCGAGCACCAAGCGCAGGTGGCCGTCGATGACGTACAGCCACTCGTAGC
The DNA here is from genome assembly GCF_054049655.1 of Cellulomonas sp. P5_C5. NCBI lineage: Bacteria > Bacillati > Actinomycetota > Actinomycetes > Micrococcales > Cellulomonadaceae > Cellulomonas > Cellulomonas sp. P5_C5. Next base: position 35,975 of record NZ_JBFULY010000010.1, on the reverse strand, counting down.
CCTCGTGCGAGTTCGTCTCCGGGTCGGGGTGCGGGCCGCCGGGCGGGAGGACCAGCTTGTAGACGATGAGGCCGCCACTGCGTCGGGACAGCGGGATGACCGTCATGCCGTGCTCGATCACGGGACGGGGGTGGATGCGCGGGTCGCCCGTGGCGGGGGCGCCGACGAGCTCGTCGAGCGGCACCCGGTACAGGGCGGCCAGCGGGACCAGGAGCTCGAGCTGCGGACGGCGGGTGCCGGACTCCAGGCGGGACAGGGTGCTGACCGAGATGCCGGTCGCGTCGGACGCCTGCGCCAGGGTCAGGTCGCGCTGCTGGCGGACGGCCCGGAGCCGGGGGCCGACGGTGCGCATCAGCTGGTCGACGTCATCCATGCGTCGCAGTTTGCCACTTCGGCAACGATGCTTGCCGGTTGACGACGGGCCGCCGGATGCTTGCCGCATGAGAGACGTGATCGTCATCGGTGGTGGTGCTGCGGGTCTGAGCGGGGCGGTGACGCTGGCACGGGCCCGGCGGTCGGTGCTGGTCATCGACGACGGCTCGCCCCGGAACGCGCCCGCGGACGGGGTGCACGGGCTCCTCGGGCAGGAGGGCGTCTCCCCGCTGGAGCTGCTCGCGCGCGGTCGGGCCGAGCTGGCGGGCTACGGCGGGTCGCTGCGGCAGGGGCGCATCGTGGCGGCGGTGCGTGACGACGGCGGGTCGGCCCCGACGGGCAGCGACGCTGCGCAGGAGGACCGCGGGTTCGTCGTGACCCTCGACGACGGGACCACCGAGCGGGCGCGACGGCTGCTCGTGGCCACCGGGCTCGTCGACGACCTGCCCGCGATCCCCGGGCTGCGCGAGCGGTGGGGCCACGACGTGCTGCACTGCCCGTACTGCCACGGCTGGGAGGTGCGCGACCAGCCGATCGGGGTGCTCGCCACGTCCGAGCGCGCGGTGCACCAGGCGCTGCTGTTCCGGCAGTGGTCCGACGACGTCGTGCTGCTCCAGCACACCGCACCGGAGCCGACGCCCGAGCAGGCCGAACAGCTCGCCGCGCTCGGGATCGGGGTGGTGCCCGGGGTCGTCGCCGAGGTGCTGTCGGTCGACGGACGGCTCACCGGGGTGCGGCTGGCGTCCGGCGAGGTCGTCGCGCGGTCCGCCCTCACGGTCATGCCGCGGTTTGTCGCCCGGCTCGACGGGCTCGCCGGCCTCGGCCTGACGGCGGTGCCCCACGAGATGGGCGTCGGCGAGCACGCGGCCACCGACCTCATGGGCGCGTCGTCCGTGCCCGGGGTCTGGGTGGCCGGCAACGCGACCGACCTCATGGCGCAGGTGACCGGCGCGATGGCGGCCGGCACGCGCGCGGCGGCCGCGCTGAACATGGACCTGATCGCGCAGGACACGGTCCGCGCGGTCGCGGCTGCCGCCTGAGCGGCGCGATGGCACAGGTAAAGAGCCGGTCACGTCCAGGCGTTCCACAGGTGCAGTGGGTGAGGTGGGGGTCGAGCACGTGGACGACCGCGTGACCGACAGAGCCGGGAGGCCCGCCATGAGCACGGTGACCGCAGACGTACCGGACGCACCCGTCAGCCGGCGCGGCACCGGCCAGGCCGACGCCGCGCCGGCGTGGATCACGGCCAACGTGCGCCCGGCCGGGTCGTTCGGGCGGGCCGACGTCGGCCGGCTCCGTGACCTGCTGGGCGTCCTGGCCGCGTCGGCGTCGCTCGTGGTGCTCGACCTCGCCGCCATGACCCTGCGCAGCGGGCGCGCCGCGGACGCGATCGACGAGGCCGGCTGGGAGCTGGAACGGCGCGGCGGGTGCCTGCTGTGCATCAACGCCGACGACGACGCGCGCGCCCGGCTCGGCGGCTGCCGCCACGCCGTCGTGGTCGGGCCGGGGGAGCCGACGCCCGTCCCGTGATCCGCACGTCGGAACAGCGCCCGGTGCACCCGCGCGGGTGACCTACCGTTGTCCGGTGAGCAACGCCCCCACCCTCCCCGCGCCCGTGCGCCGGGCCCCCGACGCCGGGGACCGCCGCGGGGTCGTGGTCGCGGTGGCGATCGCTGTCGCGGTGCTCTCGTTCGCGGGGGTCTACCTGCTGTGGCGGGTGTTCGTGGACACCCTCGCCGGTCAGCAGGTGGAGAACGCGGCGTTCCAGGGGGCCCTGCACGGCCAGACGCGGCTGTGGGTGGTCGCCGAGCGCGTGCTCGACGTGGTCTCCGTCGGGTTCATGGTCGCCGTCCTGATCGCCGCGATGGTCATCGCCGTCCTGCGGCGCCGCTGGTCGCTCGCCGTCCAGGTGGCGGTCCTGATGATCGGCGCGAACCTCACGACGCAGGTGCTGAAGAAGTGGGTGCTGTACCGCCCGGACCTCGACGTCGAGGCGGACTACGGCAACACGTTGCCCAGCGGGCACACCACCGCGGCGGCCTCCGTCTCGGCGGCGCTGCTCCTCGTCGTGCCGCCGCGTGTCCGCCCGTGGGCGGCGGTGCTCGGCGCCGGCTACACGACGGCCACGGGCATCTCGACGCTCATCGGCCAGTGGCACCGACCGTCGGACGTCGTCGCGGCGGTCCTCGTGGTGCTCGCCTGGACGGCGATCGCGTGCGCGCTGGTCGCCCTGACCCCCGCGCGGGCGTCGACGGCGACGGGTGCGCTGCGGCTCTCGGTCGACCGGCCGCCGACGCCGGCGACCATGCGCGGTGTCGTCGCGGGGCTGCTGGTCGTCGGGGTCGGGGCGGGTGCGTCGGCCGTCGTCGCGCTGTCCCACACGTGGCAGAACCTGGACGACCTGGACGCTCGCGCGGAAGAGGTCACGGCCTACCTCGGCGGTGCCGCAGGCGTGCTGATGGCGTCCTGCTTCGCGTTCGCGATCATGCTGCTGCTGCGCCAGGCCGCGGCATCGCGATTGCCGCGGGGTTGACCGGACGCCGTAGAGTCCCCAACGTCGCACGGGTCGACCGGCCCGTCGCAGTCTGAGAAGGGCCTGACTGATGTCTGCAGGGCGCAAGCTCGTGATCGTGGAGTCGCCTGCCAAGGCGCGCACGATCGCCGGGTACCTCGGTGAGGGGTACGACGTCGAGGCGAGCGTCGGGCACATCCGCGACCTGCCGCAGCCCTCCGAGCTGCCCCCGGACATGAAGAAGGGCCCCTTCGGCAAGTTCGCCGTCGACGTCGACAACGGGTTCGCGCCGTACTACGTGGTCGACGCCGACAAGAAGAAGAAGGTCAGCGAGCTCAAGAAGCTCCTGAAGGAGTCCGACGAGCTCTTCCTGGCCACCGATGAGGACCGCGAGGGCGAGGCCATCGCCTGGCACCTGCTGCAGGAGCTCAAGCCCAAGGTCCCCGTCAAGCGCATGGTGTTCCACGAGATCACCCCCGAGGCCATCCAGCGGGCGCTCGCCAACACCCGCGAGCTCGACGACCGGCTGGTCGACGCCCAGGAGACCCGACGCATCCTCGACCGGCTGTACGGGTACGAGGTCAGCCCGGTCCTGTGGCGCAAGGTCCGGCAGGGACTGTCCGCGGGCCGCGTGCAGTCCGTCGCGACGCGGCTGGTGGTCGAGCGCGAGCGTGAGCGCATGGCGTTCGTCGCCGCCGACTACTGGGACGTGACCGGGACCTTCGCCGTCGCCGACGACGCCGAGCCGTCGTTCGACGCACGCCTGACGTCGGTGGACGGCCGCCGCGTCGCCACCGGACGCGACTTCCTCGACACCGGACAGCTGCGCGCCGCCGACGTCGCCCACCTGGACGAGGCCCGGGCCACCGCCCTGGTCGCCGGGCTGGCCGACTCCGCGTTCTCCGTCGCGTCGCTCGAGACCAAGCCGTACACGCGCCGCCCGGCCGCACCGTTCACCACCTCGACGCTCCAGCAGGAGGCGTCGCGCAAGCTGCGGATGGCGTCCCGGCAGACCATGCGCACCGCGCAGGGCCTGTACGAGAACGGCTACATCACCTACATGCGTACGGACTCCTCGTCGCTGAGCTCGCAGGCGATCGACGCCGCGCGCCGGCAGGCCTCGGAGCTGTACGGCGCGGAGTACATCCCCGACGCCCCCCGGGTGTACGCGAGCAAGGCGAAGGGCGCGCAGGAGGCCCACGAGGCCATCCGGCCCGCCGGTGACCACTTCCGCACCCCTGCGCAGGTGGCCAAGGAGCTGTCGGGCGACCAGTTCCGCTTGTACGAGCTCATCTGGAAGCGCACGGTCGCCTCCCAGATGGCCGACGCGCGCGGGCAGACCGCGTCCGTCCGCCTCGGAGCCACGGCGTCCGACGGCACCGACGTGCTGTTCTCCGCGTCGGGCACCGTCATCACGTTCCGGGGCTTCCTCGCCGCGTACGAGGAGGGTCGCGACGTCTCGCGGTACGACTCGTCGGACGACGCCCCGGCCGAGAAGGACGACGCGCGCCTGCCGAAGATGGCCGAGGGCGACCCGATGTCCGCGTCCGACCTCACCGCCGACGGCCACCGCACGTCCCCGCCGCCGCGCTACACCGAGGCCTCGCTGGTCAAGGCGCTCGAGGAGCGCGGGATCGGCCGGCCGTCGACGTACGCCGCCACGATCTCCGTGATCCAGGACCGCGGGTACGTGACCGGTCGCGGGCAGGCGCTGGTGCCCTCGTGGCTCGCGTTCGCCGTGACGCGGCTGCTGGAGGAGAACTTCGACTGGCTGGTCGACTACGACTTCACCGCCGAGATGGAGGAGGACCTCGACGCGATCGCGGCGGGGGACAAGGACCGGGTGGCGTGGCTGTCCCGGTTCTACTTCGGCGACGGCACGGGCAACGAGGAGGGCGAGGGTCTGCGGGACCTCGTCGCCAACCTCGGGGACATCGACGCGCGCGAGGTCAACTCGATCCCGATCGGCGAGGGCATCGTCCTGCGCGTCGGCCGGTACGGCCCGTACCTGGAGGACTCGGCCGCCGAGCCCGCCGAGGACGGCACCACGCGGCGCACCTCCGTGCCCGAGGAGCTGGCGCCCGACGAGCTGACGGTCGCGAAGGCCCGCGAGCTGCTGGAGACGCAGCCCGAGGGCGACCAGGTGCTCGGCACCGACCCCGTCACCGGCACGCAGATCGTGGCGCGCAACGGCCGCTACGGTCCGTACGTCACCGAGATCCTGCCCGACCCGGAGATCGACACGTCCCTGTCGGCCGCCGCCCAGAAGCGCGCCCTGGCGGCCGCCCCGAAGCCGCGGACCGCGTCGCTGTTCAAGTCGATGTCGCTCCAGTCGGTCACGCTCGACGACGCGCTCATGCTCCTGTCGCTGCCCCGCGTGGTCGGCGTCGACCCCGAGTCCGGGACCGAGATCACCGCGCAGAACGGCCGCTACGGCCCGTACCTGAAGAAGGGCACGGACTCGCGCACGCTCGCCTCCGAGGAGGCACTCTTCACGACGACCCTCGACGAGGCGCTGGCCATCTACGCGCAGCCCAAGCGCGGTCGCGGCGCCACCGCAGCGCCCCCGCTGCGCGAGCTGGGCGACGACCCGACGTCGGAGAAGCCGATCACCGTCAAGGAGGGCCGCTTCGGCGCTTACGTCACCGACGGCGTCACCAACCGGACCCTCCCGCGCGACCTCACGCCCGAGTCGATCACGCGCGAGCAGGCGATCGAGCTGCTGGTGGAGAAGCGCGCGTCGGCCCCCGCGAAGAAGAAGGCCCCCGCCCGCCGCGCCCCGGCGAAGCCCAAGGCCGCCGCCAAGAAGTAGTCAGACGTCCTGCCCGTAGAGCCGCTCGGCGGTCAGCCCCGGCTCCCGGAGGCCGTCGAGCGCCGCGACGACCGTGCGCTCCTCCCAGCGGAAGTGCGACTCCAGGATGGCGGCCAGCCCGTCGATCTCGCTGCGCGCCCGCGCGAGGTCGTCGCTGCCGGTCAGGACCGCGTCGATGCTCTGCAGGAGGCCCGCGACCACGTGATGGTCGCGGGAGAGACCGTCGAGGGTGTCCTGCAGCTCCGGGTACTGGGCCGCGAGCGCGGGGAACGCGGTCCGGTCCTCGCTGGTGTGGTGCCGGCCGACGGCGCCACAGAACGCCACGCAGTGGCTGCGCAGGTCAGGGGTCAGCACCGAGCTCTCGTCGAGCCCGTCGAGGAGCCGGTCCAGCTCGTCGCGCAGCCGGTCGTGCACCTCGACCAGCTCCTGGCCCCAGGCGGCGAGGCGGTCGGGGACGTCGGGCACCCGGACACCCAACAAGGCGGACGCGCCCACGTCAACGCCGCCTGTCCGGCCGGCGGCCGCGAGACCGTCACTTCGGCACGAGAACGTCACCTCGAACTGCCGGTCTCGCGTCGAAGTGACGGTCTCGCGCGCACGGACCGGGACCGGGACCGGGCGGAACCGTCGTGCGTCGCGTACTAGGTTGTCGCCCATGGCTGATCGCGCTGAAGACCCCCGCTCCGCTCCGCCGATCCGCTGGGGCATCCTCGGCGCCGGCAACATCGCCGCGACGTTCGCGTCGGCCGTCAACGCGCACACCCGCGCGCAGCTGGTGGCCGTCGGCTCGCGCAACCGGGACCGCGCGCAGCGGTTCGCCACGGCGCACCACATCCCGACCACGCACGTCGGCTACCGGGAGCTGGTCGAGGACCCGCAGGTGGACGCCGTCTACATCGCGACCCCGCACTCCGAGCACAAGGAGCAGGCGCTCCTGGCCATCCGCGCCGGCAAGCACGTGCTCGTCGAGAAGGCGTTCACGCGCAACGCGGGCGAGGCCGAGGAGGTCTTCGCCGCCGCGGCCGCCGCCGGGGTGTTCGTCATGGAGGCGATGTGGACGCGGTTCCTGCCGCACGTCTACGCGCTCCACCAGGTCATCGACGCCGGGGAGATCGGCGAGATCATCAACCTGTCCGCCGACCACGGCCAGGCGTTCACGTACGACCCGAAGAGCCGGCTGTTCGACCCCGCCCTCGCCGGCGGTGCCCTGCTCGACCTCGGCGTGTACCCGGTGTCGTTCGCGCACGACTTCCTGGGCGTCCCGGACGCGGTGCAGGCCGTCGGGCAGCTCACGCCGACGGGGGTCGACGGCCAGATCTCGATCGTCCTGTCCTACGGCGACCGCGCGCAGGCGACCCTGTCGACCACCCTGTGGGCCAAGACACCGACGATCGCGACGATCTCCGGCACCGAGGGCAACATCTGGGTCAAGGGCAGCTTCTACGGCCCGACGTCGTTCCGCGTGCAGCGTCTGGACGGCCGCGTCTGGGACTTCGACCAGCCCGGCACCAAGGGTCTGCAGTACGAGGCCGCGGAGGTCGCCCGCCAGGTCGCGGCCGGTGCGACGCAGAGCCCGCGCCTCACGTGGGAGAACACCCTCGAGGTGCTGCGCACGATGGACACGATCCGGTCGCTGGTCGGCGTCACCTACCCGGGCGAGTGACGTCGGACCCGACGGTTACCCTGACGCACGTGACGACGCTCCCTGGCCTGTTCCTCTCCTTCGAGGGTGGCGACGGCGCCGGGAAGTCGACGCAGGCGCGGCTGCTGGGCGAGTGGCTGACCGGCCTCGGCCGGGAGGTCGTGCTGACGCGTGAGCCGGGCGGCACCGAGCTCGGGCTGCTGCTGCGCGACGCGGTGCTGCACGGTGACCACGTCGACGCCCGGACCGAGGCGCTGCTGTACGCGACCGACCGCGCGCACCACGTGGCGTCGCTGGTCCGCCCCGCGCTGGCCCGCGGCGCGGTCGTCGTGACCGACCGGTACCTCGACTCGTCGGTGGCCTACCAGGGCAGCGGGCGTGACCTGGGGGCCGACGAGGTGGAGCGTCTCTCGCTGTGGGCCGTCGACGGTCTGCTCCCCGCGCTGACGGTGCTGCTCGACCTCGACCCGGCCGCGGGCAAGGCTCGGCTGACGGGGGACCCCGACCGGCTGGAGCGCGCGGGCGACGAGTTCCACCGGCGCACCCGCGAGGCGTTCCTCGGACGTGCCGAGGCCGAGCCGGGGCGCTGGCTCGTGCTCGACGCGACGCAGCCGGTCGACGCGCTCGCCACGGCGGTCAGGAACCGCGTCGCCGCCCTGCTCGGGGTGGCCGCGTGACCAGCGTCTGGGACGACGTCGTCGGCCAGGAGCCCGCGGTCGAGGTCCTGCGGCACGCGATCGAGGACCCGGCCGCGATGACCCACGCGTGGCTGCTCACCGGACCGCCGGGCTCCGGACGGTCCAACGCCGCCCGGGCGTTCGCCGCGGCGCTGCAGTGCTCGACTGGCGGCTGCGGCACCTGCCACGACTGCACCACCACCCTGCGCGGGCTGCACCCGGACGTCACGGTCGTCGCCACCGAGGGCGTCTTCATCCGGGCGGAGACCGCGCGGCCGCTGGTGGAGCTCGCGCAGCGGTCGCCGTCGCAGGGGCGCTACCGGGTCATCATCATCGAGGACGCCGACCGGCTGAACGACACCAGCGGCAACTCGCTCCTGAAGGCGATCGAGGAGCCCGCCGGGCGGACCGTCTGGGTCCTGTGCGCGCCCAGCCCGCAGGACGTCCTGGTCACCATCCGCTCGCGCAGCCGTTCCGTGGCGCTGCGCGTGCCGCCCGTCGACGCGGTCGCCGCCCTGCTGGTGTCGCGGGACGGCATCGACCCGGTGGTCGCGGCGGTCGCTGCCCGCGCCGCACAGAGCCACGTGGGGATCGCCCGTCGGCTCGCCCGGGACCCGGAGGCGCGCGCGCGGCGGTCCGCGGTGCTGGGCATCGCGGCGAAGATCCGCGGGGTCGGCGACGCGGTGCTGGCCGCCGGTGAGCTCGTCGAGACCGCGCAGGCCGACGCCAAGGCGGCGACCGAGCAGCGGGACGCGCAGGAGAAGGCGGAGCTGCTGCGGTCGATGGGTGCCGAGGGTGCTGCGACGCTGCCGCCGACGCTGCGCACCCAGGTCCGGCAGCTCGAGGAGGACCAGAAGCGCCGGGCCACCCGGGCGCAGCGCGACGTGCTGGACCGCGCGATGGTCGACCTGCTGTCGCTCTACCGCGACGTGCTCGTCGTGCAGCTGGGCGCGGGCGTCGAGCTGGTCAACGTCGAGCACGAGCAGTCGGTGCGGACCCTCGCCGGGTCGAGCACGGCCGAGCAGACGCTGCGCCGGATGGACGCGGTGGGGCAGGCCCGGACCCGCCTGGCCGGGAACGTCGCCCCGCTGCTCGCTGTCGAGGCGATGGCCGTGGCGCTGCGCCCGCAGGGCTGACCGGCTCCGCCCGGCACAGCGCTGTGCAGATCGGGTGACGGTCCCGCGCATCCGGCGGACGCGGGGCCGGGCGCTCAGCTCGGACGGTTACCGTGGGCGCATGCCGCTCTCCGCCCGCCTCGTCGCGCCCACGGGCGTCGCGCGCGACCGGCGGCACCGCACCGCCGCCCTCCTCTCGGTCGTGCTCGTCGTGGTCGTGCTGCTCGCGGGCTGCGTGCCCCCCAAGAACCAGGCGTCCGGCCAGACCACGACCCCCGGCTCGCCGACCCCCGAGGTGACGGGCGACCTCGCGCGCTACTACGGCCAGCAGCTGGAGTGGACGACGTGCGCGCAGGGTGAGTGCGCCACGGCGCAGGTGCCGCTGGACTACGCGGACCCTGCGGGGCCGTCGATCGGGATCGCGCTCGCGCGGGCCAAGGCCACCGGCGGCGAGCCGATCGGCTCCCTGCTGCTCAACCGCGGTGGCCCCGGCGCCTCCGGCGTCGACTTCGTCAGCCAGGTCGCGGCGATGGTGAGCGACGACATCACCCAGCAGTTCGACCTGGTCGGCTTCGACCCGCGCGGCGTGCAGCGGTCGAGCCCCGTCGAGTGCGTCGACGGACCCGGGCTGGACAAGATCCTGGCCTACGACCCCGACTACTCCACCGATGCGGGGATCCAGGACGTCATCGACATGTACGGCGAGCTCGGCGCCGCGTGCAAGCAGAACACCGGAGAGGCGCTCGGCCACGTCGACACGGTCAGCGCCGCGCGCGACCTCGACGTGCTCCGCGCGGCCCTCGGTGACGCCACGCTCACCTACCTGGGCTTCTCCTACGGCACCGCGCTCGGCGCCACCTACGCGTCGCTCTTCCCGGAGAAGGTCGGCCGGCTCGTGCTCGACGGCGCCCTCCCGCCCGACCTGACCTCCGCCGAGGCGGCCGAGGGTCAAGCCGTCGGCTTCGAGAACGCGCTGCGCGCCTACATCGCCGACTGCCAGGCCGGCCCGCGGTGCCCGCTCGACGGGTCGGTCGAGGACGGGCTCGCGCAGATCACCGAGCTGTTCGAGCGGGCGGAGGCCAACCCCCTGCCCACCGACGGCGACCGCGTGCTGACCCGGTCGCTCGCGTTCTACGGGATCGCCCTCCCGCTGTACGCCCAGTCCTACTGGCCGCTCCTGTCGCAGGCACTGACCGCCGCGATCGACCAGAACGACGGCACGATGCTCCTCCAGCTGGCCGACCAGTACGCGGACCGCCAGCCGGACGGCACGTTCAGCACCAACTCGACCGTCGCGTTCTACGCGATCAACTGCCTCGACGGACGCGACTCCGCGGACTTCGACGTGATGCGCGCGGAGGCGGCCGAGATCCAGGCCGCCGCGCCCACCGTCGGCTACTTCTTCGGCTACGGCGGCACCGTCTGCGCCCAGTGGCCGGTGCCCGAGGTCGGCGGCCTTGACTCCTACGCCGCCGAGGGCGCCGCGCCGATCCTCGTCGTCGGCACCACCAACGACCCCGCGACGCCGTACCGGTGGGCCGAGCAGCTGGCGGGCACCCTGTCGTCGGCCGTCCTCCTGACGTACGAGGGGGAGGGGCACACCGCGTACGGCTCCTCCAACGCGTGCATCGCCGACACCGTCGACGCCTACCTGCTCACCGGCGCCGTCCCCGACGAGGGCACCCGCTGCTGACCCTCGGGTTGCCGCACGCACGTCCGCAGGTGACGGTGTCCTGATGACAGCCCCGTCCCGCGACGATGCCCGCACCGCGCTGGTGGCACGCTCCCTCCTGCTCGGCTGGGCCGCCGGAGCGCGCGCCTCCCTCGGCCCCGCCGGTCCGACCCTCACCGGCGGCCGTCCACCCCTCGTCCGAGCGGCCGCGGCCCTCGGCGTGATCGGCGAGCTGGTCGGCGACAAGCTCCCCACCGCCCCCAGCCGGCTGGAGCACGGCGGTGCCCTGGTCCGCGCGACCTCGGGCGCGATCGGCGCGACGATGCTCGCCGCGCGCGCCGGTGCGAACCCCGTCGTGCCGGCGCTCGCAGGCGGGATCGGCGGCCTCGCCGGTGCCTACGGCGGAGCCGCCTGGCGGGCGTGGGCAGTCGGTCGGCTCCCCGGCGTGCTGGCCGCGATCGCCGAGGACGCCGTGGCGCTCACTGCGACCGCCATCGCCTGCCGTGCTCGCTTTGGAGCGCCGGGGGTCGGCCAGGTACAGTGAGCGGGCTCGCCGAGGTCCACGGATCCCGACGACGCCGCCTTAGCTCAGTCGGCAGAGCGTCTCACTCGTAATGAGAAGGTCAAGAGTTCGATTCTCTTAGGCGGCTCCCACCATGAAGGCCCCGTGACCAGCGGAAACGCTGGCGCGGGGCCTTCGTCGTGGGGGCCTGCAACGACCCCGCGGTGGCCCGTCCGCTAGTGCGAGACCAGCTGGCCGCCACGGGCGACCACCCGACCGGCGTGGAGGACGACCCGGTCGGGAGAGCGGTCCATGACGGCGGCGGCGGGTGCGTCGCCGGTGACGAGCACGAGCTCCGACGGGTCGCCGACGGCGGTACCCGGTCGATCCAGCGTCCCGGTGACGCGGGGCAGCGTGGCGTCGAGAATCGTCGCCCCGCCCCACGTGGCGACCGCCAGAGCGTGCTCGATCAGTGGGTCGTCGTTGAAGCGCTGCGCGAACGACAGCTGCCATGTGCGCTCGAGCATGTCGCCGTTGCCGTAGGGCGACCAGTAGTCGCGCTGACCGTCCTCGCCGACGCCGACGCGCACGCCCGCCTCGGCCAGCGCGACGAGCGGCAACGCCCACGGCCCGGGCGGTGCCGCGTGCGTCACCGAGACGTCGAGCTCGGCGAGACGGGCGATGACGCCGGGCACGTCGGAGTGCCCGGACGCCAGGCACGGGGCGTGGGCGATGGTGACCCGTCCGCGCATGTCCAGGGCGGCGACGCGGTCGAGGATGAGCCCGGTCGTGAAGAGCCCGAGAGCAGCGTCTTCGTGCAGGTGGATGTCGATGTCCGCCTGGTGCCTGTGCGCGATCGCAAAGACGGTGTCGAGGTGCCGGACCGGGTCCTTGTCGAGCCCGCACGGGTCGATCCCGCCCACCACGTCGGCGCCCTGGGACAGGGCCTCGTCGAGGAGCTCGACGGCACCTCGCTCGATGAACAGGCCCGCCTGCGGGAAGGCGACCACCTGGAGGGAGGCGCGGTCGGCGTGCGCCTCGCGGGCCGCGAGCACGCCGTGCAGCCGCTCGAGCCCGCAGTCGGCACTGACTTCGGCGTAGCTGCGGGCGCGGGTGGTGCCCTGCGCCACCATCCGGCCCCACGTGAAGGTGGCCAGCTCGGCGATGGAGGCGCCGGAGGAGCGCCAGTTTGCCCGGTCGTCCGCGATGCGCTCCCACAGGGTTTTGCCCCCGGTCCGGGGGCGGTACGGGAGACCCATCCGGGTGGAGTCGAGGTGGACGTGGACGTCGGAGAACGACGGCAGCAGGATCCTGCCACCGCCGGGCTCGGCGGTCGCCCCGTCGGGGACCGGTGACCCGACGGGGACGACTGCGCGGATGGCGGACGAGTCGAGGTGCACGTCGCGCGCCTCGCCGCCCCACGGGCGGACATCCTGAAGGACGGTCGTGATGCTCACAGCAGCTCCTGGGGTTCAGCGCGGTGGTGGTGGCGCGTACCGGCTCAGTACCGGCTGAGCACCGAGGCAAGGTCGAGGTGCTCGTCGGCGCCCACGCCGGCCAGGGTGCGTTCCTCCACGGCCGCGACGTGCTGGACGACGAGCGCGTCGGCGCCGTCGGCGTCCCGTGCGGCGAGCAGGTCGACGAGGCGCTGGTGCTCCTCGACGGATCCGCGCTGGTCGTGCGCGCGCCCATGCACCGCAAGGATCAGCGCGCAGCGCCAGATGACCTCGGTCAGGTAGCGCTCGAGAAGCGCGTTCCCGCACAGCTCTGCCAGCAGGATGTGGAACTCGGCTCCGAGCCGCCCGGACACCTGCGGGCTGGGCGTCGCCGCCGCCGCGAGCTCGCGGGTCACGTGCTCGCTCAGCACGGCGCCCATCGACGGCTGCCAGCTGTTCGCGATGCGGCGCACGGCCTGCCGCTCGAGGCACCGGCGGACCTCGAACGTCTCCTTCCCCTCGGTCAGTGACGGGTTGGCTACCAGCGCGGACTTCGCCTTCCCGGTCTCGACGAGTCCCGCAGCGGTCAACCGCGCGAGCGTGCCTCGGATCAACGTGCGGCTGACGCCGTACTGCTGCGCGAGCACATCTTCGGGCAGCCGCGTACCCGGAGGCAGAGCGGCCTCGGCGATCGCGGAGCGCAGGCTCAGGAACGCGTGGTTGGCGCGGTCTGCGGGGCGTTCAGCAGCAGTCACAACAGCACCGTATACGTGAAATCGGCCCTTCGTCGTGCGAAACCGGTTCGAAACCCAGGTCTTACGTATGCGCAATGTTTCAGAAACGTATGCAGTCTCTACTAGTTCCGTATACACAACTGGAGGTCCGCTTCGTGATGACACTGCTCCGCCTCACCGACCAGCAGCTCGAGCTGATCGACGCGTCCGTCGACGCCGGCGTCGCTCCGGACCGTGGCGGGCTCGCCCGGCTTGCGATCCGTGAGACCGCGACCGGAGTCGTCCGGCGACCGCACCCCCGACCCAGCGGCCGTCCGTGGACGTGGTACGACGCAGCCGTTCCGACGCCCGTCCGCACGATCGTGACGAACCATGTGCTCGAGCCTGGAACCGGGCGCGCTCTCGAGGTCAGAGCCGGCGAGATCCTCCGGGTCGAGCAGATCGACGGCGACCAGTGCGTCGACCTCAACGTGTTCAACCTTCACGACTACCGCGAGTTCATGCACGTGGGCCGGACCCGCACGCTGCACGGGATCAACCCGAGCCAGGGCGACTTCCTCTGGTCGGCTCCGCCGCGTGAACGAGCCCTGATGTACCTCCAGGCCGACACGGCGCGTATCAACGACACGCTGTTCCCGCGCTGCAGCGCGAACATGTACGAGTCCAAGCACGGCTTCTCCGAGCACACCAACTGCGCCGACATCCAGGCTGAGGCCCAGCGCGAGTACGGACTCACCCCGGACGACGTCCACGACTCGTTCAACCTGTTCATGGCGACCCAGGTCACCGACGGGATGCCCGAGATCGTCCGTCAGGCGAGCGCGCCGGGAAGCCACGTCGAGCTGATGGCGCTGGTCGACGTCCTCGCGGTGCCCAACATCTGCGGCAACGACATCATGGGTACGAGCAACTACTCGATGCGTCCGGTCCTGGCGCAGGTGCTGACCCCCACCGTGGCTGAGATCGCCGCCGTGCCGGCGTTGCTCGAGTACGACAGCCAGCGCACCCCGGCCCAGTTCCGCCAGCCGAACATCCGGACCGACCGCGCTCTGGTCCGCGATCCGTCGTACGTCTCTGCGTTCCCACGGACACCGCTGCGCATGGTCGAGCTCGAGGTCGAGCTCGACGCGTCCGACGAGCTGTCGTTCTCACGGGTGCGGCGTCACGACGTGTACAAGGATGACGGCGACGCTCTGCGCGACATCATCATGTCGTGGTGGGTGGCAAGCCATGCGTGAGGGCGTGACGGCCCAGCCCCCGACCGCACCGGCGTTCACGGTCGTCGACTTCGACGAGCTCGGTGCCTACGAGCGCTACAAGCTCATGGCGAGCCTGATCGTGCCCCGGCCGATCGCGCTGGTCACGACGGTGAGTCCGGACGGCGTCGCGAACGCTGCGCCGTTCAGCATGTTCGCCATGGCCGGTGAGGATCCGCCGCTGGTCATGATCAGCGTGAACCGCTTGGACGACGGGGACCAGAAGGACACCGTCGCCAACATCGAGTCGTCGGGGGAGTTCGTCGTCCATCTCGTGGACGAGCCGATCGTCCGACAGATGCATGCCTGCGGGACTCGCTTCCCGGCGCACGTCGACGAGCTCGCGACGGTCGGGCTCACCGCGCTGCCGAGCGACGTCGTCAGCCCCCCACGCATCGCCGAGGCCCCGGTCGCTTTCGAGTGCACCCTCTTCGAGGGCATGGCCACAGCGAGCAGGCACATCTACTTCGGCCGCATCCGCCGGCTGCATGCGCGTGCCGGCCTGGTCGACACACAGACCTGGCGCGTGCGGCTGCAGGACTACGCACCCGTCGGGCGGTTCGGTGCCAGCTTCTACACCTCCACCCGAGACCGTTTCTCCCTCTCCTCCGACGGCGAAGGTGAGCCCGGTCGAGTCACCGAGATCGACGAGTTCTGACACTCCCACCGGAGCCGCTCCGCCCTGACGGCACATCCCCCCAAGGAGAACAATGAAGCCCGACCGCGCGACTCGCTCAGCCCTGGTCCTCGGAGCCGTCTGCCTGGCTGCCACCGCCTGCGGATCCTCCGACGCCGCAACCCCGTCGTCGTCCGAGACGCTCAGCGTCGGAGCCGTCGACCTCTCGGGCGTGTGCCCGAGCACCGTCGTCATCCAGACCGACTGGAACCCGGAGTCGGAGATGGGCGGCCTCTACGGCCTGGCCGGTCCCAGCGCCACGATCGACGCGGACAAGAAGGTGGTCCGTGGACCGCTCTTCGCCGGGGGTGAGTGGACCGGCGTCGATGTCGAGATCCGCTCCGGCGGTCCCGCGATCGGCTTCCAGGGCGTCCCCGCCCAGATGTACACCGACAAGGACATCCTGCTCGGCTGGGTCAACACGGACGAGGCGATCGCCAGCTCGGCCGACATGCCGACGACGGCGGTCCTGGCGAGCTTCGAGAAGGCGCCGTGGATTGTCATGTGGGACCCGGCGACCTACCCCGACGTCGAGACGATCGCCGAGCTCGGGGCGACCGGGGCGAAGGTGCGGTACTTCGACGGCGCCACCTGGATGGACTACCTGGTCGGTGCCGGAATTCTGGACGAGAGCCAGATCGACGGCAGCTACGACGGGACCCCCGGCAACTTCATCGCGGCGGGCGGCACGGACGGCCAGCAGGGCTTCGCGACCGTCGAGCCCTTCGTCTACGAGAACGAGCTCGAGCAGTGGGCCAAGCCGGTCGCGTACCAGCTGATCGCGGACGCCGGCTACCCCCTCTACGCCGTCGCGCTGTCCGTCCGGACCGCTGACGTCACAGCCGAGGCGGACTGCCTGAAGGAGCTCGTCCCGGTCGTCCAGCAGTCCACGGTCGACTTCTTCGCCGACCCGGACGGCACGAACGCCCTGATCACGGAGGCGGTCGAGAAGTTCGCGACCGGATGGGTCTACCCGACGGCCCAGGCAGAGCACTCCACCAGCAAGCAGCTCGAGCTGGGGCTCGTGAGCAACGGCTCCAACGCGACGCTGGGCGACTTCGACGAGGCACGGGTCCAGACGATCTTCGACCTGGCCAGCCCGATCGTGGCTGCGAACGGGACTGCGCCTGCCGACGGACTCGAGGCGACGGACCTGTACACCAACGACTTCCTCGACACCACCATCGGACTCCCGGACAGCGAGTGAGCATCAGCATGAGTCATCTCTCCGACTCGGCAACCGGCGCTGCGGGCGGCGCCCGGGCACTGGGCGGCACGATGCTCGACTTCACCGGGGTAGGCATGACCTACCCCGGTGGGGCCGAGGCCGTCCGTGACGTCGACCTCACCGTCCGCCGCGGGGAGTTCGTCTCGGTCGTGGGGCCGTCCGGGTGTGGCAAGAGCACGCTCCTCGGCATCGCCTCCGGGCTCGCGTCACCGACGTCTGGCTCCGCGGTCGTGGAGGCGCAGCGCCGCGGGTTCGTCTTCCAGGACGCGAACCTGCTGCCCTGGCGGAACGTGCTCAGGAACGTCGAGCTCTTTCTCGAGCTCGACGGCACGCTGGGGAGGGCCCGGCGATCGAACGCCCTGGACGCCTTGGAGACGGTGGGTCTGACGGACTACCGGGACTACCTCCCGCACCAGCTCTCGGGCGGCATGAAGATGCGGGTGTCGCTCGCCCGGTCCCTCACCCTGGAGCCTGACCTCTTCCTGTTCGACGAGCCGTTCGGGGCGCTCGACGAGCTCACCCGCGAACGCCTCAACGACGAGGTGCTCGGCATCTTCGCGGACCGTCGGTTCGCCGGTCTCTTCGTCACCCACTCGGTCCGGGAAGCCATCTACATGTCGACCCGGGTCGTCGTGATGTCCGGCAGCCCAGGACGCATCGTGGACGAGGTCGACGTCCCCTTCGGGCTCGACCGCGACGCGACCGTCCGGTTCAGCCCGGAGTTCGCCGCTCTCAACGAGCGCATCAGTGCCGCACTCAGATCGGGGTACTCCGGGTGACCATGACCACTGCTGCCAGAAACGGCGGGCCGACGCAGGCGCCGCGGACCGTGACCACGAACCTTCTGCGCGACCTCTGGCCGCCGTTGGCCGTCTTCGGCTTCGCGATCGGCATCTGGTACCTGATCAGCTACGGGCTCCTCGATGCCGACCGACGCTTCCTCATGCCCCCTCCGCACCAGGTCCTGATCGAGGGCTTCCTCGACGACCAGGTGCGCCAGGAGATCATGCAGGCCCTGGGACGCACCGCTGTCGTCGCGATGACCGGGCTCGCCGTCGCGATCGTGCTCGGGGTCGGCTGGGCGATCGCCATGGCGCACGCGCGCTGGGTCGAACGTTCCCTCTTCCCCTACGCCGTCATGCTCCAGTGCATCCCGGTTCTCGCGCTGATCCCGCTGATCGGGTTCTGGTTCGGCTTCGGGTTCTTCGCCCGAGTGGTGGTCTGCGTGATGATCGCGCTGTTCCCCGTGGTCTCGAACACTCTCTTCGGGCTGCAGTCCGTGGACGCCCGGTCACGCGACCTCTTCCGGCTGCACCATGCGAGCCGCTTCGTCGTGCTCACCCGGCTCGAGCTCCCGGCCGCCATGCCCGCCCTGTTCGCCGGCATGCGCATCTCGGCCGGCCTCGCCGTGGTCGGCGCGATCGTCGCCGACTTCTTCTTCCGTCAGGGCGAACCGGGGATCGGAGCGTTGATCAGCCGCTACCAGGCGCAGGTGCAGTCGCCACAGCTGTTCGCAGCCATCATCGTCGCGTCGCTCTTCGGCGTCGTGGTGTTCGTGGTGTTCGGGTGGCTGGGAAAGCGTGCGGTCGGTTCCTGGTACGACGCGACCCGCGAGTCCCGTGGCTAGTGCAACGACAAGCGATGCGGGTGATTGCCAGGGGTCGGATCAGCCCTTGACCTCCACTGCGGTTCCCCCGTTGGGGTCTTTTGTCTACAACTTCGCACGCCGTAACAGGCCGTTCACGAAGGAGGGCCGCTTCGGAAACGCCGCTTGTATACCGTCCCCGTCACAGGTCGCCGACGGAAGGGAACCGCCACTCATGTCCGCAGTCCCTGGGATCGCCGTCGACGGGCTCGTCCGAGCCCCGCGGGCGAACGGCAGGTCGGTGTGAACATCACCGTCATCAACCCGAACACGTCCGAGGCGCTGACGCGCACCATCGTCAAGGCGGCTCGCGCGGCTGCGCCGGGTGTCGAGGTCACGGGGACCAAGCCCTCCCACGGTGTCTCCTCTGTCGAGAGTCACGCCGAGGAGGCGTGGGCCGCGCTGGGCGTCGTCGAGCAGGTGCAGGAGCACGACGCCACCACCGACGCGTTCGTCATCGCGTGCTTCGGGGATACCGGCGTCGCGGCGGCCCGTGAGGTGGCCACCGGGCCGGTGGTCGGGATGACCGAGGCGGCCCTGCTGACCGCTGCGCTGCTCGGGCACCGCATCGCCGTGATCACCATGCCACCGCGGACCATCGTGCACTCCGAGCGCGTGGTGCGGGACCTGGGCCTGGGGCACCGAGTGACGGTGACCGCCGTCGACGCGGCCGTCGCCGACCTCGAGGAGGGCAGCGCGGGTGTCCTGGCGGCATTCGTCGCCGCAGGACGCGAGGCGATCGGAGAGCACGCCGAGGTCATCGTGCTCGGCTGCGCTGGCCTCGCGGACATCGTCGACCCGCTGAGCGAAGCGCTGGAGGTTCCCGTGGTCGAGGGGGTCGCCGCGGCAGTCGTCATGGCTGCCGGGCTCGTCGCGCAGGGCCTGTGGACGTCGCGGGCCAGCTCGTTCGGAAGCGTGACGACGCCGCGAGTCGCGGAGGTCTGGCGATGAGCCTGCTGTTCACCGACGTCCTCGTCTACGACAGCACCGCCCCCGCCGGCTACGTCGGCCCGACCGACGTCATGGTCGAGGGCAACAAGATCGCCGCCATCGGCCCTCGACTCGGTTCGAACCCCAGCGTTCAGTCGGCACGAGCGGACCATGTCGTTCCCGGGGACGCGCACCGGCTCCTGGTGCCCGGCCTGGTCAACGCGCACTTCCACTCGCCCGCCAACCACCTACGCGGAAGCGTACGGAGCCTGCCGCTCGAGCTGTTCATGTTGCAGGAGTCGCCGGCGGACCCGTCGCTGACCCCGACGCCGCACGAGGCGTACGTGCGCACCATGCTCGCGGCGGTCGAGATGCTCCAGCGAGGCATCACCAGCGTGCAGGACGACGCCTTCCTCATGCCGACACCGAAGCCCGAGATCATCGACGCCGTCGCGCAGGCCTACCAGGACTC
The DNA here is from genome assembly GCF_054049655.1 of Cellulomonas sp. P5_C5. NCBI lineage: Bacteria > Bacillati > Actinomycetota > Actinomycetes > Micrococcales > Cellulomonadaceae > Cellulomonas > Cellulomonas sp. P5_C5. The sequence continues at coordinate 16,294 of NZ_JBFULY010000010.1, read as the reverse complement.
CGGCATCCGCGCGACGCTCGCCCTGGACCAGCCCGAGCTGCCCGAGAAGGACAAGCTCCCGTTCATCTCCGACGACGCCCCGGAGCTCGGGGACTACCTGGCGAAGCCGCCTGCAGCGGGTGCCGACGAGCTCCTGGCCGCCTACGACCACCTGATCAGCCGCTGGCACGGACGCGGCCGCGTGCGCGCCGCGGTGTCGGTGTCTGCGCCGCAGCGGGTCAGTCCCGCGTACTTCGCCGCTCTGCAGACGCTCGCCGACAAGCATGACCTCGCCGTCTACGCACACATGCTGGAGACCCGGACGCAGGCGGCGCTCACCACGCATCCGCGTTTCCACGACAGATCGATCGTCCGCTACACCGACGAGCTCGGCCTGCTCACCGAGCGCACCAACGTCATCCACGCGGTCTGGGTGTCCGACGACGACCTGGACCGGATCGCCGCTGCGAAGGCCACCGTCATCCACAACCCCGTCAGCAACCTGCGCCTCGGCAGCGGCGTCATGCCGTGGCGCGACGTCCTGGACCGCGGCATCCCCGTCGCGCTGGGCACCGACGAGGCGATCTGCGACGACACCGTCAACATCTGGACCGTCGCGAAGACCGCGGGCCTGATCCACAACGTGTCCGGTCGCGACCCGCACGACTGGCCGGCGGCGCACGAGGTGCTCGACGCCCTCTGGCTCGGTGGCGCCCGCGCACAGCGGCTCGAGGGGCGGCTCGGCGCTGTCGAGGTCGGCATGCTCGCGGATCTCACGATGGTCGAGCTGCACTCCCTGCCGTTCACCCCGCTCAACGACCTGAGGGAGCAGCTCGTCTACGCAGAGGACGGCCGGGACGTCGTCCTCACGGTCGTCGACGGGCAGGTCGTCGCGGAGAACGGCCGTGTCACGACGGTCGACGAGGACGCGCTCCTCGCCGAAGCCCGCGCGATCTTCGAGGCGAAGCAGCCGGCTCTGGCGCAGGCGCGAGCGCACGCGGCCGTCGTCGAGCCCGCGTACCGCGCGATGGTCCACAAGGCCGCCCGGCACGACGTGGGTGTGCACCGATGGGTGGGAGTCCAGTGACCCGGTACGACTACAGCCCCGTGACGACGCGACCGGCCGGCACCTGGCCGGGCGGCGCCAAGCTCGCCGTGTACGTGTGCGTGGGCGTCGAGGAGTACCGGGTGGGCGGCGAGCACGTCGAGGACACCCTGCCCGGCGTGCCCTCGCCCGACCTCGTCAACACCGCCTGGCGTGACTACGGCAACCGCGTCGGAGCCTTCAGGCTCTTCGACCGGCTCGCCGACTTCGGCATCTCACCGACCGTGCTGCTCAACACCGACGTGTACGACTCGGCACCCGACGTGCTCGACGCGGCCCGCAAGCATGGCGCCGAGATCGTCGGGCACGGGCTGAGCAACTCCGACTCGCTGGCGGACGTGCCCGACGAGGCGGCCTACCTCAGGGCCGTCGCGGACCGCATCCTCGACGCGGAGGGCACGGCCCCCGGTGGCTGGTCCAGCCCGTGGCTCACGCACACCCCGGCGACGATCGACCTGCTGGCGGCCTCGGGCTACCGGTACCTGCTCGACCTGCGGGTCGACGACCAGCCCGTCTGGCTGCGCACGGACAAGGGCCCCCTGCTGGCCATCCCGTACAACGCCGAGGTCAACGACTCCAGCACGGTCATCGGCCGCGACATCACGGCCCGGGACTTCGCGGACATGATCGTCGACGAGCTCGACGAGCTGCTGCTCGCGGCCCAGGATCGTCCGCTGGTCATGTCGGTGGTGCTGCACTCGTTCATCTCCGGGGCGCCGTTCCGCCTGCGCGCCCTGACCCGCGCGCTGGAGCACCTCGCCTCCCGCGCCGACGAGATCTGGTTCACGACGCCCGACCAGATCCACGCGGCCGTCGTGGCGAACCCGGCGATCTTCGGGGCTCCCCGGTGACGGCCGTGAGCGAGGCGCCCGTGAAGGCGTCGACCACGGAGGCCGTCGCCGTCGTCGACGACCTGCGGCTGTCCCTGGTCCGGAACGGGGAGCGTCGCGAGATCCTGCACGGGGTGTCGCTGGCGATCGCGCCGGGGGAGATCGTCGGGCTGGTCGGCGAGTCCGGCTCGGGCAAGAGCATGCTCGCGCTCGCGCTGCTCGGACTCCTGCCGCACAGCAGCCACCCCGAGGTGACCGGCAGCGTGACCGTGACGGGCGTCGACATGCAGCGCGCGCCCGACAAGGAGCTGCGACGGGTCCGCCGGGAGTCGCTCGGCGCGATCTTCCAGGACCCGATGACGTCGCTGAACCCGACCATGCGCATCGGCCGGCAGATCCGCGAGTCCACGGGGGACGACGCCGAGTCGGTCCGCCTGCTCGAGGCCGTCGGCGTGCGCGACGCGACCCTTCGCCTGCGGGTCCACCCGCACCAGCTCTCGGGCGGCCTGCGGCAGCGGGTCATGGCGGCAATCGCCGTCGCCGGCCGCCCGAGGCTCGTCATCGCCGACGAGCCGACCACAGCCCTCGACGTCACCGTGCAGGCCCAGCTCCTGCAGCTGCTCCGCGAGCTGCGCGACGACCTCGGCTGCTCGGTCCTGCTCATCACGCACGACCTCGGCGTCGCCGACCAGATCGCCGACCGCCTCGCCGTCCTGCACCACGGCGAGCTGGTCGAGCTCGGACCTGCGCGCACGGTGGTCACCCACCCGTCCCACGCCTACACGCGGTCGCTGCTGACGTCGCGGCTGTCGCTGAGCTCGCCGCGCGACGAGCGGTTCGCGGACGGTGACGCGACGGCCGCGGAGATCGCCGGTCCCGCCGTCCGGGTCCGCGGGCTCGAGCGCACGTTCACGGTCAGGCACGGCGAGGTCCGGGCGCTGACCGGGGTCGATCTGGACGTCGCCCCGGGCGAGGGGCTGGCCATCGTCGGCGAGAGTGGTTCGGGCAAGTCCACGCTGCTGCGGATCATCGCGGGCCTCGAGAAGGCCACGGCGGGCACCGTCGAGATCGCCCCCGGCGGCGCGCAGATGGTGTTCCAGGACGCGGGCTCGTCCTTGACGCCGTGGATGTCCGTGGGCCACACGCTGGCCGAACGCCTCAGGCCGCTGAAGCTGTCGAAGACCGCCCAGCAGGACCGCATCGAACAGGCCCTCGACGCCGTCGGCCTCCCGTTCGACGTCAGCAGGGCTCGACCCAGCGAGCTCTCCGGCGGTCAGCGCCAGCGCGTCGCCCTGGCCCGCGCGACCGTCGTCCCACCGGCCGTCCTGCTCTGCGACGAGCCGACGAGCGCGCTGGACGCCTCCCTGGCCCGCAGCGTGCTCGCCCTCATCCGGGACCTGCGCGCCCGCCTCGGCATGACGGTCCTGTTCGTCACGCACGACCTCGCCGTCGCGCGGCTGATGGGCGACCGGATCGCCGTGATGCAGTCGGGCGCCGTGGTCGAGCTGGGCACCGCAGACCAGGTCACCGGCAGCCCGCAGCACGAGTACACGCGCACCCTCCTCGACGCCGTCCCCGAGATCCGGGAGGTCCAGGTCTGATGTCCACCGCCGTCGTCCCACGCACCCGCATCCGCCCGGTCCCCGCGGTGCGGCTCGCCCGCCCCGTCAGCATCGCGCTCGTCGCCCTGCTCGCGGTCATCACGCTCGTCGCGCTCTTCGCGCGGGTCATCGCGCCGTACGACCCGGTCCAGCCGGTCGGCGCGCTGAACCTGCCACCGTTCAGCCCGGACCACGTGCTGGGCACGGACTCGATCGGTCGGGACCTGTTCAGCCGCACGCTCATCGGGATGCAGGTCAGCTGGTTCAGCGCCCTGGTCGTCGTCGCGTCGGGCCTGATCATCGGCGGGATCGTCGGCGTCATCGCCGGGTCGCGCGGTGGCTGGCTCGACGACGTGCTCATGCGGTTCACCGACCTGTTCCTCGCCCTGCCGGGCGCGCTGGTCGCGATCGCGATCGTCGCGGCGATGGGTTCGGGTCTGCGCAACACTCTCGTTGCGGTCGCGATCGTCTGGTGGCCCTTCTACGCGCGGATCATCCGTGGCGAGGTCAAGGCGCTCGCCGCGCGACCCCATGTCGAGGCGGCCCGGCTGTCGGGCGTCGGCGAGGTCCGGCTGGTCACGCGGCACCTGCTGCCCGGGGTGGTCCCGACCGCTGTCGTCACGGCGAGCCTCGACGTCGGCAACGTGATCCTGCTCCTGGCGGGGCTGTCGTTCCTCGGCCTCGGCCAGCAGGCTCCCGCCCCCGAGCTCGGCGCCGACACGGCACGCGCCATGCAGCAGCTCCTGAGCCACTGGACGGTGCCGGGTGTGCCGGCGCTCGCCGTCCTGGTCCTGACCCTCGTCGCCAATCTCGGTGGCGACGCCGTCCGCTCGCTCCTCCCGGCGAGGTGGTGACGTGCGCACCTTCGCCCTCAAACGTGCCGGTGCGGCGATCCTGCTGCTCGTCGTCCTGTCGTTCGTCCTCGTCCTGCTCCAGCAGATCTCACCGACCGACCCCGCCCGCGCCTACGTCGGCGCCAACGCCTCCCAGGAGGTGGTGGCCGCCAAGCGCGAGCAGCTCGGCCTCGACGACCCGCTCGCGGTGCGCTACGTGGACTTCCTGCAGTCGGCCGTGACCGGCGACCTGGGCCGCTCGCTGCGCACTCGGAACGACGTCACGCACGACCTCGGCACATACCTGCCGGCGACCATCGAGCTGGTCCTTGCCGCGTTCCTCGTCGCGCTGGTCCTGGCCACGCTGTTCGCGGTGTCCGGCGCTCTGCAGTGGCGCGGGACCGGAGCTGTGCGCGGTGGGCTCCTGGTGCTCGGGGCGGCGCCGCCGTTCGTGCTGGCCATCGTCGGCATCGTGTTCTTCTACGGCCGCCTGGGCTGGCTCCCAGGCAACGGTCAAGGCGCGTCCGACTCCCCGGGCCCCACCGGCATGCTCGTGATCGACGCCGCTCTGCACGGCGACGGCCCGCTGCTCACGGAGGCCCTGCGCCACCTGGTCCTGCCCGCCACGGTCCTGGCGATCATCCCCGCGATCGCCATCGGCCGGATCTTCCGCACCAGCCTCGAGGCCACCCTGCGCGCGGACCACATCCGCACCGCGCGGAGCAAGGGTCTCGACGAGGGGCACGTCCTGCGCCAGCACGTCTTCCGCAACGCCGCCGGGCCCGCCGTCTCGATGGCCGGCCTGCAGCTGGGCTTCATGTTCGCCGGCGTGGTCGTCGTCGAGCAGGTGTTCGGCTGGCCCGGCATCGGCAACTACCTGGCCGCGAGCATCCCCGTGGCCGACTTCCCGGCGATCGCGGGCGTGACGCTCGTGCTCGGGACCATCTACGTCCTCTCCAACACCGCCGTGGACCTGATCCAGGCGGCAGCCGACCCGCGGATCACCGCGTGACGACGACGGAGAGGCGCACTGCCGCCGCCGCTCTACCTGACCGACCCCTCGACCGGACCAACTCAAGGAGACCCCCGTGTCCACGAGACCTTCTCGACAGCTGCGCGGCCTCGCCCTGGTAGGCGTGCTCGTGACCGCCCTCGCCCTGTCCGCGTGCTCGGCCTCATCCATCGACTCCAACGACGGCGAGAGCGCGGCTGCGCCCTCCGACGGCGTGCTGACGGTCGGCCTGCTCGGTGACATCGGCCAGCCGCCGGACCCCGACATCTACTACGCCAACAACGGCCAGGCGCTCATCCTCAACACGTACGAGGGCCTGGTCCAGTACAAGATGGACGGCGACGCCATCGGGATCGCGCCTCGGCTCGCGACGAGCTGGGAGGCCAGCCCGGACAACACCGAGTTCACGTTCCACCTGCGAGAAGGCGTGACGTTCCACGACGGCACCCCGTTCACCAGCGCCGCCGTCGAGGTCGCGTTCGACCGGCGCATCGCGGTCGAGGGCGGCGCGTCGTACATGGTGGCCGGCGTGACCAGCGTCGACACCCCCGACGACCTGACCGCCGTCATCCACCTCGACAAGCCCAACTCGGCGTTCCTCAGCTACCTCGCGTCGCCGTACGGCCCCAAGATGGAGTCGCCCGAGGGCCTGGAGGCGAACGCGGGCGACGACCACGCGCAGACCTACCTGTCCACGCACGACCTGGGCACCGGCCCGTACGAGCTGACCAAGGCGGAGACCGGCGTCGGCTACACGCTCACCCAGTACGAGGACTACTGGGGCGAGTCCTCGCCGTTCACCACCGTCGAGCTCCCGATCTACACGGACGCCTCGGCCCTCGAGCTCGCCTTCGACTCCGGCGACGTCGACGTGATCGTCTCGGCCCTGCCGTCCTCGAGCCTGGACAAGTACTCCACGGCTGCCGACGTGAAGAACTACTTCCTGCCGACCTTCCAGGCCTCGCTCGTCACGTTGAACTCGGCGATGCCGTTCTTCACGGACACCGAGGCGCGGATCGCGTTCCTCAAGTCGCTCGACCAGGAAGCGTTCGTGGACCAGGTGCTCGGTGAGCGGTCGGCGGTCGCGACCACCATGTACGCGGCCGGCATGATCCCTGGCGGTGCCGACAAGCAGGCCATCACCTACGACCCGACGGTGCTGACGGAGTACGCCAAGACGTTGCCCGACGACGCGAAGTCGCTGGTCATCGGATACGGCAACTCGAGCGCCAACGCCCAGCTGATGGCCAACATCGTCGTCGCCAACCTCCAGGCCGCCGGTCTGGACGCGACGGCCCAGGGCTACGAGACGAGCGCCGCGTACGACTGGATCAACGACCCGTCGAAGGGTCCGGACGCGATGATCGACGGGAACAACGGTCCCGACGGTGGCGACCCGTACATGTGGGGACACGTCTTCTGGGACGCGAGCGGTGGCGTCAACTACTTCGGCTGTGAGTCCAAGGAGGTCAACGCGCTGCTCGACGAAGCCGTGGTGAGCGGTGACACCGCCCTCTACGTCCAGGCCGGCGACCTGCTCGGGGAGACCGGCTGCTTCATGAACCTGGCGTACATCAAGGACTGGGTCGTCACGAAGCCGTGGCTGACTGGCGTGGCCGAGGCCCAGAGCATCGGCGCCAACGAGCTGAACTTCGCGATGCTCGGTATCGACGGAAAGTGATCGACGGTCAGTGATCCACTGGAGGCCGGGTCCTTCGGGGCCCGGCCTCCCCACCCCAGAGAGGGCGTCATGACGAAGACCGCCGAGCCGCGGGCCTCGCTGTCGCAGCGCATCTACGAGACGGTCCGCGAGCGGATCATCCTGGGCCACTACCCGCAGGGCAGCCGACTGCCCGAGCAGCGCATCGCCGAGGAGCTCGACGTGTCCCGCGTCCCGCTCCGCGAAGCTGTCCCGCTGCTGGAGCGCGACGGGTTCGTGCACACCTCACCCCGGCGCGGCGCGGTCGTGGCCCAGTGGGGGGAGAAGGAGGTGGACGACCTGTTCGACGTCCGGCTGTGCCTGGAGGTCGGCGCGGCGGGCTACGCCGCACGGCAGGTTGCCGACGGAGCGTCGCTCGACGTCCTGGAGGCCGCTCTGGCCGTGTCGCACGACGTCGTCGCCCTGCGCGACCCGTTGCGGATCGCGCAGGAGAGCACGCACTTCCATGAGGCCATCGTCGCGACCGCGGACAACGCCCTGATGCTCAAGATGATGCGGACCATCTCGGGGCGCATGACCTGGCTGTTCTACCTGACCAGTGATCTCGACGTGGACGAGGCCTTCCACGACCACATCGCGCTGCGCGATGCCATCGCCTCCGGGAACCCGCGCGTCGCGGAGTCGGTCGCCTACGCCCACATCGAACGCGACCGCCTCCCGTCCTTCGCGGCCATGCCGACGCGAACCCCCTGAGCCGGGCACCCCGCCCGCGCACCCACCCTCAGCCCGCCGTCGCCGTTGAGGCGGCCTCGACTCCGTGAGTCGAATGGCGTTCCCGACGTAGACGAAGGAGATCGACACGTGGCGGACCTGATCATCGACGCGCAGACCGTGGTCACCATGGATGGTGAACGGCGGATCCTCGAGAACGCCAGCGTGGTCGTGGACGGTGACCGCATCGTCGACGTGGGGCCGCGCGCGGAGATCGACGTCCGCCACCCCGCCGCCACGCGGCGTTTGGGCGGCGACGACGTCGCGTTGCTGCCTGGCCTCATCGATGCTCACGGGCATGCGGGGCACTCGCTGATCAAGTCCCTCGCCTCCGACGCACCCCGCACCTGGGAGTCGGTGGTGACGCCGTTCTACTTCAACTGGACCACTCCCGAGTTCTGGTACCTCGACGGTCTGGTCTCGGCCATCGACAGGCTTCGGGTAGGCGTCACGACGTCGGTCTCGGTGATGGCCTCGGAGCCTCGCTCTGACGTGGCTTGGCCATCGACAGAGCACGCGCGTGCGTACGGGGAGGTGGGTCTGGCCGACATCGTCTGCGTCGGGCCGTCCGGCCTGCCCTATCCGTATCCGTCGTCAGTCCCCGACGGCGCCGGCTGGCGTGCTCGCTCGACCTCGCTCGCGGAGATGCTCGACGTCACCGAGGAGGTCGTGCGGACGTTGGACGGCACGCGCGGCGGGCTCACGCGCGTGTTCGTCACGCCGTTCTCGATCGTGCCGTCGGTGGACTCCGCCAACCCGTCGACGCCCGACGCGGCGGTGCGGCTGACCGACGGTGACAGGGAGCACGCACGCGGCGTACGTGAGCTGGCCGCGCGCCACGGCGTGCGCATCCACTCGGACGCGTTCGGCGGGCAGGTGCGGCTGGCACTGCAGGACGACGAGTACGCGCTCCTCGGTCCCGACGTGCTCCTGCAGCACTGCATCGGGATCTCCGAGGAGGAGATCGCGATGCTCGCCGCGACCGGAACGCACTTCGGTCACGCACCCGGCGGAGAGGTGAACGTGCCCGCGATGATGGCCCAGGGCATCAACGTCGCACTGACCACCGACGGCTGCGCGCCGTTGCGCCCCTTCGACCTGCTGCAGGCCGCGCGTGGTGTGCGCAGCGCGCACCAGGTCCGCACGGGCGACCCGTACCTGTTCCCGCCCGGCAAGCTGCTCGAGATGATCACGGTCGACGCGGCCAAGGCGCTCGGGATGGAGCACGAGATCGGGTCCATCGAGATCGGCAAGCGCGCCGACCTGGTCCTGCTCGACACCGCCGCGCCGCACCTGACCCCCTGGTGGATGCCCGTCCACCGGATCATGCTGCAGGCCGTCGGCCGTGACGTGCGCACCGTTCTCGTCGCCGGCGAGGTGCTGCTCGAGGACCGGGTGGCCACGCGCGTCGACGAGGCCGGCCTTCTGCGCGAGGCGGGCCGGTACGCCGCCGCAGCCGTGCGTGAGGCGGGTCTCGAGGCTCACCTGACTGACCCCGGCTGGGGCCAGGTCCAACGGGTGTTCACGTGAGAGCACTTGGTGATGCGGCGCGCTCCCGAGAACCGACGCTGGATGCACCCGAGGAGCGCCAGTTGGTGCAGTCGTCCCTCATGCGTTCTCAGAGCGAGTTGCCGCCGGTCCGCGACGGAACGAACTTCCTCGGCCACTCGGGAGTCACAAAGGCCCCGTGACCAGCGGAGACGCTGGTCACGGGGCCTCCGTCACGGGCTGCGGCCGGCGGGCGCGGACTAGCTGGCGTCGCGCTGGTCCAGCCAGTGGAGGATCGCCTGGTTGGTCTCCTCCGGCTTCTCCTCCTGGATCCAGTGACCGCAGTCGAGGGTGACCACGTCGACGTTCGGCACGAACGCGGCCAGGTTCTCGGACCGCGCGACGGTGTCCCGGGAGCCGTAGATCATCAGGGTGGGCTGCTGGATGACCGGGTCCGAGTCGGCCAGCAGGTGCCAGTTGCGGTCGAGGTTCCGGTACCAGTTGATGCTGCCGGTGAACCCCGACTGCTCGAAAGCGGAGACCAGTACGGCCAGCTCGTCGTCGCTCAGGACGGGCTCCCCGCGCGGTGTCTCCGCTCGGGCGAGGTTGATCATCGCCATGCCCGGCGCGGGCTCCGCGGGGGGCTCGTTCTTCCGGTACAGGTTGCGCAGGAACCGGGCGGTGTTCGCGTCGAGCACGGCGTCGGCGACGCCGGGCTGCTGGGTGAAGTGGACGAAGTAGTAGTCGCTGCCGAGCACGAGCGCCAGGAGCTCGCCCCAGGGCATCTCCCCACGCTCCATGTAGGGCAGGCTCAGGTTGATCACCCTGGTCACGCGGTCCGGGTGCAGCAGGGCCAGGCCCCAGACGACCATGGCGCCCCAGTCGTGCCCGACGAACGTGGCGTCGTCGTACCCGTAGTGGTCGAGCAGGGCGACGAGGTCACCCGTCAGGTGCGCGATGTCGTAGGCGGTCACCTCGGTCGGGCGGGACGAGCCTCCGTAGCCCCGCTGGTTCGGGACGATGACGTGGTAGCCGGCGGCGACCAGGGCGGGCACCTGGTGGCGCCAGGAGTAGGCGAGCTCCGGCCAGCCGTGGCACAGCACGATGGGATTCCCGGCGTTCTCTCGGCCTGCCTCGAAGACTTCGAGCACGACGCCGTTGACGGGGACAAGGGTGGGGTCGGGAAAAGAGGTCATGCCGCCATGGTGCGGACTGAAACAGGTCACCTCGTGACCGGTTTTCTGTGCGAGTTTGGGGGGATGCGAGCCGACCGGCTGATGGCCATCGTCCTGCTGCTGCAGCGGCGCGAGCAGGTGACGGCGGCAGAGGTCGCCCGGGAGCTGGAGGTCTCCGAGCGGACCGCCCGCCGCGACCTCGACGCCCTCGCCATGGCAGGGGTCCCCGTGTACTCGCTGCAGGGCCGGGGCGGTGGCTGGCGCCTGGTGGGCGGCGCCCGCACCGACCTGTCCGGGCTGACCGCGAGCGAGGCCCGCGCCCTGTTCCTCGTCGCCGGCCCGGCGTCGGCCGCGACGCCGGCGGTGAAGGCAGCGCTGCGCAAGCTCGTCCGTGCCCTGCCGGAGCCCTTCCGGGTGCAGGCCGAGGCAGCGGCGTCGTCGCTGGTCCTGGACCCGCAGCGATGGGGGTCCAGCCGGGTCGAGCCGCGACCGCCGCGGTTCCTCGACGAGCTCCAGGACGCGGTGATCCGCGGCGTCCAGGTGCGGCTCGGCTACGTCGACCGCACCGGCGTCGACACGGAGCGGACCGTCCATCCGCTCGGCATCATCGCCAAGGGTCCGTCGTGGTACCTCGTCGCCCACACCGAGGCCGGCCGGCGGACCTTCCGGATCGACCGCGTGTCGTCCGTCGACCCGACCGTCGACCCCGTGCACCGACCCGACGACTTCGACCTTGCCCGGAGCTGGCGCGAGATCGCCGACGAGGTGGACCGCTTGCGGACTCCGCTCGAGGTCCAGGCGGTCTGCGCGGCCGACGCGACGGGACTGCTGCGGATGGCGTTCGGCGACCGGCTCGAGGTGGGAGGTGCCACGGCCGACGGCCGCATCGAGGTCGTGATCCGCGGCGGCGACGAGTACGTGCTCGCCGGCGAGCTCTCCGGGCTGGTCGAGTGGATCGAGGTGACCGGGCCTGCGGGGGTGCGGGACCGCCTGGCCTCGATCGGCGACGCGCTCGTCGAGCGGTACCGCTGATACCTAGATCAGCTAGGGTTAGATACCTAGCACATCAAGGTAGAGGAGACGTCGTGCACATCGACAAGGACCTGGTCGCCGCCTCGGCGACACCGCTCGTGCTCGGGATCCTCGTGGACGGCGACCTCTACGGGTACGCGATCCTCAAGCGCGTCGGCGAGCTCTCCGGCGGACGCATGCAGTGGACGGACGGCATGCTCTACCCGCTCCTGCACCGGCTCGAACGGCTCGGCCACGTCTCGGCGTCCTGGGGCACGTCCGAGTCGGGTCGACGTCGCAAGCACTACGCGATCACCCCGACCGGCCGGGCGGCGCTCGCCGAACGGCAGGCGCAGTGGAGCGTCGTCGCGGACGCGCTGCGGCAGGTCTGGGAGTCGGCACCGCGACCCACCCCCGTCGTGGAGGGGTGGGCGTGATGGCGCACGACGACGAGCTCGAGGCCCAGATCGACCGCTGGCGCGGCTACGTGCACCGACGGCAGGTCATCTCGTCGGCCGACGTCGACGAGCTCGAGGACCACCTCCGGGGTCAGGTGGCCGACCTGCGCGCGACCGGGCTCGACGACGACGAGGCGTTCCTCGTCGCGATCAAGCGCCTCGGCAACCTGGACGCCGTCTCCCGCGAGTACGCCCGCGAGCACTCGGACCGGCTGTGGAAGCAGCTCGCGCTGGTCCCCGACGACTCGCCCGGCTCGCCGGCACCGCGGTGGCGCGAGCTCGCGGTCGTCATCGCGCTCGCGGCCGGTGCGGGCGTCGCGGTGCGGGCCGGCATCGCCTGGTTCGGCGACGACGAGGTCGCGCTCGCGCGCAACATCGGCCTGCTCGTGGTGCCGTTCCTCGCCGCGTACCTCGGGTGGAAGCGCCGGGTCGGCGTGCGGACCGTCGCCGCGATCGTCGTGCCGTTCCTCGTGCTCGCCGTCGTGCTCAACGTGTACCCGTTCGTCCCCGAGGGGTCGACCGAGGTGCTGGCGATCCTGCACGCGCCCGTCGTCCTGTGGCTGCTCGTCGGGCTCGCGTACGTCGCAGAATCGTGGCGTTCCGACGGCCGACGCATGGACTTCGTGCGGTTCACGGGCGAGCTCGCGATCTACTTCACGCTGCTCGCCCTGGGTGGCGGGGTCCTCCTGGGCCTCACCGCCGCGGTGCTGCAGCTCGTGGGCGTCGACCCCGAACCGGTGATCACGCAGTGGGTGATGCCGTTCGCTGTCCCGGGCGCCCTCATCGTCGCCGCCTGGCTCGTCGAGGCCAAGCAGGACGTCGTCGAGAACATCGCGCCTGTGCTGACCCGGATCTTCACGCCGCTGACCATCGCCATGCTCGTGGCCGTCCTCGTGGCGCTCGTCGCCTCCGGGGGCCTCGTCGAGGTGGACCGCGAGCTGCTCATCCTGATGGACGCGATCCTCGTGCTGGTCCTGGCGCTGCTCCTGTACTCGGTCTCGGCTCGCGACCCGCTCGCACCGCCCGCGCTCGCCGACTGGCTCCAGCTCGTCATGGTGGGGGTCGCGCTCGCGGTCGACGCCGTGATGCTGACCGCGATGCTCACGCGGATCGCGGAGTTCGGCACCAGCCCCAACAAGATCGCCGCGCTCGGGCTCAACCTGCTGCTGCTCGTGCACCTCGGGGTCTCGGCGTGGCGCAGCGCCCGGTTCCTGCGCGGTCGCGGCACGTTCTCCGAGCTCGAGCGCTGGCAGACGCGGTACCTACCGGTCTACGCCGCCTGGGCCGCGGTCATCGTGATCGTGTTCCCGCCGCTGTTCGACTTCGCCTGACGAGGCCGAGCCCGCGGAGACTGCCGCACCCAAGAAAACACCCCAGTCAGCGTGCACGGCTGTGTCCGGGTCCACACGGGTGCGCAAGTCCTGCCTCCTCAACCAGCCCTGTCAGCGTGCCGATGGGGCAACGCGGACTGCCGTGGCCCACCGGCCCGGCAGGGTCCCGCGCGTGCGGAGTCGTCCGCGCCCACGAGAAGAGGTGCTGTGCGCATTCGAGGTCAGGCAGTGCTCGTCACGGTCATGGTCGGAGCCCTCGGGCTCGCTGCGTGCAGTGGCCCTGACAACAGGCCTACGTCTTCCCAGGCCAGGTCGACGAGCTCGTCGCCCGCGCACACGACTACACCCGCCGTCGCGTTCGGCTCGACCAACGGCACGCTCACGGCAGCGGTGCCCGCGTTCGGCGACGCCCCACGCTCCCTGCCGACGGACGCGACCCTGACCGGCGCCCTGGGCGGCAAGAACGCATTCGAGACGACCACCGACACGGCCACGACGCTCGCCGCTGCGCGCTTGCACAGGCTCAGCGCTCGGCTGCCCATCGACAGGCTCGCCCCGACGCTCGCCGTCACCTCCCCGGACGACGGCGTGCGCATCGACCTGTCCGTCGACGGCGCGGTCATCGTGGAGGGCTCGGCCACGGACACCGGCTCCGGTGTCGCGAAGGTCGAGGTCGTCGTCGACGGAACAGACACCGGCGACGCGACCCTGACCCGGCACGGCAACCGGGCCGACTTCATCTGGCAGGTCGTCCCGCTCGACGGCAGCCACACGGTGGTCGTGCGCGCATTCGACAAGAAGGGCAACGTCAGCAGCGTCCGGCGCACAGTCACGACGACAAGCCCCGGCGAGGTCATCCCGAATCCCGATCTCGACGCGGCCGGCTCGGACGCCATCGAGTCGACCATCACCGCCGCGACGCCGAGCACGCTCACGGTGGACACCGCAAGCTCGCCGGTCGATGTCGGGAACATCGTCGCGCTCGGCCCGACGGCCGCGACGCCGCAGGGCGCCTTGCGACGGGTCGTCGCTGTGCACGACCTGGGCAGCACCGTGGTCCTCGACACCGTGAACGCGACGCTGCAGGAGACGTTCAACGAGCTTCACGTGCACCAGAGGATCACCGGCACGCCGCCGGCGCCGGCTACGTCGCAGGGCACGGGCGTCGCGGCCGCCACGGACCTGAGCCTCTCGTTGATCGACCACACCTGGGCGAACGAGTACGCGTTCCACGTCTGCTACGACGCCCACATGACCGAGTTCAGCCTGTGCCCGGAGGACGAGGACGAGGACGAGCCCGGCGAGGACGACGGGCCGGATACGGGCACCGAACACGAGATCAGCGGCGAGATTGCGGTGACCGCGAAGGACTCGCTCACCTTCGCGCTCGACGCCGAGGTGGACATCGACATCCAACGTGACTCCTGGCTCGACCTGACGCCGTCGCTGCACCAGGTCTCGTTCGTCCTCGTCGGTGATCAGAAGATCGAGATCGAGCGCGCGATCGAGGGGTCGCTGAGCGCATCTGCGGGCGCCTCCGTGGAGGGCTCTCCGCGCGAGCTCCTGGACAAGTACTTCCCGTCGCTGCACCTGCCCCCTGTGACCGTGCCGACCGGACTCGTCCCGCTGGTCTTCACCCCGCAGATCGAGCTCTCCCTCACCGGAGCCCTCGAGGCGACGGCGTCGCTGGAGATGACGACCGAGGTCACCCTGCACGAGGAGCTCGGAGTTCGGTACACCCAGAAGGACGGCTGGCAGGGCGTTCACGACGTCAAGAGCAACCCCGAGACTGCATGGGCGGGGACCCTGGAGGGTGAGGCCTCCGTGACAGGAGAGGCGAAGCTCAGCTTCGACCTCTACGACATGGCCGGCCCGTTCGTCAGCACGTCCATCACCCCCAAGCTCACCGGGAAGCTGGAGACCGGCAAGACCCCGCGGGCAGACGCTGAGGTGGAGTTCTCCACCGGTGCCGGCTTCGAGGTCAGCGTCCTGGGGTTCGAGCTCGCGAGCTGGAGCAAGCCCGGAATGCTCGAGCACACGTGGCACATCTGGGACAACGACGGCGGCAAGCCGACCGGCGATGGCGGTGGCAGGTGGAAGCAGGTCGTCTCCAGCGATGCGGGTACGACCCTTGGCCTGACGCAGGACGGGACGGTGTACGCGTGGGGCGCCCAGACGGCCGCGGGGATCGGCAACGGTGAGTCCCCGAGTGCCGCCGTCTTTGCGCGCACCAAGGTGGAAGGTCTGCCCCCGGTTGCTGAGGTCTTCGTCGGGCTGCGCTCTGCGGCGGTCCGTACCGTCGACGGCCGGGTGTTCACGTGGGGCTGGGCCAACTACCTCGGGCGTGGCGGCGACCCGTACCGTCCGGGCGAGGTCTCCATCACCGACGTCGTCGACCTGTCCGTCGGCTCGAGCCACACCGTGGCGCTCACCAGCGACGGTTCGGTGTGGACGTGGGGTAACGGGTACTACGGGGAGCTCGGCAACGGGACGCCCGGAGTGGGGCAGGCTGTGATGACTCCGTTCCGCGTGCCCGGTCTTCCTCCGGCACGGGCTGTCGCAGCGTCCTCATCGATGACGATCGCCGTGACCCGGGACGGAGCCGCCTACCGGTGGGGTCGAGAGCTGAACAACTCCGGCATGATCGACACCGCCCCGTCGCTGGTGGACTCGGCAGCGACAGGTTCCTTCGTGGACGTCGCAGCCGGCAGCTCGCACGCCCTCCTGCTGACCAGTTCCGGCGGGGTGTGGGCGTGGGGCGTCAACGGGTGGGGGCAGACAGCGGTCGGAACGGGGTCCATCGCCCTGCAGGTTCCGGGGGTCTCTGGTGCTGTCGCCATCGCAGCCGGCGAGTCCGGCTCGGTCGCCCTGACGGCCGACGGAACCATGTACCGCTGGGGCTACAACGGGCCGGAGGAGCCTGCTCGGAGCGTCGGGCAGGTAGTCGGTCTGCCTTCGTGCGCCTCGGCGTCGACGGACGCCTTCAACACCTGGTGTGTCACGGGTGGTGGGGCAGCGTACGGGTGGGGGAGGAACAACA